>JBDSHG010000108.1:0-6615 GCA_039918615.1 Gemmatimonadaceae bacterium | reverse complement strand
TCCCGACCGCGCTTGCGCGGTTGAGCACTCCGATCATGCCGCTGCGGTGCGACGGTCGGCCGATGATCGTGAAGGAAACACGGGCGATGGCGACGGGCTCGCCATATCGCGCGTGCACGATCTGCTGCGCGTTGCGAAGCGTGTATCCTTGCGCATCGAACTCCACTGCAAAGGCCGTTTCGTTGACGGCGCTATCCGCGCGCACATCGCGCATGTCGGCCGCCGGAAAGCCATCCGGATACACCGTGAGCCCAAGCGCCTGCCGCCTCACTGCCGTGGCCGCAACCTCCCGGCTCTTCAGTACCTGCACCTGCGAGAGCACGGGATCGACACCCATCCCCGATCCAAGCACGTCTCGCGGAGCATCCGCGATGCCTCCGCTCATGGCCCGGCGCGCGTCCGCAATGCGAACGGACGCGGACGCCAGATACACCGGCTTCGCGATGTACGCGAAGTATCCCGCGATCGCGGCGCCACTCGCCGCGGCAAGCAGCACCAACCCACGCCGGCGCCGCATGACACCGAGAATCTCCTTGAGATCGCCGGCATCTCCGGCGCCATGCGGAGCCTCGAGTGCAGCCACCATTCTGGGGCGCACGGGCTCGGTCAGGCCGCTCTCCGGATGTGAGCCAAACGAAATGAGTTCGGACATCAGCCCAATTTGGAAGAGGCAGACAGTGCGGCGCGCGCGATCACTTCAAGGTAAGCGGCTGTCGGGCGCGCTGTCGCTGGATAACGGTATTCCCCACAATAATTGCGTCCATGCGCGTTCTCAAGAAACAATCGAGCGCCTGCTCCGGCGTGTCGACGATTGGCTCGTTCTCGTTGAAGCTCGTATTGAGGACGACCGGCACGCCCGTGAGCTTCGCAAATTCTGCAATGAGTCGATAGTATCGGGGATTTGTGCGCTCGCTCACCGTTTGAAGGCGTCCGCTGCCGTCGGCGTGGGTGATGGCGGGCAGAATCGCGCGCTTGTCCTCGCGAACGGGATAGACCTGCTGCATGAACGGATCCGGAGCGGCATCCACGAAGTAGTCGTCGAGCGCCTCTTCCATGATCGATGGCGCGAAAGGACGAAACTTTTCCCGAAACTTGATCTTCGTGTTGATCAGGTCGCGCATGTCCGCGCGCCGCGGATCAGCCAGGATGCTGCGATTCCCAAGGGCGCGCGCGCCCCACTCCATACGTCCCTGAAACCAGCCGACCACATTTCCGTCGGCAATCAGCCGCGCGGCGATCTTGCAGACGGCTTCTTCGTCGTCGGCCTCCGTTTGCTCGTACGTCCACTCCTCGTCGTCGCGCTCGCTCAGGACCGAGGCGAGGTCCGCATGAGGGTACGACGTGCCCCAGTATCCATGCTCCATCACGAACGACCGGGGCTTGCCTAGGACCTGATTCCACACGTAGTACGCCGCGCCCAACGCCGTTCCGTTGTCGCCTGCCGCCGGCTGAATGTACAGCTCCTCGAAGGGCGTATGCGAACGCACTTTTCCATTCGCGACGCTGTTCATCGCACAGCCTCCCGCAAGGCACAGCCGCGGATTCTTCGTGCGCTCCCACAAGCCGTTCAGCACATGGAAGGCGCATTCCTCGTACACGGCCTGAAGCGAGTGTGCGAGATTTTCGTGCTGCTCTGTGAGAGGCTCGTCCTTCTTTCGCGCCGGACCGAGAAGCTTTTCCAGGCGATCGGAATAGACGCGCCCGAGTGTCGGGTAGCCCTCGTCCCACTCCATCTGGATGTCTTCGCGCCAGTGGCGAAAGTATTCCAGCTGCAGCTCGAAGGTCCCGCCCGGCTTGAGCGTGACGAGCTTCCGCACCTCCGCCACGCGATCCGGTTTTCCGTACGGGGCGAGTCCCATGATCTTGAACTCGTCGCCGTACCCCATGAACCCCAGATGCTGCGTGATGGCGGTGTAGAGCATGCCGAGGGAGTGCGGGAAGTAGATCTTTTCCAACAGCTCCAGGCGGTTCCCGTGTCCCGCGGCCATCGACGTGCTCACGAAATCGCCGAAGCCGTCGATCGCGCACACTGCCGCATCGGCGAATGGGGATACGAAGAAGGCACTCGCCAGGTGCGATGGATGGTGCTCGACGTAATGCAGTCGAGGCAGCGCCGCCTGAGTGACTTCGAGTGCGTCGGCAAGTGGGCCGCGTAGTCCGCGAAGCTTCTTCGAATTGCGCAGCCGGTCTCGCACGAGCGAGATGTCCGGTCGATTCATCAGCGCATACCGCGTCTTGCGCAGGAGATTCGCGCGCGGATCTCGGCTGACGGCCACGTGGTCGATGGCGCTCCCTCGAATCCCGGCATATTCGAGACACCTTGCGATCGCCAGCGACGGAAAGCCTGCCCAATGCTTGACGCGGCGAAAGCGCTCTTCCTCGAGCGCGATAACCAGCTGTCCATCCTCGAGCAACACGGCGGCGACGTCGCCGTGATAGGCATTAATTCCCAGAACGTACATGCGATGTAATTCTCTATCGAGGAGGTGCCGCAACGGCGAAACGATACATTCCCAGAAGCTCGCTGCCGATGAGGCTCGGGGAAAAGTTCTGCGAAACGATTTGCGCTCCGGTCTCTCTGCACCGTTCGCGAAGCTCGCGGTTAGCAAGCGCGGAGACGATCGCATCGGCGAGCCCTTCCCGCGTGCCCTCGCTGACAAGACCAAGCTGGTGCGCTAGTACGAAGCTGGCGAGCTGCACTTCCGGCGTGACTACAACGGGCAACCCGGCCGTCAGCGCTTCGAGCACGGCAATACCGAAGTTCTCGTGACGCGATGGCAGAACGAACAAGTCGCCCTCCTCGAGCAACGCTCGCTTCCTTTCTCCATGCACCGCTCCAGCAAATGTCACGGATGTTCCCGTCAGTGGCGAGCGGCGGCGCAGGGAGAGCTCGTAGTCGCGAGCACCCGCTCCCGCGATCACCAGCCTCGCCTCCGGAACGCGCGCAACCACGTCCGGCCACGCATCGAGCAGGAGCTCGATGCGTTTGACCGGATTGAGCCTCGCAATGACGACGACGTTCGAGCTCGTGCGAAAGTGCCGACTCGCCGAATGCCCGTGCTCGTTCATCGGCGGAGGGATGACGAACGCCCGCGCGCCCCAGTCAATTCCGTGCGCACGTGATTCGCTCTTCTCCATTTCCGTCGTAAAATGCATCGCGGACACGCGGCGCAGCGTAGGACGTTCGACCGTTGCAAAATACAGTTTCTTCAGCGCGCTGCGGCGATGTGCCACCGTGTACCCGGAGAGGGTCCCGAAGGGACGGATGACCACGGGCTGCCCCGTGCGAACGCATCTGCGCGCGGCGAACGAGCTGATGGAGTTGAGAAGACCGTGAACGTGGACCACGTCGAACGATTCGGCATTTTTTCCGAGCCACCGATGCAGCGCCGGAGACGCGACGAATGCATTCCTTCCGAAGCTCTCGAACAGCTCCATCCGAACGCCAGGCAGCTGATCCGCAAGCCAGATCCCATCCTCCACCGACGGTCTCGGCGCGGCAATGACGACGCTCGCACCCGCGCCGGTGGCCGCGTTGACAAAGCCAGCCAGCGAGTACGTGGGACCGCCGAACGCGCGCGCTACGCTCGGCGCGACATGCAGAATCTTCACGGGAAGGCATCGCGCAGTATCGGCGCCAGCCGGTCGCAGAATCGCTCGAAAGTGAACGAGCTCAGAAATCGCTTTCGACCGGCCGCGGCATACGTCGCGCGGAGCGAAGGCGTCGTCAGGAGAAGAATCACTGCGTTGGCGAGAGCCGTTTTATTCGCCGGGTTGACGCAAATGCCCGTCTCGCCATCTACGATCACCTCCGTGCCAGCATCCTCCGTTCCTCCGATGCACGGCATGCCCGCGCGCATCGCCTCCAGATATACGAGTCCAAAGCCCTCGCCACGGCTCGGCATGGCAAAAACAGCGACGCGTTTTCGCAGCGCCTCCAGCGTTTGCTCGCCAACAAAGCCGGCAAAAAATACACGGTCCTGAAGACCCAGCTCGCCTGCCTTCGATTGCAGGCGCTCGAGATCATCCCCCCTGCCAGCGACAATCAGTTGCGCATCCGGAACCACGCGAAGAACCTCGCTCCAGCACTCGAGGAGCTCATCGTGGCCCTTGTATCGCTCGCTGCCGCTCATCCGGCCTACGATCAGCACACTTCGATCGTTCACGAGCGCCAGTAGTGCGGCATCCGTTGCACTCGTGATCGTCTCTTTGGGCAGGAGAGCCAGCGGACAGGCAACGATGGGTCCGATATCGGGATGTGACGCACGCACTCGTCTGGCCGTGAGCTCGGATATGGCGACACGGGTGGAGGCATGGCGCAGCGTCGATTTCCGATCGGGCGTGAGCGCAGGGTCCCACACCTCGATCCCACACAAAAGAACTGCGTATGGCCGGCGGATGAAAGACGGTATGAGTCGCTGTGCTCGCGCGATGCCCACGTGATTGAAAAACCACCACGAATGAGCGTCGCGAAGCTGAGCCAACCCGAGTCGAAGAACGAAACGAGCCTCTTCGACGTGTGTCGGTCCGCGAGAGTTACCCGGTGACAATTCGAGAACGGAGGGATTCTCGCCGACGATCGAGGCTATCGCCCGTTCGAGAAGCGCACCTGCATATGCAACGCCGTCGCCCTGTCTCTGAAGCGTGATCGCCGCGACGCCGACTCGACTGCAGATGGCGTTCGGCATTGGATTCATCGATCCGATGGCGCGATCCTCATTGGCAACTGTCGAGGCGATGGAGGCAATGCTCGCATGGCGTCCGCGCGCGCAGCCCTGCCCCGAATCGCTCGAAGAACCAGCCAGAGCGCAGCGCCATTCATGATCAACCCTCCGAAATCGAGGGAAAAATCCGACTCGATATTCGTGAGGGGAATGATGAGCACGACGCCTGCGAGCGACAGAAGATCGTCCTGACCCGGATTGTTCACGGCTCGCTCCACGAGCAGATAGATCACGCCGCAGAGCCACATGATGAACGCGACACCACCCATCCCGAAATTGGCGTAGGCCTCGACCAGGATAGGAAAGTTGAAGGACGTTGCCTCGTCGTGCAGATCGAGGAAGTCATACCGGTGTCCGAATGCCTGCCCCAGCTCCTTCGACGGTTTGTCGGGCCAGACAAACCGGGGGATGAACGCACCGACGAGAGAGAGATACGTTTCCCCACCCCAGTACGGCACCTCATACGGCGTCTCACGAATCACCTCTGCCAGCACATCCAGATTGGCCGAGCGCTCGGAGGTCGTTTCGAATCCACCCGCAATCGTTCCAGCGACTCCGTCGACCGCCACACGCTTGCGAAGGAGGGTCACCCGGAGCTTTACTCGATCCACAATGCCTCCGCCATCGCCCTGCTCCCACACGATCTTTCGATACTCTGGCGTGACGCCGCGCAGCGAAAAAATCAGCAACACCGCGAATACGATGCCGACCATCCACGTCGCCTTCAGACCGCGATTTCCGATGAGCCCGGACACCACGACCACTGTTCCATACCACGCCGCGCCGGAAAGCGTCCCGCTCTCGAGACCCAGGAGAAAAAACCCAAGCACTCCGAGACACGTCAGCAGGAGCAGTGGAATGGGCAATTTTTTCTGCACCGCGAGCACGATCATTAGCCCGCTTCCGAACCAGCCAAGGCTGGTCACAAAGATCAGAATTCCGGCAATTTCCGGGGGAATCGGGGAAAACCGGCGCAGGAGCTCGAGCAACAACCCACTGGTCATGAGTCCCAAGCCGAACCATTGTCTTCGCGAAGTGAGCACCTCCACTGCACGGGTCGCACGCTTCGCGGGCATGACCAGCCTCACGCACATGTAGCCGACCCCCATCGCGAGCCAACCCAACAACGCGGCGAACACGGCATCATCGTAGTCACGCGTGGGGTTGAGCACGATGCGATAGTGCTGGTTGTACGCCCCCAGCGCGGGAGGAAGTGCGTAGTACAATCCGTACAGCAGGCCAATGATGGCGATAAATGGAATCGGTCTGCGCATCGATGCACTCTGACCGAGATACAGCCAGCCCGGGAACAGGCACAACGTCCACAGCACGCCCGCTTCCACGCGTGTCTCGAACGGAACCGGCGATTCGACGACAACGGATATCGCCAACGGCGCAACCATCGTAAAAAATGCGAGGGCGCGAAAAAACTGCTCCCCGCGAAACGCTGTTGCCTTCACGACGCTACCGAGCCTACATCGAGGTTGGCCATCACGGTTCGAATGCGATCATCGTAGGAGTAGCCGGAGGTCAGGCATCGCTGATGGCCTGCGCGGGCGATTTGAGCACGAGCGGTTTCGTTTCGCAAATAATACTGGATCTTCTCCATATATTCGTCGTCGGAGCCGAAGAATTCGGCCTCACGTCCTTCGTCGAAAAATTCGAGATGCTCGTCGGTGCGGTCGGCCAGCATGAATCCACCGATCGCCGGAATTTCGAACGTTCGTGTCGTGTGCTGGTCGGGGCAAACCTCGCGAACGAAGCCCAGCGCGATGGACGATCCCGCAATGGCGGCGCTATATCGTTCCTCGAAGATTTCTCCGCTCCGCCCCTCCCCCTCACGAATCGCAGAACGCAGTGCGTGGCGTCGCTCGCCCAGGTATACGCGGTG
>JBDSHG010000107.1:0-45523 GCA_039918615.1 Gemmatimonadaceae bacterium | reverse complement strand
CGCCCGCCCATACGCCATCAGCCGTGGCGCCACCGTCACGATCCGCGGCTGCTCCGCTATCACCATCGACTCCACGATGCTCGACAGCAACCCGCGCGTAGTGTCGCGAATGTCCATCGCGGCGATCTGATCGCGCACGGCATTGAGCCCCGGCGCATCGTCGAAGACCACCTCCGCCCCGGACGTCATCCAGCTGTCGAACAGACGCAGCATCACCAGCGCAGCGCTGATGCTGCGCCACTCGGTGCTGTCGTTGGTCAGCTCGCTGAGCTTTTCGAAGTAGGGCATGTGGGCAAGCGGTCGCGCGATACTACTCATTCACTCCTCCGTGTCGGTCTTTTCGCCCAAGGCGAGCGATCAACTTGCAAGTCAGTATCGGCTGCATCAAGCATGTATTTAGGACTTTCGCATGACAATTTCGGACAATCTTTTGATCGCGGCCTCAAATTCAGCGAATTATTTAGCCGCTGTTTAATAATCATACAGTCAATGTATGATTTTGCTAATAACTTTTTCGACAGCTTGCCGCGCTACACTCATTGAGTAGCGCATCCCCCGGGATCAGTGCGCCGCTCGCCCCAGCGCCGCGCTCGATCCCACCGGTCGCGCCACGGTCGACGGATTGCCGTCGCTCACGTAGCGCACCCCACTCCGCTCCAGCCTGTCGAGCATCTGCTCGAGCTGGTTCCCGAACACTTCCACTCGCGGCAGACGCTTCGCATCGAACGCCGGATCGTACGGACTGCGCGCCGGCCCGCCCGCCACCTCGAGCACCGCATCGAAATCGTAGCGCGCGACGTGCCCGCCGTGCGGATTCTTCCACTCGCCCGACACCGCGAGCGCGCGGTTCTTCGGCCACACACCGAGCGGAAGCGCGAACGTACGTACGCGATACCCCGGCACTGCGGAATCGATCGCCAGTGTGCCGCGAGCGATCTGCTCCTGCACCACCGCGTCGCTGTACTTCCCAAGGTTGGCGTGCCACAGCGTGTGCCCGCACAGCTCGAATCCCTGCTCGACCAGATACCGAAGCTTCTTGAACCGCCACTCCGACTTCTGCCCGTCGATTCCCTTCTCGCCGAAGAACGCATGTCCCGCCGCGCCGCCGGAGAGCACGCAAAAGGTCGCCTTGTTCCGCCAGTCCGGATGCTCCTTGTGGAACGCCACCCAAATGCCGACCGCGCTGTTCGGATCGATGTCGAGCGTTCCGTTGTGATCGATGTAGCTGAACTGCGACGGCCCCGCATCATCGAAAGTGAACACGACGGGGGACTGCCCCGCCGGGAGATCGATCTTCCTGTCGATCATTTCCTCGACAGTCACCGGCCGGTAGCCGCTCGCGTACAACCGCTCGAGATCGCGACGGAAATGGTTGCGCTCGACGTGCCAGCGACTGTCGCTGTCGCCAAGGAGATGGTATTCGAGAATCGGAATGCGCCCCATCTCGTTCGGCGTACGCCCATCCGCGCTCGCGACCTCTCCCTGGGCGACGGTGCTGACGGTCGCACTGCGTGAAGAGCCCTGGCAGGCCAGCGTTGCCAGAAGCAGCGAAGCGGTGAAGCGTGAGGCGCGGAACATTGATGTCCTTGAAACGGGGCGAGGTGGGCCGGAAGAATAATCATCCCGGCTCGCAAGTGCAGGTATGCCGGAGACGATCGACGGGGCAACGCCGATACCTCCGCACCATGCACGAAAATTTACATCACTCCGCTTGCGACAGCGCCCGTAAATCCGGGGAACAGCGCATCCGCACGCGACGCACCGAGATGCTTGCGCGCCACCTCCGAGAACACCGCGCGGAAGTCCGTCGTGAGGGCGAGATCGCGCCCCTCGTTCAGCTGCTCCGGCGCGAGCCCCGGCCACTCTCCGTGCACCTTGTGTCCCTGCACGTGCCCGCCGATCACGAACAGCGCGCCCGCATGTCCGTGATCGGTTCCACCGTTGCCGTTCTGCTTCGCCATCCGCCCAAACTCCGACATCGTCATGATGACGACGTCGTCCATCCGGTCGCCGAGGTCGGTGACGAGCGCAGCGATCGTCTGCGCGAAGTCGCCGAGCCGATTTGCGAGCTGACCGGTTGCGCCGCCCTGGTTCACATGCGTATCCCACCCTCCCACATCCGCGAACGCGATCTCGAGGCCGACGTCGGCCTTCACGAGCTGCGCGATCTGCCGCAGGCTCTGCCCAAACGGAGACTTCGGATACTGCGCATCATGCTCGGCCGCGTACCGTTGCGGGTTCGCAGCCTTCAACATTCTCACCGCATCGAAGGTCTCCGTACCGGCACCGTGGATGAGATCCACTGAGCCGGTGCGGTAGAGCGCCTCGAGGCGCTGCACGTCGGAGCCCGTCGCGCGGATGGTGAAGTCGTCGAGACTCGACATCGCGATCGTCGGTGCAGGGCCTTCCATGATGCGCGGCGTCTGCTGCGCGAAGGCCACCGCGCGGAAGGGCGACGCCGGCACCTTGCACTCGTCGCACGTGCCCTTCGTCGCGAGAAAGCGGTTGAGCCATCCGTCCGGCGTTCCCTTCACATCCGGGGTGCCCGACTCCATGTAGTCCTGCGCATCGAAGTGCGAGCGCGTGCTGCTCGGACTCCCAACGGCGTGCACGGGCGCGAGCACCCCGCGATCCCACAGCGGCTTGAGCGGTGACATCGCGGGGTGCAGCCCGAAGAAGCCGTCGAGATCGATCGCGCCGCCCGGCGCGCCCGGGCGCGCGATCGCGATGCTGGGGCGCAGCGCGTAGTAGTGCGCGTCGCCGTGGGGTACCACGATGTTGAGCGCATCCGCCGCTCCGCGCTGGAAGAGGCAGATGAGCACCTTCCCCCTCTGCGGCGCGGGCAGCCCCTGCGCGTACACCATGCGCTTGAGGAATGATGGGCTCAGCCCCATCGTCACGAGCGACAGCGCGCCCGACTTGAGAAAGACACGTCGCTGCATGATCTACCTTCGCTGAAATTCGGGGGCGCCGAGCGCGAGCCCGACGATGTTTTCGAATCCGCCGAGCGTCGCCGCAGCCGATGCGCTGTCCCCCGCCATCGGGTTCACTCCGCTCTCGAGAACCTTGCGCGTGTCCGGCGAGGCCTCACCACCAAGGATCGCGCGGATGACGCCGTCGACCTGCGTCGCGCGAGGGAGCGCTTCGAGCTCCTTCGCATCCGCCCATTCGGCCAGCGATGCGCCAGGAACCCGCCCCGCCGCGACCACGAGACCGAAGTTGATGCGCGCGAGAATGGCGCCGGTGTTGATCCAGTCATCGCCGCGCTCGGAGTAGCCGTTCGGCGCGAGATGTCCGTAGAGCGGCTCGCCGAGCTTCGCGATCATCTGCGCCGTGCGCTGCGTGCTGTCCGGGCGCGCGCCGACCACGCGCAGCGCGCTCACCACGAGCTCGAACGGCGTCTTCACCTTCGACTTGTACGCGGCGCGCGAGAAGAATTCGGGGGAGGTGAAGATCATGCGCAGACACTCGCGGATGTCGCCATCGCTGCGCGTGAACGTCGCGGCGACGCGATCGACCAACGCCGGGGGCACGGAGTCGCTCACGAAACGACGCACGAGCTTCGTCGCAATGAAGTGCGCGGTGGCCGGCTGCGTCGACACGATGTCGAGCACCTGCTCGCCATCCTCGATGCCGCGGTTCGCCGCGAGCCGGTGGCCGAGGAAGAGCTTCTCGCCCGCATCGTGCTGCGCGGGGCGAAAAATGAATGCGCCGCTCTCTCTGGGCTTCTCCACCGACCATCCGGTGAACGCGCGCGCCGCGGCGATCACGTCGGCCTGCGTGTAACCGCCGTCGACGCCGAGCGTGTGGAGCTCCATGAGCTCGCGCCCGTAGTTCTCGTTGAGCCCGTGCGGTCGCGGCTTCTTCGTGGTGCCCATCACCCCGCGATTCGGACGCAACGTTAGCGCGGGACGATCCGCCTCGACCGTGCTCTCGGCGTTGTCGAGGTAGTAGAGCATGGCCGGACTCTTCGCGACGGCGCCGAGCAGGTTGCGGAACTTGCCGAGCGCGTTGGGGCGGATGCTTTCGCGATCGTAGGCCGTGAGGTAGTAGCGTTCGGGGCCCTTCCCGGAGAACACGGTGAAGTGGTTCTCCCAGAAATCGACCATCACCTCTTCGAGCTGACGATCGCTGATGACCGCACGCGCGACCTTCGTGGTCTGGAGCGCGACGAGGATCCGACGCGACTGCCGTCCTGCGTCCTTGTAGCGCGCGGAATCTGCAGCCGTGAAGTCGAGTCCCGAGAACTTGCCACCAGCGCTGTCGCGCATGACCATCTCGCCGTTTTGCGCCATCTCCTTCTTCTTCTCGCGGATGAGCTGCGCCGGCCGAGGATAGCTGGCGAAGAGGTCGGCGGTGCTCATGCTCAGCACGGGGAAGCGCGCGACGAACTGCTCCGTCGGCTTGTCATCGATCTTCTGCGGCGAGAGCTGCCTCTCGATCCATTTGTCGACGCCCATCGTGCGTACGCGCTCTGCATCGCCGGGGCGCGCACCGAATGCGACGCGGTTGAGCGACTGCCGCACCTGCTGGTCCGCGGTCTGCTCGCGATGATCGTCGCGCAGGGCGACGTCGCCGCCGGCCGCCGGGGCCGGGACGCGACCGGTGCCTGCGTGCGATGTGGCACAGGCCCCGAGCACGAGTGCGAGGGCCGCATGGCGAGCCGTATGGCGCATGTGTGATCTCTCCAGCGAGTACACGGTAGACTCCCGCTGCCGCCTCTCGTTAACACGGAACTTCCATCGCCCCACGGTAGTTTTCCTTGATGCCTGCTGCGCGCCGCGGACGTCCCCCCGTCGTACCCGTTCCCGATCCCACCTGGGGCGACCGCATCCGCGCGCTTCGCTACGTGCCGAAGCTCATCAAGCTCGTATGGAACACCCATCCGCCGTACACCCTGATCATGACGGTGCTGCGGGTAGTACGATCGGTGGTGCCCGTCGCCGCCCTGTGGATCGGCAAGCTCATCATCGACCGTGTCGTCGCGCTGCGCGACACTCATGGCTCGGCCACGCCGCTCTGGCATCTCGTGGCGGCCGAGATCGGGATCGTCTTCGGCGGCGATCTCCTCGGGCGTGCATCGTCACTCGTCGAGAGTCTGCTCGGCGATCTCTTCTCGATCCATACGAGCATCCGGCTCATGGAGCACGCAGCGACGCTGGATCTCGCGCAATTCGAGGATCCGGCGTTCTACGATCAGCTCGAGCGCGCGCGCAGACAGACGGGCGGCCGCATCGGACTGCTCTCGGAGCTGCTGACGATGGGGCAGGACACGCTGACGCTGCTGACGCTGGGCACCGCACTCGCCGTGTACAGCCCGTGGCTGCTGCTCCTCCTCGCCGTCGCGGTGCTGCCGAGCTTCCTCGGCGAGACTCACTTCGCGGGGCTCGAGTATTCGCTGCTCTACCGATACACCCCCGAGCGGCGGCAGCTCGACTATCTGCGCTATATCGGCGCGAGCGATGTGACCGCGAAGGAAGTGCAGATGTTCGGGATCGCGGGGTGGATCGTGGACCGGTATCGTGTGCTCGCGAACCGCTTCTACGAGGACAACAAGCGGCTTTCGATCAGGAAGGGGATCCTGAGCAGCGCGCTGTCGATCTTCGGCACGCTCGGCTACTACGCTGCGTACGTCGTGATCCTCGCGCGCACGATCGGCGGGACGATCAGCATCGGATCACTGACGTTTCTCGCGGCGTCGTTCGGGCGGAGCCGGGACATCGTGCAGCGGCTGCTGTCGAACGCGAGCGACATCTCGGAGCAGAGTCTGTATCTGAAGGATCTCTTCGATTTCTACGAGATGAAGCCGAGGATCACCACGGCGAGCGGGAGCCGCCACGTGCCCGCGGTGATCACGGAGGGGTTCGTCTTCGAGGATGTCGGCTTTCGCTATCCGGAGAGCGAGCGGTGGGCGGTGCGCCACATCAGCTTCGCGCTGCGCCCGGGGGAGCGGATTGCGTTGGTGGGTGAGAACGGAGCGGGGAAGACGACGCTGACGAAGTTGCTCCCGCGACTGTACGATGCGACGGAGGGGCGGATTCTGCTCGAGGGCGTCGATATCCGCGAGTACGATCTCGGCGAGCTGCGGCGCGCGGTGGGGGTGATCTTCCAGGACTTCGTGCGCTTCGACATGCGCTTCGACGAGAACATCGGCGTCGGCGAGATCGATCGCGTGCGCGGGTATCTCGATCATGTCGAGGGCGACGGCGTCGAGCCCGCAGTGCCGGCGGAGCTGGTCGACGCGGCGGAGCAGTCGCTCGCCGCGTCGCTGCTGCCGCGCTTCGTAGAGGGGTATCAGCAGATGCTCGGGCGGCGCTTCGAGGGCGGGGTCGCGCTATCGGGTGGCGAATGGCAGAAGATCGCGCTCGCGCGTGCGTATCTGCGCGAGGCGCAGCTCCTGATCCTGGATGAGCCCACGGCGGCGCTGGATGCGCGCGCGGAGTACGAAGTGTTCCTCAGATTCTCGGAGCTCGTGGCCGGCAGGATGGCGGTGCTCATCTCGCACCGTTTCTCGACGGTGCGGATGGCGGACCGGATCATCGTGCTGAAGAACGGCGGGATCGTGGAGGAGGGCACCCACGACGATCTGGTGATGCGGGGCGGATTGTACTCGGAGCTGTTTACGCTGCAGGCGGCGGGGTATCGCTAGCAGCTACTCCTTGATGACGTAGCCGCGTCCGCGAACAGTCTGGATGAGGGGATTGTGCTTGTCCTCGTCCAGCTTCTTGCGGAGATAGTTGATGTAGACGTCGACCACGTTCGTGAGCGGATCGACATCGTGCTTCCACACGTGCTCGCTGATCATCTGGCGCGAGACGATGCGGCCGGCGTTGCGGATGAGATACTCGAGGAGCGCGTACTCCTTCTGCGTGAGGTCGATCACTTTTCCGGCGCGCTCGACCTTCCTCGTCGCGGGATCCACGGAGAGATCGCGGACGCGCATCGTCGAGCTTCCCGCGGTGATCGTGGAGCGCCGGAGCAGCGCCTTCACCCGCGCGAGCAGCTCCGCGTATTCGAAGGGCTTCGCCAGATAGTCGTCGGCGCCGGCATCGAGACCACTCACCTTGTCGTCCACCGTCACGCGCGCGGTGAGCATGAGCACGGGGAACTGGTAGCCGCGCGACCGCAGCTCGCGGGCGAGCTCGTAGCCGCTCAGCTTCGGAAGCCCGACGTCGAGAATGGCGAGCGCAGGGGCGTCGTCGAGCACCTTGTTGAGTCCATCCTCGCCGTCCGAGGCGGTGCGCACGGCGTAGCCAGCGCCCGTCAGAATTCGGGGCAGTACCGCGAGGAGATCCGGATCATCTTCGACGACGAGTACGGAATCAGCGATCGGACCGTCGGACATATGCCCCACTGTTATGGTAAGTACGGTTCCGGGTCGAAGTTAACCGCTCTTGATCGATAGATGCGAGCAGCCTTTCTTTCAAGGGTGAATGACAAACCGCTACGGGAAGGGATCGCTCTCGGGGTGATCGCGGGTGCTGCGACGGCGGGCGCGCTGCTCGGCTTTGGCCACGCGCGCGGCGCCATTCTGCAGCCGCTGAATGCGGTCGCCCACATGTACGCAGGGAGCCGGGCGTTCATGACCACCGGCTTTCAGCTCTCGATCACCGGCGGCGCGCTCGTCATCCACTTCCTGTCGACGATCATCTGGGGAATTCTGCTCGCGTACATCGCCGCGCCGCTGAGCGCTCGCGGACGTGCCATCGCGCCGTTCGGCGTGGGCATTCTGGCGTATCTGCTGGACCGTTTCGTAGCGCCGAACGCGCTGCGTCCCGGCTTCGAGGAGCTGCTGTCGAGCGGAGAAACGACCTTCATCTACGTCGTTTTGGCCGGTGCGCTCGCGGCCGGGCTGTGGTATTCGCGGCGCCGCGCGCAGGGCGATTGACTCGTTCTGTCGCGGAATGCAACACCGCTGTCACTTGCAGGCAACAGTGTGTGTTGTCCGCTTCGAACGTCAGAGTGCGCTCTTACTATTGAGGTGAGGTGTACGACGAGGGTGAGGCGCAAAGAAAGCTTCGGCCTCGCTCTTGCTCCTCACCAGGTTGAGCCAATGGCTCGCGGACGTCTGCGAACGTCCGGCGCACGACCATTTTTTCACAGGAGGGAAAATGGACTTCCTCGTCATGCTAGAGGAAGGTGTCGATCTGTCCCCTGTGCTCGCGCGGGTGGACTCGGTTCCCTCGGCGTTCTCCCAGGAGCGTTGCGACCGCGATGTCGTGACCCTCTACGGCGTACCGAAAACCGATTCCCTTGCACTGGCGCTCGCAGCCGCGGTGGAGAGTCACCGCACCGGCGTGGGCCCCGGCACTTTCCGCCACCTCGGCCTTCTGGTCGGACGTGGAGCAGTCGGTGATGCGGCGTGGCGCGACACCACGACCGGCGAGATCGTCACCCGTGATCTGGACATTCCGCTCGATGTCCTCACTGCCACCGCGCAGCATCTCGTTGCGCATTTCGGGTCGAAGCTGCAGCGACTCGTCGCGGGTCTTTCCATGCCGGACTGGCCGGAGGGCGCACGACGCGCCATCTCGATCACTCTGGACCCCGTCATCGAGCCGACGCTGGCTGCGATCGCGAAGATCGAGAGTGTTCTCGACATCTTCCGCGAATCCGACGGGATGGCCTTTGAGCTCGAAGGAGACTGACGAACTTTCCCAGGTCTGAATGCAGGAAGAACGGGAGCGCCGAGATGGCGCTCCCGTTCGTACATCCGGGGGATGCGCGCCGCGCGTTCCCGATCTGGAGTTCGACGCACCCCCGCCGTATGTTCGCGAGATGATCTCCCATCGCTACTTCGTGCTCGCCGGCGCCGCCGCCCTCGCTCTCCTTGCCCCCGCCGCCCTCGCCCAGTCCCCCCTCGCCAACTTCGACGCCTACGTCGCGCGCGGCGTGAAAGACTGGAACGTTCCCGGGCTCGCCATCGCCGTCGTCAAGGATGACTCCGTGGTGTTCGCCAAGGGTTACGGCGTGCGCAAGCTCGGCACGCAGGATTCCGTGAACACGCACACGCTCTTCGCCAACGCTTCCACCACCAAGGCCTTCACGTCGTTCCTGGTCGAGCTCATGGCGGACGAAGGGAAGCTGCGCATCGACGCGCCCGTGATCACCTACATGCCGGCGTTCCGCCTCTCCGATCCGATCGCGACGAGACAGATCACCATTGCCGATCTCCTGTCGCACCGCACAGGCGTCCCCGAGGCCGATTACATCTGGTACGACGACACGGCGTCGTTCACCGAGATCATGCGGCGGTTGAGCTACGTCCCCTTCAACGCCCCGGTCCGCTCGCACTTCGAATATCAGAACATCACCTACGCGCTCGCCGGCAACCTCGCGGCCGACCGCGCCGGCACCACCTGGGAAAAGCTCGTCCACGAGCGCATCCTCGCCCCGCTCGGCATGCGCGAGACGACCACAGGAACGCCGGACGAGTCGTCACACCGGAACATCGCGTTCGCGCATGATTACGTGAACGACACCGTGCGACCGATCAAGCGCTACGCCACCGACAACATTGGCCCCGCCGGCGCGATGTATTCAAGCGTCTCCGACATGGCGATCTGGATGCGCTTCCTCCTGGACAGCGCGCGCCTCGGCGGCAAGCGCGCGCTCTCCGCGCGAGGGTATGCCGATCTCTTCACGCCGCGCATCCTCGTCGACGACAAGCAGTTCTATCCCACCGCGAAGCTCACCCATCCGCGCTTCCAGGCGTACGGCGAGGGATGGTTTCTCGAGGACTACCGAGGCGAGTTCGTCGCCTTCCACACCGGAAGCATCGACGGCATGGTCGCCATCGTCGGCCTCATCCCCGCGCGCCACCTCGGTGTCGTGGTGTTCGCCAACCGCGATCACGCGGAGCTGCGCCACGCGCTGATGTACACTCTGTTCGACCGTTACCTCGCCGCGACGAAGCACGATTGGAGCGCCGAGATGCTCCCGATGTACTCGGCGCTGCGCGAGGAAAGGAAGCAGGGTGAGCGCGACATCGACGCCGCGCACGTAACGGGGACGCAGCCGTCGCTCCCGCTCGCGCGCTACGCGGGGGTGTATAGCGACAGCCTCTTCGGCACCGCGACCGTGAAGCTCGACGGGAAGAAGCTCGTGGTGTCGTTCGGCCCGCTCAACATCGCGGAGCTCGAGCACTGGCACTACGACACCTTCATGGCTCAGTGGCGCGACGCGTATCGCGGACGTCAGCTGATGTCCTTCAGGCTCGCCGACGATGGTACGGTTGCGGGGCTCGCGATCGGTGACGAGGTCTTCTTCAAGCGCGTGGTGATCAAGCGCTGAGGCTAAAGCGTCAGTCGCGCGGGGCCATGAGCGCCGCGTAGCCGGGCTCCCCGCGCAAAAGTACGAAGGCGGGATCGACGTGCAGATACAGCGGCCACGCGCCCGCGTCGATCGTCTCGCGCAGCCGCACCATTGCGTCGGCCCGGTGCCCGAGGAGCGCGGCGTCGCGAGCGCGATAGTAGCTGGCCGTCCAGCTCACCGAATCTCCGTGCTGGCACGACAGCCACGCATCGCCCGCGTTCGTCATTGCCGAGTCGCCGCGCTCGGCCGCGAGTCCCGCCACCATTCCGCGGTAGTCGACGTTCGTGCTGTCCCCCGCCAGCCGCGATCTCGCGATCAGGTCGGCCTGCCGGTTGGAGCCCATGAGGTCGAGCGCCCACACGGCGACGATCCGCTCCTCGATGCTCGAGCGCTCGTCGGCCGCGCGGCCGCGATACCAGTTCATCGCCCTTGCGGCGACCTGTCGCGACGTCGTGCTGTTGCCGTGCACCGCGAGCTCGCGCGAGATCCAGACGGCCACCCACGCGGGAGTCGCGGAGTACTGAGGGCGACCGTTCGTGTATGGGGCGAGACCAAGATGATTCGATGTTTCCGTCTGCAGCGTGGGCGACGCCGATCTGCAGCGACAGCCGCTGAATGCGCTCGATGCGGTGCGGCGTCGCGGTGAGCACGCGCGCGATCGAGTCGACGATCGCGCACTGATTGTTGTTCGACGCGACGGTCGCAGCGGCGATCGCCGCGCCGATGAACGCTGGATCGCGCCGCGAGGCGTCGAGAAAGAGCGAGGTCGCGCGATTGTAGTCGCCATGCCAGTACGAGTCCCACCCTTCGACGTACGACTGGTAGACCTCGAAGGGCGGGATCTCATCGTCGCCCTCGAGGCTTCGCGGCCCCAATTCGTGCAGCTGCGCCGCGAGCGCAGTCATGACGCGGGAGCGGAGCTGGTCGAGCGCGGCAACGGGCGCGTTCGCATCCTCGCGGATGTGATACAGCGTGTTCCGGAGCGCGCGGCGCGCGGCGAACTGGTCGAGCTCGGGCCAGAACATGGCGGCGAGACTGTCCCGGCGGTGGAAGCCGTCGCCGCCCGCGAGAACCAGATAGGCAAGAAGTGCGAAGCGCTTCGGCTGCGCGGGGAGCGAACCGAGCTCGCGGCCGTCCGGGTCGCGAATGGCGTGCAACCCGAGAAGAGTTAGCTCGATCATCAGGTCCGAACGTAGGGGCTGCGCCGTCTCTCAGCAATAAACGCCGGCGAGACGGTGCCGCAACACGCGTCGGCTAGAGTGTGCCGCGTGACCAGTCGCACACGATCCATCCGCCACGTTGCCGCCGTCGCGCTCGCCTTTGCCTGGCTCGCGGCGGATTGCGCGTGCAGCGAGAAGGCGTCCGTCGCCCTCCCGCGCGGCAGCGCGTGCCAGCGCGGGCTGCTCACCACGGAAGATGTTGCCGGCGTTCTCCGCGGGCCGATCACCGGTGCAGAGCGATTGTCCGAGGATCGTGAGAGCTGTGCCTTCACCACCGGCGGACACTCGCGCTTCGAGGTGACGCTTCGTCCCTCGCACGGCGCGAAGACCGTCGCGAGCTGGATTGACGGCGGGATGGTGCTCGAGGCGGTGCCGCTGCACGGCGTCGGCGACCGCGCGGCGTGGCAGCGCGATCTTCACGAAGTCATCGCCGAGAAGAACGACGTGCTCTGCGATATCGCGGTGATGGGCACGGAGGGGGACTCCGCCGACAGCTCTGAGTACGTGCTCGAGGCTCGTATCGGGGATCTGTGCAACAAGCTGCTCGGATCGACTCGATCACACACGGTCGTCGATAATTGCTACTCAAGGAGAAAGTTCATGCACATTGAACACACTGCTCGCCAACGCTCCGCGAAGTCAATGCGCTTCGTAGCGCTCGCGGCCGCCATCTGTACGATGGCGATGAGCGCTCCCACTCCCGCGCGCGCCTTCAGCCCAGATTGCACGGCGGCCACAAAGGCCGCTACGCTGCAGTCGAAGACGCCGTTTCACGCGACGTATATTGTGACGCCTACGACACCCGGTGCTTTCCCGACGGAGCATCATGAGGACACTTGGGTGGGCGAAACGAGGTACACCAAGCTCGACGACGGGCGCTGGATGCATGTGCCGGTCACCAACAATCCAATGGGCGGCTTCACCGGACCGCTCACCGGGTTCAGCGACTGCCGTCCACTCCCCGCCGCCTCGATTGGCGGCGAGATGGCGACCGGATACGACTTCAGGATGGAGTCGGGGCGGAGAACGAAGATCTGGATCTCGCCGACGAGCGGCTTGCCCGTCCGCTACATCGTCGATCAGGACATTCTGTTGGTAACCATCGACGTCGACTACGCGAACGTGAAGGCGCCCGCGTAGTAGCGAGCGCCGACAGCTACTCCGCGGCGACCGTGATCCTCGGCTGCTTGTAGGTAAACCGCTCTCCCTGATAGTTCCGGAAGATCACCTCGTCATCGGTGATCGACTCGACGTACTCGGGGAGGAGCGGCACCTTGCCACCGCCGCCCGGAGCGTCGATGACGAAGTGCGGCACCGCGAGCCCCGACGTCCATCCGCGGAGCGCCTGGATGATCTCGAGTCCTTTCTGGACCATCGTGCGGAAGTGCTCTCCCCCTGCCACCTGGTCCGCCATGTAGATGTAGTACGGACGCACGCGAGCCTTCAGAAGCTCGTGCATCAGCTTCATCATCACCTTCGCATCGTCGTTCACGCCCTTGAGCAGCACCGTCTGGCATCCCAGCACGACGCCAGCGCGCGACAGCCGGTCGAGCGCCGCGACCGCCGCGGGGGTGAGCTCGCTCGGATGATTGAAGTGCGTGTTCATGTAGATGGGATGGTACTTCTGCACCATCTCGCAGAACTCCGGCGTGATCCGCTCGGGCAGATGCGAAGTGATCCGGCTTCCGATGCGGATGATCTCGATGTGCGGGATCTCGCGCAGTTTCTGGAGGATGTACTCGATCCGCCGGTCCGAGAGCATCATCGGGTCGCCGCCGGACAAAATCACATCGCGGATCTCGGCATGCTCGGCCAGATAGGCGAAGGCCGAATCGTACTGGTTGAGCGGGATCTTCTCGGGATCGCCGACCTTCCGCCGCCGCGTGCAGAAGCGGCAGTACGACGCGCACACTGGGCTCACCAGAAAGAGCGCGCGGTCGGGATATCTGTGCGTGATGTTCGGCACCGGGGAATCGCCGTCCTCGTCCAGCGAGTCCACGACGCCATCCACAATGTCGAGCTCCTGGATCGTCGGCACGTACTGGTTCCACATCGGGTCGCCGACTTCCTTGATCTGGTCGAGCGCCGCCGGCGTGATGCGCACCTGAAAGCCGTCGAACGCCGGCCGCAGCGCCTCGACGTCGATCACATCGTGACCGAACTTCTCGGCCAGCTTCTCGAGAGTGTCCACGCTTCCCTCGCGCAGGACCTTCTGCCACTCACTCACGGCGTCTCCTCGCCGGCGCGAAGCGCCAGCTGCTTCGAGAAAATCACGCGATCGTCATCCACTGCATAAAACCCGGCGACGCGCGCACGTTCCACGTATCCGCCGCGCTCGTAGAACTCGCGCGTCTGCGCGTACGCATCACGCGACGACGTCTCGGCCACGAGCAGCCGCGCGCCGCGCGCGCGCAGGAGCTCCTCGACCGCGCGCATCATCGCGCTGCCGTAGCCGCCCCCGTGCGCGCGCGGGTCGACGGCGATCCAGTAGAGGTCGTAGCCGCCATCGGTGCAGGGCGTCGGACCCCAGCACGCGTAGCCCTGCAGCGTGCCGTGCTCATCGAAGACGCCCATCAGCTCGTAGCTCTCCGCGCTCCGCATCCCTTCGTCGAAGAGCTCGAGGGCGACGCCGATTTCCGAGGGTGCGAAGACCCCCGTCGCTTCGAGGATCTCGACGAGTCGCTCGCGATGATGCGGTGCGAGCGGACCAACGAGCCGGGGTGCGCGCCCGGCGGCGGTTCCGCTCAGCGCTGCCCGACGGCGAAGAGCTCGAGGGCGGCGCCCTCTTCCTCGACCGTCACGCCCGAGAGCCGCTGGGCCAGTGCCCACTGATCCGACGTCGACGGACGCTCGCGGTGCAGCCCGCGCTCACAGACCGCGCGCACGAGCGCGCCATAGTCCATCCCCTCGACGCGCGCCATCCGCGCAAGCCCCGCGTCCGGCGCGATGTCGGGGTTCGAGTTCACCTCGAGTATCCACGGCTTTCCTGCGCGATCGATGCGGAAGTCGACGCGGCCGTAGCCGTCGCCGCCCACCACCCGCCACGCCTGCATGGCGATGCGCTGAAGCTCCTCCGTGAGATCGGGAGAGAGCTCGGCCGGACACTGCGGCTGCGCCCCCGTGTCCTCATCGCTCCCGGTTGCCCACTTCGAGCGGTACGACACGATGCGCCACATCCCCTTCGGCATCGTGTCGAACTGAATTTCCGACACCGGGAGCACCGTGTCGCCGACGATGCCGACGTTCACCTCGCGTCCGTCGATGTAGCGCTGGACGATCACCTCATCCCACCGCTCGTGCATCGACGACACACGCTCCGCCAGCGCGCGCGCGGTGCGGACCACCGAGCGCTGCTCGACGCCGACCGATGCATCCTCGGCGGCAGGCTTGCAGATCGCCGGAAAGCCGACGGCGGGGATCGGATCGCCGCGCCGCACGATCGCGAAGCGCGGAATCGGCAGACGGCAGCGATCGAGAATCGCGTTGACCACGTGCTTGCGCAGGCACAGTGAGGTCGTCCACGACGAGCTGCCGGTGAACGGAATCCCGAGCACCTCGAGCGCCGAGATGACGGTGGGCTCGAGCTCGGCAACGCCGTCGATGCCTTCGCAGAGATTGAAGACGACATCGGCCTTGAGCCGGCGCGTGCGCTCGATCCAGCGTCCGTCCGTGTTCACAGGAACGCGGACGACCTTGTTGCCCTCGGCAGCGAGCACCGCTTCCACGGCCTCGACGGTCTCGAGGATGAGCAGATCGGGCGACTTGCCGAGCGCCGACGCGCCGTCAAATAGGAGTGCGATTTTCATTTACGTCCCCGCCTCGTGGTGTGCGACGCGCGAAATCCGGAGCGAAGCTTCGCGCGATCAGCCCAACGCCGCCGCACGTCGTACTCGACGCGCAGCCTTTCCCGACAGGGTGATCCCCTGTCGCTCCGCCGCAAAACGCAGGGAGCGCTGGATGAGCTCATCGTAGCTCAAGCCGGCTGCCCGCGCCGCTTTGGGAAAGCACGAGTTGTCCTCGGGATTGGGAAGGATCCCCGGAAGGGGATTCACTTCCACCACGTTCGGCACGCCGGCGGCATCGAGGCGGACATCGATGCGCGACCAATCACGGCAGCCGAGAACCTGGTAGGCGGAGAGCACGACCTCTTCGATCCTGCTCCGCAGCACCTCGTCGATCCTCGCAGGGCACTCAAAAATCTCCAACGGGTGACTCCGGTCGTCCCAGAGCCACTTGGCTTCGAAGCCGTACACCGGCAGCGCGCCCGGCGGCAGAGCATCGAAGTTCATCGCGACGATCGGCAGCACGTGCGAGCCGTCGCCGTTACCCATCACCGCGCAGGTGAACTCACGGCCGGGAAGATATTCCTCCACGAGCACGGGCTGCGCGTACCGCTCGAGGAGGAACGCAGTCTGTGCCTGCGCTTCAGCCACCGTGCGGCAATAATTGTCTTCCGTGATTCCCTTGGACGAGCCCTCGTGCACCGGCTTCACGAAGAGCGGCAGGCGAAGGCGCGTGCTGCCGCTCTTCGTCTTGCGCGTGGTGAGGCGGTCGAGCATCGCGGGGATCTCGGCGGCGTTCCGGATGAGCGCGAAGGGCGCCGTCGGTACACCGTGGTACGCCAGAAACTCTTTCGCGCGCGCCTTGTCGAGGCACAGCGAAAGGGAGAACGGATCGGATCCCGAGTAGGGGAGGCCGAAGAATTCGCAAATTGCGGGAACGTGAGCTTCGCGATTCACGCCGGCGAGCCCTTCCGCGATGTTGTAGACGATGTCCGGCTGAGTCGCCCGGAGGCGCTCGGGGAAATCGGCGTTCGCTTCGAGTCGGACTACTTCGCCGAGGACGCTGAGCGCATGCTCGACGGCATTGATGGTTTCCGCGCTGTCCCACTCCGCGAACTCATCGTCGACCTCGGCCGCGGCGACGCCGCCGGCCCGCGAGGGAGCGATGCCCGCCTCGCTCGCCCAATCGGTACGGGAGATACTGGGAGGCTCTTCGTCGGGACGCGCACCCTCGGCGCCGTCCTCGAGACGAAGAGCTGGTACTTCAGGCTTCTGATTGAAAGCGAACCCGATTCGTGTCATCCGATCCTGCTTGAGGTCAGACTATTCCGTTCGCACACCCGCCGCCACCCATCCCGTGCGCGCCGCTCTTTCATATGACGCGCATCTCGCTCGAATCGTTCACATCTCACTGCTCGAACCAGAAGCAAGGGCGAGGCCGATATCGAACGTGCGAGCAAAATAAGAGTCGATGAAATGCAGCGCAATGATTTTTTGTTCGCGCGCGGACTTTATTTCAGACTTTGTGAAATCCGACTCTCGCTGCTTCGCGCCGATCGTCGCCGGTGTAGATCTCGAAGTCGGAAAAAAATCCGGGCGCCTCCGCCGTGAGCAGCCGCAGCGTTGCGACGGCCAGCCGGCGAATTTCCAGCTCCGCGCCCTCGCTCGACCGCAGCTCGAGCATCGTCCGCCACGCCCGGGCGTTCGCCGTCACCACGATCTTCGTCTCGGTGGAGTTCGGCAGCACGCCGCGCGCGGCCTCTCGCGCCATCTTCCGCCGGTGGACCTTGTCCGCCACCCACGCGTAGCGCTCCATCAGCTGCTCGACGAGCGCGATGTAGCTCGCCAGCGCGCCGTCGACCTGGGTGCGCCACGCGCTCTCCAGCGCCTCGTCGCCCGCCACCGCCGGCGGCACGACGAAGCTCGCGTCCTTCTCGTCGACGTAGCGCTGCGAGAGCTGGGAGTAGGCGAACCCCGCCCGGTGGCGCACCAGCTCGTGCGTGAGCGAGCGGCTGACGCCCTCGAAGAGCAGCGAGTAGCTCGCGTGCTCGAGCACGCTCCCGTGCCCCTGTTTCTTGATGTTCTCGAGGTAGTCCCGCGTCGTGCGCCCCGCGGGATTCTTCTGGCTCATGTAGCAGAGTCGCCCCGCAAACTCGGCGAGCTGCTCGCCGGCGGTGCTCTCACCGATCCAGGCGACGCCGAGGTGCTCGGGTGTGGTGAAGGTCGGCTTCGCGAGGAGGGTGATGCGCGGCTCGTAGTAGTACACGGATCTCCGGAGGTTGGCTGGGGCGGCTTAGTGGCCGCCGATCATCGACAGGCGAAAGTTGCTCCACGCACGTTCACGTTCGATCGTGTCGAGCGCGTTCCGGGCGTCGAGCGGAAGCTGCGGCAGCGTCGGGTCGTACTTCACGTCGCCGATCGGTTGCGCAGCGCCGTCGGGCACCTTCACGCCGGGATTGAAAATATTTTGCGGATCGAAGGCGCGCTTCACTTGCGCGAAGAGCGCGACGGAGCGTGTCTCCCACACCCGCTCGAGCAGCGGCGTGCGGAGCCGGCCGTCGCCGTGCTCGCCGGCAATCGTGCCGCCGAGCTGCGCCGCGAGCGACGTCACCTCGTCGAGAATCGAGCGCACCGTCTCCCGCCAGTCGGTGCGGCGGACGTCGATGAGCGGGTTCACGTGCACGTGCGAGTCGCCGGCATGGCCGAAGATGACGCCCTTCACCTCGTGCCGCGCGAGAATCTCGCGCACACCGCGGACGTACGCCGGGAGCTTCTCCGGCGGCATCGCCGCGTCCTCGATGAACTGCATCGACTTGAGCGAGGGAGACAACCGGTTCAAGATCGGGCTCGCGGCGTGGCGCAGCGCCCAGATGCGCGCCTCCTCGTCCGAGCTGAGGGCGACGGAGACGCGCGTCGCGCCGCACGACATCATCGCCTGCTCCATCACCGTCGCGGTCGCGGCAGCCGAGTGCTCGTCACCCGCCTCGATCTCGATGAGGAGCACCGCCTCGCTCCCGCCGTCGATGGCGACGAGCGCGGGACCGCTCCGCGCGACATCGATGAAGGTGCGGTCGAGGAGCTCGCACGCGCTCGCGCCGCCGATCCGCGCGCGCGCCGCGCCGTCCACCGCCTGTTCCAGCGTCGGGAACTCGGCCACGAGGCTGCTCGTCGCGCCCGGAAGCGCGGTGAGCGAGAGCTCGATGCCGACGAAGAGCGCGAGCGTCCCCTCGCTGCCGATCAGGAGCTCGAGAAGCTCGCCACTTCTAGCATAGTCGGCGAGCGCGTATCCGGAGGAATCCTTCCGCACGCCGGGGTGCGAGCGCACGCGCGCGGGCGACGCGAGGATGGCCGGATGCGCCGTCGCGAGAAAGCGCTCGACCGCCGGCACCTCGGGAAGCGGGGCGCCGCGCTGGATGAGCGCGCGCGATCCGTCGGCGAAGATGCAGTCGAGCGCCGTCACCCACGCGCGCGTCGCGCCGTAGCGCAGCGTGTGCGCGCCCGCGGCGTTGGTCGCCGCCATTCCGCCGATCGTGCAGAATGCGCCACTCGATGGATCGACCGGGAAGCGCAGCTTCACCTTCCGAGCGGCCTCATTGACCGCGCCGCGCAGTGCGCCTGGCCCGACCGTCACGCGCCGCCGGCTCACGTCGATGACGCCGATGTCGTCGAGCCGACTGAGGTCGACGATCACACCTGGGCCGACCGCGCCGCCGGCCATTCCGCTGCCGGAGCCGCGCGCGATCAGCGCCGTGCCGCTCGAGGCGGCCCACCGCACGAGCGCCGCCGCATCATCGGCATCTACGGGCACCGCGACCGCCGCCGGCATGGCACGCGCGATCCCCGCCCCCTCGGCGTAGACCGCGCGCGCGGACTCGTCGTCGCGGAAAACGCCACGAAATCCCTCGGGCTTCACGACGGGCATGTTGGCGAGTCCGGCGCCCGTTGACAAGCCACTCGCGAAGCCGTCATCATGCACCATGGAGAGCGAAGCACCGCTGCGGCAGGTTGGCCCGCTGATCAAGATCGAAACCGACCGGCGGCTCGGACACGAATGGGATGAGTGGGACGGCGGCGCGCTCGACAACGGTGGCGACTTCACGTCGCCCACGCGCCTCTACTTCGGCTTCACGGCCGTCGGCATCGTCCTCGTCGCCATTCTCGCCGCCGCAGCAGTCTACCTGCTCGCGCCTCGGCTTGCCCTCCTCTCGCGACGACTTCCCACCGCGCTCTACTTCGGTATCGCCGCCTTCGTCTCGATCTCGCTCGCGTGGCTCACGCTGCTCGCGCTCTCCGTCTGGACGGGACGCGCGCTCCTTCCGGAGAAGCTGGCCGAGCGAGGGCTGCTTCTGCGCACGCTCAATCTCGCGTGGCGAGTGGGTGAGCTGTTCGGCGTGAAGCGCGACTGGACCGACCACGCGAGCGTCGCGGTCTACAACGATCTCGCTCTCGCGCGCGAGCGTCGCGTGAATCCCTCCGAGCTCCTGATCCTCATCCCGCGCTGTCTCTCGCGCGAGGCGCTCGACGGTGTGCTCGGCATCGCGAAGCTGTACGGCGTGTCCGCATTCGTGGCGACCCGCGGACAGCTCGCGCGCCGCGTCATCCGCGAGCGCCGCCCGAAGGCGGTCGTCGCAGTCGCGTGTGAGCGCGATCTCGTGAGCGGGCTGCACGACGTCGCCGGCCGCGTCCCGGTGCTCGGGCTGCCGATGACGCTCCCCAACGGCCCCTGCAAGGACGCGTCGCTCGATCTGGTGCGGATGGATGAGTTTGTCCGGAAGTATCTGGTGAAGAACGGCGCTTAGCTCTATAGCCCCAGCGCGCTCACGACAGGCGGCTCTACCGAATAATCGTAGAATCCGCGCTTCGACTTCTTTCCATAGTAACCAGCGAGCACCATCCGCTTGAGTAGCGGCGGTGGCGCGTACCGCTTCTCCCGATATTCGTCGAACATGATCTCGGCGATCTTGTACGTCGTGTCGAGGCCGACGAAGTCGAGGAGCGTGAACGGGCCCATTGGATAGCCGGTGCCCAGCATCATCCCCTTGTCGATGTCTTCCACGCTCGCAACGCCGTGCTCGAGCGCATTGATCGCATCCAGCAGATAGGGAACGAGCAGCAAGTTCACAACGAACCCCGAGTTGTCCTTCGCCGCGATCGGCTCCTTACCGAGATTCTTCGCGAAGTCGAACGCCCGCGCGAAGCTCTCGTCGCTGGTCGTCACGGTCTTCACGACCTCGACGAGCTTCATTACCGGCACCGGATTGAAGAAGTGGAGCCCGACCATCCGGTCGCCGCGTCCGCCTGCGGAGGCCATCGCCGCGATCGTGAGGCTCGAGGTGTTCGACGCGAAGATCGTGTGCGCCGGACAGAGCGCGTTCAACTCCTTCCAGATCGCATTCTTGAGCTCGAGGTCTTCGATGATCGCCTCGATCACGATGTCGGCCGTCGCCAGATCGGCGACCGTCGTCGTGAAAATCAGTCGCCCCAGCGTCTCCGCCTTCTGCTCCGGCGTCAGCTTCTTTTTCTCGATCGCCTTGTCGAGCGACTTCTCGATGCTCGCGCGGGCGCGCTTGACCGACGCGTCATCGACCTCGCGCACGATGGTCCTGAAGCCGTTCGCGGCCGCGACCTGCGCGATCCCCGAGCCCATGAGTCCTCCGCCGAGCACGCCGACGGTCGCAATCGTTGTCATGTTTTCAATGGAAGAAGAGGTGTGTAGTGCGAACGTTCAGGGCCAGCGAAGGCCCGTGCTCTGAGTGATCGCCGAGAGGAGCGACGGACGCTGGATCTCGCCGCGCTCGAGACGGTCCAGCATCTGCTCGAGCGCGAGCTGCGCGCCCTCGACCTGCGGCGCGTGGCTCCGCGCGATGAAGTATCCTCCGACGAGCCCCGCCGCCACCGGCAGCGCAGCCACCGCGGTCATCACTCCGAGCGCGAGAAGGATCCCCGAGGCGACGCCGCTCGCCACCGCGGCGCCGCTGCCGCCGATCAGCCGCTGCCTCCGAATGTTCGCCAAGCTGGCATCGAGTCGCACGATCGAGCGCTCCGCATCGATCGCGATGACCGTCGCCGAGACCTCCTGCGCGCGCGCGAGGCGGTAGCCATGGCCGCCGACGTTCATCAGGCGGCGGAACTCCGTCGCCATCCCCCCGCGCGGCTCCCACGCGATGCGGTCCGGGAAGCGGCGCTTCACGCGCAGTGACTCCTCACGCTGCATCGCGTCGTCGAGCTTCTCGAAGAGCGCCGTCGGCGTACCACGGACGGTTCGGCTCGCGAAGACGGT
Organism: Gemmatimonadaceae bacterium; assembly: GCA_039918615.1. GTDB lineage: Bacteria > Gemmatimonadota > Gemmatimonadetes > Gemmatimonadales > Gemmatimonadaceae > FEN-1250. Next base: position 23,927 of record JBDSHG010000107.1, on the reverse strand, counting down.
CGCCGGACCAAAGATGGCGGCTACCCGTCCGCGCTCCACCGGCACCTCGACGCGCGAGCGCTCCTCGGCGAGCGCCTGGCGCAGATGCTTCGCGGGGATTCCGACCTCGTTGCCGACGTCGAGGATCTGCGCCTCAGTGAGCGTGAGCTCTCCCGGGTCCGCCTCGGCGGCCTGGAGCTCCGCCGCGCGCGCGAGCACGCGCTCGAGCGCGGCGCGCTCCAGCGGCGCGGGGAGTCCCGGCGCGGGCGCCGCGGACGCGACGGGCGGAGGCACCGGCTTCGACTCGTCGGCCACTAGTTCGCCGCCTTGATCATTTCGTCGAGCCGCTGATCCATTCCGTCGATGATCGCCTGCCGCAGGGGAAATGCACGCACGAACGCCGAGTCGACGCTGGCCGCATCGAACAATACGCGCGCAAGCGCCAGATAGTGTCGCTCGTAACCCGCCACGAGCTCGGGGATCGCGCGCTCGAGAAGCATCGCGCCGCCGCGAACCTTAGCCGGGCTCTCGAACTGCGCCGCCGCGCCCACGCGAAACTCGGCCGGTGAGATGCGCTCACGCACCGCCTCCTCCGCGATCCCGCCGATCGCCTCGTGCGCGAACTCGTACACCGCGTCGAGCGAAGAGTCGGCAGTAGCGGGGAAGCCGACCGCGATCGAGTGCTGCCCCTCGAGAATGCTGCGCCCCTCGCCCCCGAGCGGGAGGGAGAGAACGATCTCACCCGTTGGCAGCTGCACCCCGCGCAGATAGCTCCGAAGCTGCTTCAGATAGCGCTGCGAGAACTGGCTGTCGACCGCGGCGAGCGCGGGACGCAACACGTGCTGCTGCTCGCGCCAGTAGAGCTCGTAAAACTTCGAGTGCTCATCGGTGAGCGACAGCGCGAACATTTTCAGCCACGCGCGATCTGAATCGGTGCGGTAGATGGAGCCGAGCGCCGCCATCATGTTCGTAGTCTCGGCCGCCGCGTGCGGCGCGCGCTTCCACGTCGTGAGCACCGAGGGCCGCTTCTTGCCGCTCGCCGGGTCTTCGCCGGCGGTGAGGAAGGCGGCGATGTCGTTCCCCATCTCCTCCCAGCTCCCCTCGCGCAGCGCGAGGCGCGCGCCATCGAGCAGCCGCGGATTCACGCGCAGCCCGTGCCGCAGCGCCTCCGCGTTCGCATCGAGCTGCGACGTGATGCTGCGGCTGTTCTTCGCGACGATCATCGCGTCGCGATAGTCGAGACGAAAGCTCGGCGTCCGCGACGTGTCGGTGACGAGCATCGCATAGCCGTGCAGCCAGAGATCGACCACGTAGCGCGTCTTCACCGGCCACGGCGTCTGCCCGACTACTTCCTGGCTGATGCCCGTAGGCGCGGCAACGGCCTCCGTCTCGACCTTCGTGTTGGCGCCGACGAGCCCGGAGCAACCGGCAGCGAGCAGTACCGCACCCGCCGCGGCAGCGCGACTACGCCTCGAGCGATTCAATGATCACCGCGATCCCCTGCCCGCCGCCGATGCACGCCGAGCCGAGTCCGTAACGCTTGCCCGTGGACTTGAGCGCGTGCAGGAGGTGCGCGCAGATGCGCGCCCCCGATGCGGCGAGGGGATGACTCAGCGCGATCGCGCCGCCGTGGATGTTGAGCTTGTTCCGGTCGACGCCGAGCGACCGCTCGACAGCGCACACCTGGCTCGCGAACGCCTCGTTTACCTCGACGAGATCCATCTGGTCGAGCGTCATCCCTGCTTTCTTCAGCGCGATATTCGACGCAGGCACGGGGCCGATGCCCATGATCGTCGGATCGACTCCCGCCGTACCCCACGACACGAGGCGCGCCAGCGGCTTCTTCCCCATGCGCTTCGCATACTCGGCGCTCGAGATCACGAGTGCCGCGGCGCCATCGCCGATTCCGGATGCATTGCCCGCCGTGACGAGTCCACCTTCCTTGAACACCGTTCGCAGCTTCGCGAGCCCTTCAGCGGTAGTGTCGGGACGCATGTGCTCGTCGCGGGCGAGGATTTCCTCCTTCTTCGTCTTCGGATTCCGCACCGGCACACCGACGACCTCGTCCGCGTAGATGCCGGTCGCCCAAGCGTCGGCCGCGAGCATCTGCGAGCGCAGTGCAAACTCATCGCTGCAGAGGCGGTCGACGCTGAACTGCGCGCCGACCTTCTCCGCCGTGTCGCCCATCGCGCAGCCGGCGTACGGATCCTTCAGCCCTTCCCAGAGCGAATCCTCGAGAATCGGGCTCTTCCCGAGCGACAGCCCCCAGCGCAGCCCGCGCGCGATGTGCGGCGCTTGCGACATCGACTCCCCTCCGCCCACGAGGCAGACATCCGCCTCGTCGAGCAGAATCTCCATCGCGCCGCTGATTACCGCCTGGAAGCCCGAGCCGCACAGCCGGTTCACAGTGAGCGCGGGGGTCTCGATCGGCACCCCCGATCGGAGCGCGACGTGGCGCGCGTAGTAGATCGTGTCCGACGTCGTCTGCATCACGTTGCCGAAGATCGCGTGCTGGATCTCCTTCGGCTCGACGTGTGCCGCATCCATCGCGGCCTTGCTGGCGAAGACGCCGAGGTCGATGGCGCTGAAATCCCTCAGCGCACCGCCGAACGTCCCGAACGGTGTGCGCACGCCGGAAAGGAAGACGATGTCGCGGTTGCTGCCCTGAGTGCCCACTGGAATCCCCGAACGGTGGTGGTGAGTCTCGAAAGATGACCACCTCCCGCTGCGGGGGGAACTGCCAGGATTATCCCTCGCCCACGTGCGCCGCGATCCAGTCGCCCACCGCGCGCGTCGCCAGCGTTCCGCCGATATCCGGGGTGCCGACGTTGGCCTTGATCGCCGCGCGCACTGCGCGCTCGACCGCAGCGCCGGCGTCGACTTCGCCGACGCCCTCCAGCATCATCGCCAGCGAGAGAATCGCGGCCATCGGGTTCGCGATGTCTTTCCCAACGAGCGGCGGCGCGCTCCCGTGTACCGGCTCGTACATCGTCACGCGTCCCGGATGCCGGTTCGCGCTCGGCGCGATCCCGAGCCCGCCAACGAGGATCGATGCGAGGTCGGAGAGGATGTCGCCGAAGAGATTGCCGGTGACGATCACCTGGAACGCCTCGGGAGTGCGCACGAGATCCATGGCCATTGCGTCGATGTAGCGCGTGTCGCGCTTGATGTCCGCGTACTCGGCGCCGACCTCCTCGAACACGCGGCGCCAGAGCCCGTGCGCCGCGATCGCGTTCGCCTTGTCCGCCATCGTGACGCGCGTCTTCCCGTGCGCGCGCGCCCACGCAAAGGCGTGGCGGATGATACGCTCCACACCCTTTCGCGTGTTGAGCTCCTCGGCGATCGTGATCTCGTCCGGCGTGCCGACCTTGAACGCGCCGCCCACGCTCACGTACAACCCTTCGGTATTCTCGCGGAAGACGACGAGATCGAAGTCGCGTACCGTCTTCCCCTTGAGTGGCGTGAGCCGGTCGTCGAAGAGGCGTGCGGGGCGCTCGTTGACGTAGAGATCGAGTTGGAAGCGCATCCCGAGGAGGATGTCGCGTGCGTGCACGTTGTCCGGCACACGTGAATCGCCGAGCGCGCCGACGAGGATCGCGCTGACATCGCGTCCGAGGCGCTGCATCTCCTCGGGCGGAATCGTGATTCCGGTTTTCAGGTAATGCTCGGCGCCCCACGGCAGCAGCTCGACGACGATCCCCGGATGGTACACGGCCTCGACCGCGTCGAGCACCTTGAGCGCCTCACCAACGACTTCGGGGCCTATCCCATCGCCGCCGATGACGGCGAGTGTGTGCCGTTGCGTCACGTGGCTGCGACTCCGCGGCCGCAGGTGATGCAGTACTTCCAGTGGATCTCGAGCTCCGTTCCGCACGCGGGGCAGCGCTGCACCATGAGATTCTGCCCGCAGCTCGGGCAGAAGAGCACGCGCCGGCCGTCGGGGAGAGTTCCGCCGCAGTAGCGACACGAGCCGGCTGCGGAGTTCGGGGACGAGGCGGCGGATGTTGCGCGAGGAGTCGAGCTGGGCGCGCCGCGCTGGATGCTCGTCGGTGAATCGGCGAAGTGGCGAACCGCCTCCGAGGTGAGCGTCACGCGCGCGGCGGCGTAGTCGCGGAAGACGGCGGTGTTCGGATTCGGCGACGAAAGCTCTTTCCGCATCGCGTCCTGCATCGCGCTGTCGCCCGTCGCATAGCCGCGTTCGCCCGAGAGCAGCTGGCAGAGCGCCGCCTCGTAATCCTGGTTGGTCTCGATCTCGAGCTCGGTGCGATTGTGCCGGTACGGAATCAGCGTCTGGTAGAGCTCCGATACTTCTACCGGCTGACTCAGATACTGCGGATAGCCGTTCCGGACATTCTGCACGAGCCGTCGAACGAGCCGGTCGAGATCATCCATGTGCTAGTTCACTCAGGCGGAAGCTGCTGCTGTTTGGACGACGAAAGCCGCGCACGAAGAATATGAAAGAACGCGGCGACGCCATCCTTCCACGTGATCTTCTTTCCCTCGGCGTACGTACGCCCATGATAGCTGATCGGCACCTCGTACACACGCGCGCCCATCTGCGCGAGGCGTGCGACGATTTCCGGCTCGATGCCGAAGCGCGGATTGGTGAGGTGCATCGCCTTGAGCGTGCGGCCCGTAAACGCCTTGTACCCCACCTCCATGTCGGTGAGGTTCAGGTTCGTGAACATGTTCGACATGAGCGTCAGCCCGCCGTTGCCAAGGCGGTGCCAGAAGTAGAGCACGCGATGCGATCCCGATCCGAAGCGCGTGCCGACGACGGCATCCGCATGTCCGTCGAGGATCGGCTCGATGACAGCCGGGATGTCGCTGGGAACGTACTCGAGGTCGGCGTCCTGGATGATCGCGATGTCGCCGGTCGCGTGATCGCGCGCGGTCTGGATCGCCGAGCCCTTGCCGCGATTCTCGGGGTGGCGCGCCACCAGCATCCGCCCGCCGGAGGCGTTGGCGCGCTCCGTCAGCCGCTCGAACGTCGCGTCCTTCGATGCGTCGTCGACGGCGACGATCTGGAGGCTGATGCCGTCGGCGAGGATCTGGTCGCCGAGCGCCAGCACGGCATCGAGCGTCTTGTCGATGGTGGCGGCTTCGTTGTAGCAGGGGATCAGGACGCTGAGCGTGATCGGTCTGGCGCGAACCATCAAACGAAAGCCTGAGATGAAGGTGTCACCGACGATTCGCTACGGCCTACCGACCTGCTCCATCTGCTTGTCGACATCCGTAGAGACGCGCTCCCTGTTGTCGCCGCCGACGCGATGAATGATGCGGGCGCCGATATTCTCGGTGTGCTCCTGGGCATCGCTGAAGCCGGCAAGGTACCCCATCACCAGTCCGGCAACGAGTAATAGTGCGGTTTTGCGCATCTGAGGGCTCCGAAGTGGGAATGATAGCCTAGAACAGACTATCCGTCTCTCCACGCGGTAACGATCGCGCCTCCCGAAAGGAGCGCATTTCGGGGAGTGGGGAGGGATCGAGCTTCATTCGCCCGCGCTCACGCTCGCTCGTCATCCACGCCTCGAACCCCGACTCCATTGCACCCTTCGACTCGTCCTGCTGCGCCGCCGCGCGGGTCGCGAGCATGTTCGCGTACTCGTTTTGCGGGTGGCCTGCGTGTCCCTTGACCCACCGCCACTCGACGCGATGACCCGCGGCGACATCCACGAGCTCCTGCCAAAGCTCGAGATTCCCGATCTCGCCGCCTTTCCGCTTCCATCCGCGCCGCGCCCAGTCGTGCACCCAGCTCGTCATCCCATCGACGAGATAGCGCGAGTCTGTGGTGAAGACGACGACGCAATTCCACTTCTTCGACGATGCGATGTCGAGTGCCTCTATCGCGCTGCGCAGTGCCATCCGATTGTTCGTCGTCGCCTTCTCCGAGAGCCAGAAGTCGCGTCGAACGAGCTCACCCGACTTCGGATGCGCGAGCTCGATCAGCCCGCCGGCGCCTCCCGGATTCGATCCCTCGCGCCCGTTGCCGAGGCACGACTCGTCCGCGTAGACCGCGAGGAGGCAGTTGGTGGGCCCCGCCATCTAGCCGATCACATGGAGAGAGTCGATCTCGTCCAGATAGATGATGATGCGGTCGCCCGTCGTCGGATGCACCGCCTCGATGCGCTCGCGCCCGCTCACCAGATGCAGCCGGTTGGGAATGACGATGTACTCGGTGCCGCGCCGGTAGATCGCGATGCGTCGCTTGTCGATCACCGCGCGCTCGAGTTGATCGTACTGTGTGGTCGTCAGCTCTGCCATGCCGTCGTCTCTGCTCGCTCGTGAATCGTGACGTGCGCGCCCTCGCGATCTACGACGAAGGGCAACAGGCGGGCGAGCGCGGACACGTGCATCCGGACTTCATCCGCGCGCTCCTCCGGCGCGATGATCATCACCGAGCCACCGCCCGATGCGCCGAGCGCCTTCCCACCTATGGCGCCGTGCGCCAGCGCCGTCGCGAGCAGTCTATCGACAGACGGCGTCGTGATCTTTTCGTGAAGCGACCGCTGCTGCTCCCAGTGGTCGCCAACGAGTGCGCCGAGCCCGTCGACATCCTCGCGTGTGAGCGCACCGATCATCTGCACGGCGAGCGCCCGCATGCGCGCGAGTGCCGCGACGACGCGCGGGACGCGATCGCGATACGCGTCGAGCACCGCCGTGATCGTCGCGCCGGAGATGCGCGACTCGCCCGTGTACGCGATCATGCACTGGCGCTCCAGCTTCGCGACGAGCGCATCGGATAGCGGAAGCTCCGTCACGCTGGTGCTCGCGCCGAAGGTGAGGGCGAGCGCGCCGCCGTACGCGGCCGCGTAGTGGTCCTGAAAGCCGCCGGCGATCCCGAGCTCCTCCACCTCGAGCGCGCGGCTCCGCTCCGCGAGCTCGCTGCGCGTCACGGTTTCACCCTGCCATGCCGCGAGCGCCGCGGCCACCGCAACCCCCGCCGCCGAGGACCCTCCGAGCCCCGCGCCACGCGGGAAGTCGCTTTCCTGCTCGAGCCGCACGCCGCTGAGCTGCGCACGTCCGAGCGCGGCGGCGCCCAGCGCGGCATCGCCGTCGGCGTACAGCTCGACACCGTGCGCGATGGGGCGCAGCGTCGCGTGCGCGTACGCTGCGATCGCGAGGTTGCAAACGCATCCACCCTGCTCGACGGTGTATGGCGGGACGTCGGTCCACCCTCCACCGAAATCCACGCGCACCGGAGCCCGCGCAATGACTTCACGCACGCGTCAGGTCGAACGGAGGCGGGTGACTTTCGACCTCGCGACGGTTCGCAGCTTCACGCGACCGCCTTCCCACGCGCGTGCATTCGTGCGACAATCAGGAGTGCGACGCGCTGGATGTTGCACATATTGTAGAGGCGCATGCGAGGGGAGGGAGCGGAAGCCCAAAGCTATCGTGCGCAGTGACGGCCGCCAGCCCGACACTCGGGCATCCGGCACGTGTTCTGCGCCTTCAGGCGGTATATGCCAGATATTCGCTCGTTCTGCGATCGTACGCTGATCCTCCTCTCCAATCGCGAGCCGTACGAGCATCGGCACGGGGAGATGGGGATCGATGTGCGTCGTCCGCCCGGCGGGCTCGTCACCGCGCTCGATCCCACGATGCAGGCTACCGATGGCGTCTGGGTCGCGTGGGGCTCGGGCTCGGCCGACGCCGAGACGTCGGATCACGAGGGGCGGCTGCGCGTGCCTCCGGGGGAAGATGGCTTCACGCTGCGGCGCGTCTTCCTTACCGACGCGGAAGTCGACGGGTACTACATGGGATTCTCCAATCGGTCCCTCTGGCCGCTCTGCCACATGCTCGTGCAGCACTTCGAGTACCGCACCGACTACTGGAACATGTATCAGGAAGTGAACTCGAAGTTCGCGCACGCCGTGGCGGATGAGGTGCGCCGGTCGCCGCAGAAGCCGATCGTCTGGATCCAGGACTATCACTTCGCGCTCGCGGCGGAGATGGTGCGCGAGCTCGCGGAGCCGGCGCTCATCCATCAGTTCTGGCACATTCCCTTTCCGCCGGCGGACATTCTTCGCCTGCTCCCGACGGGCGTCGACGAAGCGCTGCTGCGCGGCCTCCTCGGCAACGACCTCATCGAGTTCCACACCGAGCGGTACGCGTTGAACTTCCTCGGTTGTGTCGCCGAGCTCGTACCGGAGGCGGAGATCGACGCGGACACGCTCGCCGTGCACTACGATGGCCGTCGCATCGACGTCGCCATCTTTCCGATCAGCATCGACGTCGAGCGCTACGAGCAGCTCGCAAGCACGCCAGAGAGCACGGCGCTGGTCGAGCGGTTGCGGAAGAGATACGCGAGCAACGGTCGGCGCCTCGGTCTCGGTGTCGATCGCGTCGACTACACGAAGGGGATTCCGGAGCGGCTGCGCGCGCTGTGCGAGCTGTGGGAGCGCCACCCCGAGATGCGCGAGACATTCACTTTCCTGCTCGTGGCGACACCGTCGCGATCGGAGCTTCCGGCGTATCGTGCGCTCGAAGAGGAGATGCTGGCGACGGTCATCGAGATCAACGAGCGCTTCAAGACGGACACGTGGCACCCGATCGTGCTCGTGCACGAGAACGTGAGTGCGGACATGCTCGCCGGCGCGTATCGTGCGGCGGATCTCTGCCTGATCTCCTCGCTGCAGGACGGGATGAATCTCGTCGCGAAGGAATTCATCGCGTGTCAGACGCAGGAGCGCGGGGTGCTCGTGCTCAGCCGCTTCGCCGGCGCGGCGGAGGAGATCGATGGCGCAGTGCTCATCAATCCGTTCAATCTGGATGGCTTCGTGGAGGGAATCCGGCGTGCGCTTCACATGAGCGAGGGCGAGAGGCGGGTGCGCATGCATCGCATGCGACGACAGCTGCACGAGCGCACCATATTCGACTGGCTCGCCGCGGTGCTCACGCGCGCGCAGGACATCATCGCGGAGCGCGAGCCGGAGAGTGGCGTCGCATGAGCGCGCGGCCCGCAGTGGTGACGCCGGCGTTCGAGGCGCGGCTCGGCGGTACTCCACTCATCGTGATGCTCGACGTCGACGGAACGCTCGCGCCGATCGTCTCGCGCGCCGAGGATGCGACTATCTCGGCGGAGACGCGCGCGGTGCTGGACCGGCTCGTGGCGAGCAAGGATGTCCACGTGGTTCTGGTGTCGGGGCGCGCGGCCAGCGACGCGCGCGAGATCGTGCGCGTGGACGGCGTGTGGACGATCGGCAATCACGGCTTCGAAACAGTCACGCCGGAGGGCGAGCTGGAGACCGATCCGGATCTCGCAGATCAGTCAGCAGCGATCGCGCAGGCGGCGCGGGAGCTCGAGCCGATCGTGGCTGCGGTGACCGGCGCGAAGCTGGAGAACAAGCGATGGACGCTGAGCGTGCACTATCGGCTCTCCGCGCGGGATGCGGTGCCGCCGCTGCGCGCCGAGGTGGAGCGCGTGGCGCTCGGACTTCGGCTGCGCATGACCGACGGAAAGGAGATCGTGGAGGTGCGGCCGATCGCACACGTCGACAAGGGGACCGCGGTCGTGCTCCTCGGCGAACGGCTCGGCGCCTTTGGTGAAGACGCGTCGGTGCTGTTCATGGGGGATGACCGCACGGACGAAGATGCGTTTCGCTCGCTGCGCGCGCGGTCGTCGCGTGCGGTGACGGTTCGCATCGACGAGAGTGGCGAAGATGAAACCGCCGCCGAGGTCAGACTGCGAGACCCGGCGGCGGTGCACGAATTTCTGGAGTGGCTCGCGTCGCGTCGCGGGTGATCCCGCGGGCGACGCGTCGCGCTACTTCTTTTTCTTCGCTGCGACCTTGGGCTTCGCCTTGGAGTGCGACGCGGCGCTCGCGGGCTTGCTCGACTTCTTCGGCGCGGCCTTCACCGACTTGCTCGCGGGCTTGGCTGCAGGCTTCGCGGCCTTCTTCGCGGCGGGCGCGGCCTTCTTTGCGGAGGGCGCGGCCTTCTTCGCGGCGGGTGCAGCGTGCGACGCCGGCGCAGCGTGTGTGACGTGTGGCGCGTGCGACGGCGCGCGCGACGGCGCGTGCGAGGGCGCGTGGTGCTCGGCCGTTTTCGCGACGACCTTCGGAACGTCGGCGACTTTCGGAGCCGGCGGCTTCGGGCGCTTCGAGTATGCGTCCTCGGCCTCGCGCATCAGCTTGTCCGCCTCTTCCTGCGTCATCTGTCCGCGGCGTACCATGTATTGCACGAGGTCGCGGGCGCTCTCGATGGCGAATCCGGCAAGACCGGCGGCGGCGCCGATCACATCCTTCATGGCGGCGGCGACTTTGCTTCCCGCTTCCTGACTGATTTCCTGCGCGCGGGCCGCCATCTCGGCGACAGTGTCGCGGACGTCGGTGCTGCGATGACCGGGTGGGCGGCGTGGAGCGACCGGAGCGCTAGGCACCCCAGGATCGACGGGGGCGTTCGTATCGACGGTCAGCGGCTTGTCGGCCATGGCGGATCGCACTCCGAGTGCGCGAATGTGTAAGGCCGGTGAGGCCTACAATCTATATGTATCAGGACGTACGGTGGCATGTGGTGCCGCCACGTGATTTCGGAGGGTAAGTATATGATTTTATGCAGTCTATGCAAGGAGTATCCGGGGCGGGATCGTGGTACATCCGCGTGGCTCTAGCTCCACGACTCCATGATACAGGGAAAGTTAGCAAGACATTTACACGACACAATAACAACTCTATAACAACAAATAGTGCTTACTGGTATTAACGTGTTGGATTTGAGCCGAGTGCTGGCGGGGCCGCTGGCGACCATGCTGCTTGGTGATCTTGGCGCCAACGTCATCAAGGTCGAACGTCCCGGCTCCGGCGACGATACCCGCGGCTGGGGGCCTCCCTTCGCTGCCAACGGCGAGAGCGCCTACTACCTCAGCGTCAACCGCAACAAGAAGAGCCTCGCTGCCGACCTTGCGATGCCTGCAGACCGCGAGCTCATCCGCCGTCTCATCGGCGATGCCGATATCGTCGTCGACAATTTCAAGCGCGGCATGCTCGCGAAAAACGGATTCGATGTTCCGGCGATCCTGGCCGCCCATCCGCGTCTCGTCTGGTGTACCATCACCGGCTTCGGCCCGCAGAGCAATCGCGCCGGCTACGACTTCGTCGTGCAGGCCGAGCAGGGGTGGATGGCGATCACGGGGGATCCAGAGGGCGCGCCGATGAAGGTCGGCGTCGCGCTCGCGGATGTCGTGGCGGGAAAGGATGCATGCATCGCGATCCTCGCCGCGCTCGTGGCGCGAGGGCAATCGAATCGCGGTCGCCACGTCACCGTCTCGCTCGCCGCGAGCGCGAGCGCGGCGCTCGTGAACGTCGCGCAGAACGCGCTCGTCTCCGGCGATGAGCCGAGGCGCTGGGGGAATGGCCATCCGAATCTCGTGCCGTACCAGCTCTTCGAGGCGACAGATCGTCCCCTCGTGATCGCCGTCGGCAACGACGCGCAGTGGAGCGCGTGCGCGCGCGCGCTCGGACTTACAGCGCTCGCCGGCGATCCGCAACTCGCTATGAACGCGGGGCGGATCGCGGAGCGCGGACGCGTCATCGCGACGATGACGGCGCGCATCGCGGAGCGGACGGCGGCGCAGTGGATCGCGCTGCTGAATGCGGCGGGGGTACCGTGCGGCGTCGTGCGCACCGTACTCGAATCGCTCCGCGGCATCGACGCCTCGGCGCAGACTGGGGTAGCGCCGAGCGTGCCCGGGACGATTCGCATGGCGCCGCCGAAGCTCGACGAGCATGGCGCGGAGATCCGCGCGCAGGGCTGGGCATCGTTCACCTCGCAGCGCTGACGCATGCGCTACATCGGCAACAAAACCCGGCTGCTTCCGTTCTTGATGGGCACCGTCGAGAAGCTCGCGCTGTCGCCGACGACGGCGCACGATGCCTTCTCCGGCACGGCCGCCGTTGGGCGCGCGCTCAAGGGCGCGGGATGGCGCGTGGCATCGAGCGATCTGATGACGTACTCGTACGTCTTTCAGCGCGCGTACGTCGTGGCCCAGCGCGCACCGAGCTTCGCGGCGCTGCGCGCGGCCGATCCCGAGCTGCGGCGCGCGCTGCGCTCGCCGTCGTTCCGGAAGTCGATTGCGGGAAAAAGCGCGCTCGGCGCGATGAGTGAGTACCTCGCGCGATGGGTGGACGCGGAGCGCGGCTTCATCGGTACGCACTTCGCGCCCGCGGGCGGGCGGATGTACTTCACGCAGGAGAACGCCGATCGCATCGACGCGATACGGCGCCGCTTGTACGAGTGGTGGTCTGCGGGGCTCATCCAGGACGACGCATATTACGTGTTGCTGGCGGCACTGATCGAGGGCGCGGATCGTGTCGCGAACACGGCGGGAGTGTACGCGGCGTACATCAAGCGCTGGCAGTCGAATGCGCGGCGACCGCTCACGCTCAGACCGGAAATTCCGCAGGGCGGTGCGGGGGGCTCGACCGCGCATCGCGCCGACGCGACGGCGGTGGCCGCGTCGACGGGAGAAGTGGAGCTGATCTACATCGATCCACCGTACAACGCGCGGCAGTATTCGGGCTACTATCATGTACCGGAGGTGATCGCCCGAGGGTGGTTCGACGCGGTGCCGGTGCTGCGAGGGAAGACCGGGCTCGTCGCCGGAGAGGGACAGCAGAGCGACTGGTGCTCCGCCCGAAAGGCCGGGGCCGCGCTCGCGGCGCTGCTGGAGGCGACCGGCGCGCGTCACGCGCTGGTCAGCTACAATTCTGAGGGACTGCTGAGCGAGCGCGACCTTAAGGATGTGCTCGCCGATGCGGCAAAGTTTGGAACAGTGAAGCGCTTCTCGCGCGGCTATCGCCGCTATCGGTCAGATAGCGACCGCATCGGGCGTGTCTACCAGGGAGATTCGGTCCGTGAGCTACTCTATCATGTGCGTCTTCGGTGACGTGACTTTACCGTTACCCGCTGCAGGACAATTCGTCTCTTATGCATGGCGAGCCTCGCCCCATCGCTTTCGGATATTGCGGGCCTGTCCAGAGGGCGCACAAAGCGTTACACTAGCGTCGTGAAGACCACGGTGACAGCGCCGCGACCGATCGATCCGCTCGAAGCGGATCACGACGTAATTGCGCGTGTGCTACAGGGAGATCGTAACGCGTTCGGATTGTTGATCGGACGTTACAGCGATCCGTTGTTCAGACACGCGCTCGGGATGACAGGAAGCCCTGATGTGGCGGAGGATATTCTCCAGGCCTCGTTCATCAAGGCATACCAGCATCTCGCGGAAGTGCACGGACGGTTCGATGCGTGGATATTCCGGATCGTGGCGAATGGGTGCAAGGATTGGCTCAAGAACATTCGCCGCACGCACCAGAGCTATGAAGAGGACGATCAGCCCTCTTCCTTTTCGACGCCGGACGAAGAGCTCGACCGCACGGAACTACGGAGTGATCTGGATACGGCGCTCATGCAGTTAGCTCCATCGCTACGCGAAGCGTTCGTGATGAAGCACGTCGAAGGTCGTTCGTACGAAGAGATGGCCGATCTGCTGACTACCACCGTCGGAGCACTTAAGATGCGCGTCCACCGCGCGCGTGAGGCGCTCCAGGCTCTCCTTGAGGAAAAGTACGCGTGATGCAAGACAACCTGGATCCCAGAGAGTATCGGAATCCGTCGGCTCCCAAGGGAGACGCGCCGGTTCGTCCGATCACCGATCGTGAAGTGCCGCTCACGGGCCAGCAGACGCCCACGGCGATCCATTCCTGGCTGGACGGCGAGCTGTCCGAGAGCGCCGTGCGTCAGAGCGATGCGTCGCGCGATGTGGATTTCTGGCTGCGTCTCGACCGTGAAGTGCAGGTTCGCCGTCAGATGACGACGCCCGCCCATCTCTACGAGCGGATCATGGAAGCGCTTCCCACTGCCGCCCCGGCCGTAGCCGAGCCGTGGTACAACCGCTCCTTCTCGTTGACGCCTGCTGTCGCGATCGCCGCGGCTGCTGGTGCCCTCGCGATCGGAGTCGCCGTTGGCGCGACGGTCCTGCACGTACGATAGTCTGTAACCTCCAGTTGCACACAGCTGCCGGCTTCCTCGCGAAGCCGGCAGTTTTTTTCTGCACGCGTCCGGGAACGCCGATGCCTTAGAGGGTTGGGATCAGCGTTTGCATTCCGCCGAGATCGGTAACCGCCGCTCGAATCGCGAATGCGCGAGTGCCAATCCCGCCTATGAGAGGTTTCATGATTCTCAAGATCATCGCGATCACGGCCGTTGCCGTGACACCATACGTGGCGCTCGCGCAGGGCACGGCGCAGACGCAGGACACGACCGCAATGGGGCACACGCAATCGCACATGGACTCCACGCACATGAAGTCGATGAAGATGAAGCCGAAGGTGAAGGTGACCGACAGCACGTCCATGCATGCGAGCAGGCATACGGGCATGATGAAGGACAGCTCATCGATGAACGTTTCGCCTGTCGACAGCGCCCGCATGGGAACGCCGAACACGAAGCAGTCGAAAACCCCGCCGCGCTCACGCTGAAGTCGTTCGACGGGAGAAGCGAACGACACACGGCACGACTGTGATTCGTCGCACGAGAACGTGAGCATCGAAGTCACGTTTGATGTGCGACGAATCTTTTTTTGGCGATTTCCTCCCTCGACGGCACGCACGGGCCCAGGCATTGCCATAATGTGCGCTGAGTTCTTCGTGCACGTTTTCCGGCGCGGAGTTGCCTGATGGATGAACCGACAAGCAGGAGGACGTAATCATGTTCATGAAAATCATCGCCGCCGCCGCCGTCATGGTCGCACCGGCTGTAGCACATGCTCAGGGGACGACCAAGCTTCCCCAGGATACCACGCACAGCATGACGCACATTCGCACGGACTCGGTGAAGACGGACACGGCCAATGGCAGCGTCGTCACCAAGCGGAAGACGACCGTCAGCGATACCGCGCGCGCCACGCGCACGCACACCGATTCCGCGATGAACGTGTCGCCGATCGACAGCACGCGCATGGGAGTTCCGGCCACGCGTTCAAAGACGCCTCCGCGCTGATGCGCGCGTAGCGATTTCATAGAAGCCAGGCGGGGAGGGCCGAATGGTCCTCCCCGCTTTACATCCGCTAGCGTGGTGTGTTCGCTCGACGCATGAAGAGCTGCGCGATGCCGTCGCGGTAGAAATTCTCGACGCGGCTCTCCTCGCGGAACGACATCGATTCGAGAAATTCTCGCGCACCCGGCAGTGCGAGCGGATCGTCGGGAAGCTCCGCCAGCACGAAACGCGCACCCTTGATCTCCAGATACGAGACCGCATCTTCGACGAGCAGCCATCCGAGGCGCATGCGGCGGACGTCGGCGTCGATCACGGTGAGCTGCACTCGTCCGGCGCCGTCCGCGCCTCCGAAGAATCCGGACACGATCACGCTCTCGAGACGACCATGGAGCATCGTCCCCACCGCTCGTGCGTCGGCGCCCGGTGACTCCACCGCGGAGCGAAGCGCATCGAGTGCACCATCGAGATATGGAGTGCCGCGCAGCACACGCTCGATGATGGGCGATGCCTGCGGCAGGAGCTCAGCCGAAACCGTGACGATCGTGCGCCAGTCGCTCATCGTGGCGCGTGCGTCAGAAGTGAATCGCGCGTCCGAGCACGGCGAGCGCCGCTTCACGCGTCGTCTCGCTCAGTGTGGGGTGCGGGTGGATCGTGAGCGCGATGTCCTCGCTCGAGCCGCCGAACTCCATCGTCAGCGTGAGCTCCGCAAGCAGCTCCGACGCCGTCGGTCCGATGATGTGTGCGCCGAGCAGCCGATCGGTCTCCGCATCGGCGATCAGCTTCACGAAGCCGGTCGCATCGCCCGCCGTGCGCGCGCGCGCGTTGGCCGAGTACGGAAAAGCGCCAAGCGTGTACGCGCGCCCGCTCGCCTTCACCTGCTCCTCGGTGAGGCCGACCGATGCGACTTCGGGGGTCGTGTAGACGATCGCAGGCATCGCGTCGTAGTGCATGTGCGACTGCTGTCCCGCGATGACCTCCGCCGCGATGATCCCCTCATCCTCCGCCTTGTGCGCGAGGAGCTGCCCGCCCACTGCGTCGCCGATCGCGTAGACGCCGGGAAGATTGGTGCGCATCTGGCTGTCGACGGTGATCTCGCCGCGCGTGCCGAGCGCGAGGCCGAGCGCCTTGGCATCGATGCCGGAGAGCGAAGGCTTGCGGCCGACGGAGACGAGCACGCGGTCGGCCTCGAGCGTCTCCTTCGCACCGTCCTTCTCGATGTCGACGAGCATGCGATCACCGTCGCGGCGCGCACCGGTGACCTTCGTGCCGGTACGGATGTCGAGTCCCTGTTTCCTGAACGTCTTCTCGGCCTCGCGCGCGAGCTCGCCATCGTAGCCGGCGAGGATCGACGGCAGGAGCTCGATAATCGTGACTTTCGCGCCGAGCCGGCGCCACACGGATCCGAGCTCGACGCCGATGACGCCGCCGCCGATGACGATCAGACGGTTCGGAACCTCGGTGAGGGTGAGCGCGCCGGTGTTGGAGAGGACGCGATCCTCGTCGAAGGGGAGGAAGGGGAGGGCGATCGGTACGGAGCCGGTTGCGATGATGACGGATGTGGGCTTGTAGACGACGATATTGTTTTCGGGGGGCGCCCCCCGCACCTCGACCACATTCCCCGCCTGCAGCGTCGCACTCCCCTTCGCCCACGTGATCTTGTTCTTCCTGAACAGGAACTCGATCCCGCGCGTGTTCTGCGCCACCACCGCCGTCTTCCGCTTCTGCATCACCTCGAGGTCGAGCCCGACGTCCCCGACCATCACGCCGTGCGTCGCCGCGCGCTCGCGCGCGAACTCGTAGTGGTGCGAGCTCTCGAGCAGCGCCTTGCTCGGGATGCAGCCAACGTTCACGCACGTGCCGCCGAGCGTCGCGTCACGCTCCACGCACACGGTCGACAAGCCGAGCTGCGCGGCGCGGATGGCGGCAACGTAGCCGCCCGGGCCGCCGCCGATGATCAGCACGTCCGGTTCCACTGTGTCAGTCATGACAGTCGCACGACACTCGTGATCATTCGACGAGCATCGCCGCCGGATCCTCGATCAGCTCCTTGATCCGCACGAGGAAGAGCACCGCCTGCTGTCCATCGACGAGCCGGTGGTCGTACGAGAGCGCGAGGTACATCATCGGCCGGATCTCGACCTTCTTGTCGATCGCGACTGGGCGGTCCTGGATCTTGTGCAGCCCCAGAATCGCGACCTGCGGATAGTTCAGAATCGGCGTCGAGACGAGCGAGCCGAAGACGCCGCCGTTCGTGATCGTGAAGCTGCCGCCGGTGAGATCATCCATCGTGAGCGCGCCATCGCGCGCGCGCTTCGCCACCGCCGTGAGCGCGCGGCTGAAGTCGAGCATCGACATCCGGTCGGCGTCCTTCACCACCGGCACCACGAGCCCGTTCTCCGCCGCAACGGCGATGCCGAGATTCACATAGTGCTTGTAGACGACGGAGTCGCCGTCGATCTGCGCGTTGACCGTGGGATACGCCTTGAGCGCGAGCGCGGCGGCCTTCGCGAAGAAGGGCATGTACGTGAGCTTGACGCCGTGCTCCTTCTCGATGCGCTCGCGCAGACGATCGCGCACCGCGGAGACGGCCGACATGTCGACCTCGTTGAACGTCGTCAGATGCGCCGTCGCATGCTGCGACTCCAGCAGGTGCTCGGCGATGCGACGTCGACGCGTCGTCATGCGCTCGCGCGTCTCCCGTCCGTTCTCCGACGCTGGTGCGCTCGCGGCGGGCGCTGGTACGCGAGCTGGCGCGGCCGGAGTAGCTGCAGGAGCAGTCGCAGCGGCGCTCTTCGGTGCGGCTGCAGCGGCGAGCATGTCGCCCTTCGTCACGCGTCCGCCCGGCCCACTCGCGGCGACCTTGGCCGGATCGATCCCCTCTTCGGCGGCGATACGGCGCACCGCCGGCGACGTCTTCGCTGGGGCGGACGACCTGGCGGACGGCGTGGCGGACGGCGGCTCGGACTCCGGCGCCGTTGCCTCCGTCTTCACAGGCGCAGCCGCAACGGCAGCCGTCGTCGCGCCCTCCTCGATCGCGCCGATCTCCTCCCCCACCTGTACGACGTCCCCTTCCTTCTTCAGCTGCTTCGTCAGCACACCCGCTTTGAATGCCGGCACCTCGACCGTGATCTTGTCGGTCTCGAGCTCCACCAGCGATTCGTTCTGGGCGACCGCGTCGCCCTCCTTCTTCAGCCACCGCGCGATCGTCGCTTCCACGATCGACTCGCCGAGCGGAGGAACCTTGATCGAGATCATTCCGCCTTCATTTGAGTGTCGAAAACTCGCGGCTGCCCACGCGATCATCGCGTTGCTCGCCGCGCCGCCGACTCTTAGCATTCGACACCAAATATAACGGGAGCCCCTCCGCGTGCGAGCGCTCACGGTCTCCGCCCACGGCGGGCTGGAGCAATTGCAAGTCGTTGCCGATCTTCCGATTCCAGCGCTGACCTCGCCAACGAGCGTGCGCGTACGCATGCACGCGGTCGCGCTCAATCATCTCGACCTCCTCGTCCTGGCCGGCCTCCCCGGCATGACGCCGCACCCCAACTGGGTCGTCTGCGCGGACGGCGCCGGCATCGTCGACGCGACCGGCGATTCCGTCGCCGACATCGCCGTCGGCGACCGCGTCATGATCAACCCCGGCATCAGCGATCGCCGCTGCGACTTCTGCAAGGCGGGCGAGCAGTCCCTCTGCGAGCACTTCAAGATGCTGGGCGAGCATCTCCCGGGCACCGCCGCCGAGTACTTCGTCATCGACGCCGCAAATCTCCGTCGCATCCCCGCGGGGATCTCGTGGGAGCAGGCTTCGGCCTTCACCCTCGCGACGCTCACCGCCTGGCGCCTCGTCGTCACGCGCGCGCAGCTGCAGCCCGGCGAAACGATGCTCATCTGGGGGATCGGCGGCGGCGTTGCTATCGCCGCGCTCCAGATCGCGAGGCGCATCGGTGCACGCGTCTGGGTGACATCCGGGAGCGATGCGAAGCTCGCGCGCGCGCGAGAACTGGGAGCTCACGAGACCTTCAACCATCGCACCGGCGATATCGTCCGCGAGATCCGCGAGCGGAACGGGAGACGCGGCGTGCACGTCGTGCTCGACGATGTGGGCGAAGCGACGTGGGAGCGCTCGCTTCGCGTGCTCGGCCGCGGCGGGCGTCTCGTCACCTGCGGCGCGACGTCGGGACCCATGGTCGAGACGGATGTGCGCAAGCTGTTCTGGCATCAGTGGACGATCATGGGTTCGACGATGGGAAACGATCGCGAGCTCGATGCGATCGTGCGCGCGCTCGGTGACGGCGCGCTCCTTCCGCCCATCGATGCGGTGTTCGCGCTCGACCGTGCGCGAGAAGCGTACGCGCGTCTCTCGCACGGCGATCAGTTCGGGAAGATCGTGATCCGTCTGCGCGATGACTGACCACGCGCAGTACACGCCGGAGGAGCATCAGCGCATCCGCGCGGCGATCCTCGCGGGCGACGCCCCCGCGTGCCCGCGATGCGACGTCGTGCTCACCACGCGGCCCATCGGCGGCGGCTCCTTCGGGCTCGGCTACGCGCGGCGGCGCGAGTGGCTCATCTGTCCGCAGTGCAAGCGGAGCGCCATATTCGATGTGAAGAAGGGAACGCGAAACTGATTTCTTCAACCGCTGGGTCCCCGTGAAGCGATGGACGCTGTTCGTCATCCTGCCGCTCGTGCTCGCGTGCTCGACGGACGCGACGCCCAAGACGAAGCCAGTCGCCGCGCCCGTCGTCGAGCAGAAGGCGCCGGTGCGCGAGGCGCCGCCGGAGGAGCCGCTCCCGCCGATGACCGCGTCGCCATCGTTCAGCATGGTCGACGCGGGAAGCGGCGACTCGTGCGGCGTGGCCGAGAGTGCGGAGCTGTTCTGCTGGGGGCGCAACGAGCAGGGACAGCTCGGCGACAGCGGCACTACGGAGCGGCCGCTCCCGGTCGCCGTCGGCGAGGGGCTCAAGTGGAAGGCCGTCGTCACGGGCGGCTCGCACAGCTGCGGACTCACCACTGATGGCGTGGCGTACTGCTGGGGCTCGAGCATCGCGGGGCAGCTCGGGAGCGACACACTTGGCACGATCCCCGAGCCGTACCGCGTACAGAATGCGCCCGCGTTCGCGAAGATCTCGGCGGGGAAGAATCACAGCTGCGCGATCACGTCCGACGGGAAGCTCTGGTGTTGGGGGGAGAATCTGCACGGCGAGCTGGGGCTCAGTGTGTTCAGCAAATACTCGCCGGCGGTGCAGGTCGCGCCGCAGCTCACCTGGTCATTCGTGAGCGCGGGGCCGCACGACAGCTGCGGGATCACCATCGAGGGAAAGCTCTACTGCTGGGGGCTCGACAACGGTGGCGCGATCGGCGTCGAGGCCAGCGATGCGTGCCAGAGCGATGCTGGCCCGGCGATGTGCGCGCTTCCGCTGCGCCAGCCCGCTGATTCGCTTCGCTTCACGGCTGTCGCGACCGGCGTGAATCACAGCTGCGCGATCACGACCGGCGGCGTGCTCTATTGCTGGGGCACCAACGATCACGGGCAGCTCGGCAGCGGCTTTCGCGAGCCGCTCGGTCCGACGGCGGTGATGGGCGATGCGCGCTACATCGCGGTTGCCGCAGGGCGTGAGTTCACGTGCGCGCTCACGAAGAGTGGCGTGGCGGAATGTTGGGGCGCCGACGACGACGGACAGCTCGCTGGGCGCGCCGCCGATGCGACCGTCCCTGCACCAATCGCAGGAACGACGAAGTTCGTCGCGCTCGCATCCGGCAGCGCGCACAGCTGCGCACTCTCCGCGGATCATACTGTGTATTGTTGGGGGTCGAACGGAAATGGGCAGCTCGGCACGGGCGGGCACAAACGCAGCTTCGCGCCGGCGCGGCTGATGTTCGCCACGCGGGATCATCCTTAGCCGGCGCATCGCCGGGAGCACGCTGTGGAATTTCTGGACCGTCTGCAGGGCAGCTTCGATCAACTCGCGCTGTACATCCCCGCACTGCTCGGCGCGCTCGTCATCCTCTTCGCCGGCTACCTGCTCGCGAAGCTCATCGAGCGCGCGATCGATCGCGGGTTGAACAAGCTCGGCATCAACCGGTGGCTGAAGCGCGGCGGCGTGCTCGATGCCGTCGAGCGCACGGGGTGGCGGCGCACGCCGTCCCGACTCCTCGGCAACATCGCCTTCTGGTTCGTGATGTTCGTCGTGATCCTCGTCGCCGCGAACGCGCTCGGACTGTCGTCGCTGACCAACGTGTTCTCCGAGCTCGTGAGCTACATCCCGAGTGTAATCGCCGCGCTCGTGATCATTCTCGTCGGCATCGTACTCGGCGAGTTCGTGGATGGGCTGTTGATGGCATCGGCCGGGAGCATCCCGGGCGGCCCGACGCTCGCGCGCGTGGGGCGGGCGGGGGTCATCATCCTCGCGATCTTCATGGCGCTGCAGGAGCTCGGGATCGCGACGGAGATCGTAACGACGGCGTTCGCCATCATCTTCGGCGCGCTCGCACTCGCCTTTGCGCTGTCGTTCGGACTCGGCAATCGCGAGCTGGCCGGCGAGATTACGCGCGAGTGGTACGAGCGTTTGCGCGCGGAGCGCGAGACGATCGCCTGGGAAAATGCGAAGCGCGCGGCGCGGGAATCGGGGGAGGTCGAGGAGGTCGACGAGGGCCCCGTCGACAGCGAGGACCTGCCTGCCTGAGCTGTGGACGTAAGTTGTTGCGGTTAAATGGATTATAGGACGCATCGCGGGTTGCTGACACCGCCTCCACGCTGTATATTTCTGTTGCTGTCCGCACGCCGGATTCTCCTCCAGTAACCCCCGCCTCATGACCGCTCCGAACAACCGGGAACGCATCGTCTCGCGCCTCATCGACGCCGAGGTGAAAGAGTCGTTCATCAACTATTCGATGAGCGTCATCGTCTCGCGCGCGCTCCCTGATGTACGCGATGGACTCAAGCCGGTGCACCGGCGCGTGCTCTATGCGATGAACGAGCTCGGGCTCGTCCCGGGGCGTCCGTTCAAGAAGGCAGCGACGGTCGTCGGCGATGTGCTCGGCAAGTACCATCCGCACGGTGACTCGAGCGTCTACGATGCGCTCGTGCGAATGGTGCAGGACTTCTCCCTGCGCTATCCGCTCATCGATGGACAGGGAAATTTCGGATCGGTCGATGGCGATCCCGCGGCCGCGTATCGGTACACCGAAGCGAAGCTGATGCCGATCGCGATGGAGCTGTTGGCGGACATCGACAAGGAGACGGTCAACTACGTCGCGAACTACGACGACCGCCTGGTCGAGCCGAGCGTGCTGCCGTCGGGAATTCCGAATCTCGTGGTCAACGGGTCGTCGGGGATCGCGGTCGGAATGGCGACGAACATGCCGCCCCACAATCTGCGCGAGGTCATCGCCGCGGTCGTGCACCTGATCGCCAAACCCGACGCGACGATGGCGGACATCCGGAAGCTGATCAAGGGTCCCGATTTCCCGACGGGCGGCTACATCTACGGCCGCGAAGGAATCTTCAATTATCAGGAAACGGGGCGCGGACGGATCGTCATGCGCGCGCGTGCGGTCATCGAGGAGAAGGAGTCGTCGAACAAGTCGCAGATCGTCGTCACGGAGATTCCGTACCAGGTGAACAAGGCGAGCCTCGTCAAGCAAATCGCCGAGCTCACGAAGGAAGCGAAGCTCGAGGGGATCAGCGCGCTGCGCGACGAGTCGGACCGCGACGGGATGCGTATCGTGATCGAGCTGAAGCGCGATGCGATTCCGCGTGTGGTGCTGAACCAGCTGTACAAGCACACCACCATGCAGTCGACGTTCGGCGTCATCAATCTCGCGCTGGTGCCCGACGTCAACACTGGGCAGCTCGTGCCGAAGGTAATGCCGCTCAAGGAGCTCCTCGAGCACTACATTGCGCACCGGCACGAGGTCGTGGTCCGTCGCACGCAGTTCGATCTGAACAAGGCGCTCGACCGCGAGCACATCCTCGAGGGGCTCAAGATCGCCGTCGACAACATCGACGCCGTGATCAAGCTCATCCGTGCGGCCAGTGACACGCCGACTGCCAGTGCGCAGCTCCAGGCGAGGTTCAAGCTGAGCGAGCGGCAGGCGGAAGCGATTCTCAACATGCGACTCGCCAAGCTCACCGGCCTCGAGATCGAGAAGCTGGAAGCCGAGCTCAAGGAAGTGCGCGCGTTCGTGAAGGAGCTGCGGTCGATTCTCGAATCCCGCCCGCGCCGGATGACGATCATCCGCGACGAGCTGCTCGACTCGCTCAAGCGATTCGGCGACGAGCGCCGGTCGGAGATCACGAGTGACGAGGGCGAGTTCACCATCGAAGACCTGATCGCCGAAGAAGACATGGTGATCACGATTTCGCATGCCGGCTACATCAAGCGGACATCAGTGTCCACCTACCGCAAGCAGCGCCGGGGCGGGCGCGGATTGAGCGGTCAATCGCTGAAGGATGAGGATTTCATCGAGCGGCTGTTCATCGGCTCGACTCACGATTACATCCTCTGCTTTACCGATGACGGGCGCTGCTTCTGGCTCAAGGTGCACGAGATCCCGCAGGCGGGGCGGGCGACCAAGGGCAAGCCGATCGTCAATCTGATCAACGTTCAGCCGGACACGCAGATCAAGTCGATGGTACCGGTGCGCGAGTTCACCGATACGCAGTTCCTCCTTTTCTGCACCAAGAAGGGAACGGTGAAAAAGAGTGCGCTGTCGCAGTATTCGAACGTTCGCCAGAACGGCATCAAGGCGATCAAGATCGAGGCTGGCGACGAGCTCATCGATGTCCAGGTGACCAGCGGCACCAACGATATCGTGCTCGCCACCAGGCATGGACTATCCTGCCGGTTCCACGAGCAGGATGTCCGTCAGATGGGCCGCGATACGACAGGCGTGAAGGGAATCGAGCTCAAACCCGACGACACCGTTGTCGGTATGGTGGTCATCA
>JBDSHG010000106.1:0-3807 GCA_039918615.1 Gemmatimonadaceae bacterium | reverse complement strand
GGAGCGATGGGACAGATGGTACGAATTCCGGGTCACGCCCCTCTACGATCGCTTTCTCACCTTCCGGTTTCGTCCTCCGCGATAAACTGGCGGCCGCCGTTCGCCAGGCTTGGCGGTCTAGTGGCTACTGAGTGGGGAAGGTGCCTGCGTCAAGCTGTACGAGTAGATCCAGCAACCCTCGCGTCGAAATCGATCGTGGGAAGCGGGTTCGGCGCTCTTGCGTGTCTAGCCAGTCAACACGCGCATCTACCAAGGCGCGCGCGCATCGTCGGACTGCGGCAGCTGTGCCGCCGCCGCGAACGGCGCCCCGCTCCACCGATCTTCCCCATGCGGCGCAACGGGCAACGTGAAGTAGAAGGTGCTTCCTCGCCCCGCCGTGCTCTCGACCCAGATGCGACCGCCGTGAGCCTCGACGATGCCCTTGACGATGGGAAGTCCCAATCCCGTGCCGCGAGAATCGGCCTTCTGCGCTTGCCAGAACCGGTCGAACAGGTGTGGAAGGTCGGCCGCGGAGATGCCAGCGCCCGTATCGGCGACCCAGAAGAGGACCGCCCCCTCTGTCGGGCGTGCTCCGACGGTGATCCGACCACCCGGTGCGGTGAACTTGGTCGCATTGCCTATGAGGTTGTCGAACACTTGCAGCAGTCGGTCTCGGTCGGCCCAGATCTCCGGAAGCGTTGGTGGCACGTCGAGCCGAAGCTTCAGGGATCCCGACGAGACGAGCGCCTCCTGTGCCTTCACGGCATCGAGAGCGACGACCGCTGCGGGCACACGGGCACATTCAATGGCGAGACGGCCAGCCTCCATGCGTGTCACGTCGAGGAGATCCTGGATGAGACGATTCATTCGCTTCGAGGCGCGCTCGATCACGTTGGCTGAACGCCGCACGTGATGCGCTGTCGGCGACTCCACGAGCCGGAGCAGCTCCACTGCTGCGAGGATCGTGTGCAACGGATTCCGGAGGTCGTGGGCAACGATCCCGAGCACATCATCACGCGCCTGGACCGCGCGCTCGGTGGCCCGGTAAAGCCGAGCGTTCTCGAGGGCGAGGGCCGCGCGCCTGCCAACCTCCACCAACAGGCGCAAATCGGCGACTCCATACGTTCGCTTCGAGTGACATGATGCAACAACGAGTGCTCCGAGGATCCGGCCGTGGACGATGAGCGGAACTCCCATCATCGAGGTGGGGGCAAGTGCCTCGATCAGCTTCCGATGCTCGTCACTTTGCGCGACCGTCCGAACCATCTCTGGCGAGATCTCCGGGATCAACTGTGGCTTCTTCGATCGAAGCAGCTCTCCGGTCAGGTGCGGGCGGCTACGATCCAGTGGAAATTGCTTGAGCGCGTCAGCAAGTCCCGTATTGGCCGGATCCGAGGTCACCACATCCAGTCGTATGACCTCGCCTTGCTCATTGACGAACTCGACGATGCAGAGATCCGCGAGCTCACGTATCGTCAGCTGTGCAATGTTGGCGAACGTCTTCCCGGAATCGAGCGTCGTGGCCAGAACGACGCTCACCTCGGCGAGAAACTCTTCGTCCTGCTCGATTCTCCTCTGCTCCGTAATGTCCCGAAGAATGACGGTGAACAGCCACGTCCCCCCGATGTTCACCTTCGAGATGCTCGCATCCGCGGGAAATTCCTTCCCGCTCTTGCGAAGACCGAAGATCCCACGGCGGCGGTGCCCCATCCTGCGGGTCGTCTCGACCCCCGCGGCGAAGTTTCGAATATGTTGCCGATGCGTTTCGCGGACGCTCTCCGGAAACAGAATGTCCAACGACTTGCCGAGTGCTTCATCACGTGACCAGCCGAAGATGGTCGCGGCGCCATCGTTGTACATGACGATGCGCTGAGTCTCGTCGATCGAGATCACGGCGTCTGCGGCAATTGAAACAATGGCCGCGAGCTTCGCCTCTGACGCACTCAGAGCTCGATCAGCGGAGTACCGGTCCAGCGCGATCGACAGCTGGTTCACCACGGCGTTCAGGAAAACGAGGTCGGGCTCTTCGAGCTCACGGGCGCCTTCGATCTGAAGGGCGCCGAAGCTCGCACCGCCGTCAACGGCGAACGGAAGCATCGCAAGCGTCTTCTTCGACTCTTTCGTTGCCTCGGTTGCCGTCTCGGGTAGCGGAGGCAGCTCGATCGCAGTCGCCTCGTTGAGCTCGAAGTCGACGCCGGGGCGAACGAGACAACCGTACGTCGTTTGCGCGTGAGCCAGGGCGCGCCGTAGTTGTGCACTCTCGCCCTCGGCCTGCCAGACCATCGTCCGCGGTGCGCCGGCCGTCTCCAGGATGAAGACCGCGCTGCGCAGAGGCAGTTGCTGGGCGACGACAGCTACCACTTCGGGCACCGTCTGCTCCACGCTCAGAAATCCCGTGAGCAGCTTGCTGATCTCGTAGAGGCGCTGCAGACATCGTTGCGATCGCTCCATTTCGGCGATGCGCTCCTCGTTTCCGGCAACGACCTCGCGAGCACTCTTGCTCTGCCTCTGCCGTGAATCTCGCCGGGCCATCTCCGCCCCCATGTCGCGCCTTGTTCGCCCAGACCACGCCGCCCGCTCGGCGTCCGCGCGCTCTGCCCATGAGCGTACGCTACAGGTGAATCCTACGCTGGCACCCGCCCTCCGTCTGTAGGGAAAAGCATGGCATTCTGTCGGCGAATCCCCGATTCGTTCGGCTATTGTAGAGACTGGGGCCGGGGGCGAATACATCCTCGAGATTGCCATCGTAATCTTCGGACCACAGCTTGCGCCCTCATCTGATAAATCATGCTAACCTATTGACACCATGCTAACCCACTAGCATATTCTCCCCGTCCTCTTCGGAGAGCCCGTGTCATGATCCCCCCAAAGTCTCCCGACGTCTATTCCGAGCTCGGTCGCCGCGAGCGCCAGCTCATGGAGATCGTCTACCGCCGCGGGCGCGCCACCGCCACCGAAATCCGAAGCGACCTCCCCGATCCGCCCAGCTACTCCGCCGTCCGCGGCATGCTCCGGCTCCTCGAGGACAAGGGCTACCTCCGCCACGAGCAGGACGGCCCCCGTTACATCTATTTGGCCACTGCCGACATCAAACATGTGAGCAAGTCCGCCGTGCGCGATCTCGTGCGGACCTTCTTCGACGACTCGGCCAGCGCCGCCGTCGCCGCCATGATCGGACAGTATGAGGGGCACCTGAGCGAGGCCGATCTCGACCGCCTTGAATCCCTCATCGAGCGCGCACGTAAGGCTGAGCGCAGGAACACCAAAGGAGGACGGTCATGAACCCGTTCATTATCTCTTTCGCGATCAAGCTGACGATCCTCCTGATGGCCGGCGGCCTCGCCGCGATTCTCGTGCGACGGTCGACGTACGCGATGCGCCACGCCGTGATCGCCGCGACACTGCTCTGCGTCGTCGCGCTGCCGGCAACGATGCTCGCGGTGCCGGAGTGGCGCGTTGGCGTGCTGCCCGCTGCGTCGCCGGTGTCGCGCACGTTCACGATCGTGGCGACGCCGGTGCGCGCGATCGTGAGCTCGGCGACCGAGACGAAGATCAATGCGGCCGCTCCGAGCACGAGCGAGTCGATGCATCCGGTGCTCATGACGAGTCTGGTCGAGCCCTCTCTATCTGCAGCGTCAGTCATCGCGACGCGTCCATCGCTCGCGGCATCAGTGCTTGCATCGCTCCGCACGACCACACCGTCGCAGCTCCTCCTCGCGATCTGGCTCGCCGGCGTCGCCCTCGGCCTCGCCTGGATCGCGCTCGGCCGCTACGGTCTCGCGCGCGTGCGTCGTCGCGCGACGCCGCTCGCGACCTACGAGTGGCGCA
>JBDSHG010000105.1:0-2888 GCA_039918615.1 Gemmatimonadaceae bacterium | reverse complement strand
GTGTCGATGCTGGGTCTTTTCTCGCGCTTTCGATTGGAATTGCGCTTTCGATCGTGGCGCTGTCCTTGGGCTCGCGTTCGCCTCGCGTTACGATCGTTGCGCTTCTGACACTTGCGGTCTACGGCGCGTTCATCCTCATTCGCATAGGCACCCAGCTTGCTGCAATGAAGAGAAGGGTGCCACTCGAGCACTTTGGACCAGCGGGAACTCTCGCTTACGTGATCGGCGAGTCGCTCGGGATCGCGTGGATCGCGGCCCTCTGGCATGGTCGGTCACTGCTGCCGTCGCTGCGCTCTAGAGTGTCCGGTGACAATTCCGCGCGTAGCCGCGCCGCGACAATGGGCGATCCGTGAAGATCGTTGTCGGCGCGACGCGATACCCTCACGCCTTATCGCGCCGACAGGTCGAGACATTGTTCGACGTATTACCGCCAAAGTGCGGCGAGAACATCGAGGAGTTCGTCCTTTCGAACTTCGAACCCGGGCACGAAAGCTTCGAGTACATTGATACCAAGCGACGGGTAGAATTCTATGCCGGTCAGGGACAAGACGACCGAGACAACAGAACAGGCGCTGCATCAGTTTCTGCTGGGAGTCGCGAGAATGCAGGCGGGATCGAAGTTCTGGCGGCCGCTCGATCGTAGCGAACGCCGCGACTACGATGCGTTCATTGAAGAGTGGCTGCCGGCGTGTCGGCGCGCGCTGGGCATTGGCGAGTACGGTTCCGTGGCCATCGCACTTCGCATCGAGTCGCCTCTTACACCTGAAGTCATCCTTGAAGCGATTCGCGACGACGGACGTGAATGGCGCGAGTCGGTCATCCCCGCCGACCTTCGAAAGAATGGCGTGCTGAAGGTCGACGTGCGCATTCGAGGATCGGACGTTCGAATGCGCTACGAGTGGGGAATCGGTGCTCCGAGCTTTGATACTCTGGAACTGCGAGGTACCGTCTCGACCGGTGCGAACGGCGGCAGTCTCGTGCTGGCCCGATCTGGGAGAAACTCCGGACTCGCCGGAAGCATCGCGACCCTGCTTGTGATCTCCGTCCTATTGTGGTTTCGCGAGTCGAAAGGGTGGGGTGCGCCGCTATTCCTGGCTCTCGTCATTGGAATCGTTCGGTTCATTTCAGACAGTGAAGTGACACGACAGAAGGATCCCGCAGCGCGATACCTTGCTGAGCGTCTCGAAGGTGCAGTCACGTCAGCAAACACTGCTGCCTTGCCCGCATCATGAGGCACGCATGAGAATTGTCTCCATTGTTCTGCTCGCGACTGCAGCTCTCGTTGCGATCTCAGGCATTGCGATGCTCGCGATCGGTTTGTCGCCAAGTCGGGATCCGCACGACGGCGCGCTCGTAACGTTTCCCGCGGTCTTCGTCATACTTGTCGCGATTGTGATTGGCGTTGCGGGGTTAGCAATTCCTCGAACCACTCGCGATCGACGATGAAACAATCGGACCAGCAGCTGCAGGCTCTTCGCGGATCACTCCACCGCCCGCACCGACAGCGCGTGCCTGAACGCATCCCTCGGATCCCACTTCGCCTTCACGCGCTGTAGCCTCTCGTAGTTGCTCCCGTAATACATCGCGTGCCACGGCACACCCGACGTGTTCCACTTCGGATCCGCGAGATCCGCATCGGGATGGTTGATCAGCGCGCCCTCATTCATCTCGTTCGGCACGGGCACGCCGCCCGTCTCCGCGAAGATGTCCCGATAGAACTCGCGCACCCACGTGAGGCTTCGCTCCTCGTCCGCCGGATTTCCCCACCCCGCCGAGTACGATGTATCGAGGATAGCGCTTCGCTGCACCGCCGCCGTCGCATCCGGCGCAACGCTCTTGATCCGCCCGCCATACGTCGCGAAGCCGATCCCGCCACCGACATTCACATTCGGTCGCGTCAGCTCGCGATACATGACGTCGACCTGCCGATCCGTGTATCGCTTGCGTAGCAGCGCATCCTTGAGCTTGAGCATCGCCTGCGACGCCGCCGCACCTCCCGGGCCTGTTGCATACAGATCCGGCCACGGATTCACCGCGAACGCCACCCATGTGCTCTTATCGACGCGACGCGTGTGTTTCGCACCTACACCTTCGGCCACCGCCGCGAGATGCTCGTCGAGCTGACGCTCGGCACCATCGCCCTCAATGGACATCATGCGCAGCTCGATCTTTGCACCCAACGCACGACGCGCCGCCGTGATCACGCTGAACATCGTCGCGTACTTCGACTCCGCGCCCCCGTTCTTCTCGGCCCAGTCGCCATAGTTCCGCAGCAGCATCGTGAACGCGCGCTCGTCGATCTCGCTCCAGCTCCAGTCGGCCTTGAGCGACACGACGGTCTCGGGCGCCTTCGGCAGCGCCTTCGAAGGATCGCTCCCGTCCGAGTCGAGCGAGCGAAACCAGTAGCGCACGGCGATTCCGAAGTTCCCCCCGCCTCCGCCCGTGTGCGCCCACCACAGCTCGCGGTTTGGATCCGATGGCTCGCGCGTCGCGACCACACTCTGTGAAGTTCCCGAGTCGTCGACAAACACGACCTCGACCGCGTAGAGATAGTCGCACGCGAGTCCGTACTTTCGATGCACGAAGCCAAACGCGCTGCCGAGCGCGTGACCGCCGATGCCGATGTCGGGACTCTGCCCCGCAGGAAGTACGACGCCCCAGCCGAGCGCCAGCCGCCGATACATCTCGCCGAGCGTCGTGCCGCCTTCGATCGCGAACGCCTTCATCGCTGGATCCCACGCGACGCCCGTCATCGGTGACATGTCGATGACCGCGCGCACCGCCGGATCCGCGACGAAGCCCTCGAGGCAATGCCCTCCACTGCGCACCGCGAGCCGAAGCTCGCTCCGCACGGCGCGTTGCACGGCGTCGAGGATGTCTTCGGTCGA
>JBDSHG010000104.1:0-22815 GCA_039918615.1 Gemmatimonadaceae bacterium | reverse complement strand
CCGACACGGCCACCGAGATGAACGTCACCTTGCCCTGGTACGTCTTCACGAGCGACAGCAGCTGCGGCTCGAGCTCCTTGCAGTTGCCACACCACAGCGCCCAGAACTCCAGCACCACCGGGCCCTTTCCCAAATAGCTCGCGAGATCGACGCGCTTCCCGTCGAGCGTCCGCACGCTCGCGCCCGGCGCCTTCGTCCCCACCGCGAGCCCCATCGGATCCTGCGCGCGCATCGCCGGCGCGACCATCAACGACATCGCGCCGAGCATCAGCCCAACACTCACTTCCCTCAAGGCAATCTTCACAGTAGCACCTGTCCCATTGTCACGAAGTAGTATTCGGCCGCGCCGATCATCAGCAGCGCGAACAGTCGCTTCACCCACACCATCCACGCGCCGGCTTTCGGCAGTCGCGCGAGCGCGCCAGAGAATGTTCCAACCACGATGAGCACTGTCGTCATCCCGAGCGAGAACACGAACATATAGAGGAAGCCGAGCGTCGCGCTGTGCGTCGTCCCCACCCAGGTGAGCACAGCGGCCATCACCGGCGCACCGCATGGCGCCGCAACGACGCCCGACGCCGCACCCATCCCGAAGGCTCCGCCGAGTCCACCGCCGCTCCCCGCTTCCGACGCTTTACGCATCACCCACGCCGGAATCGGCAGCGGAAGCGCGTCCAGCATCACGAGCGCGAAGAGCAACAACAGATTCCCCATCGCGAACAGCAGCCATGGATTCGTACTCACGGTTCCGAAGAGCGTTCCCGATAGCCCCGCGAGCACACCAAGCAGTGCATACACGAGCGCGAGCCCGATCGCATAGCACAAGGTCAACACGAACGGGCGCCAGCGCGATCGCGCCCCCGTACTCTCGCCGCCCACCAAAGCAACGGTGATTGGAATCATCGGATAGATGCACGGCGTCAAGCTCGTCAGCACTCCCGCACCGAAGAGCAACGGGAGCGCCACGAGGGGTCGCGAGAGATCGGGGCTGATCACGATCAGGAAGCGACCGTGAGCAACAGCTTCCCCGTCGTCTTCCGCCCCTCGATATCCTCGTGCGCCTTCCGAGCATCGGCGAGCGAATAGTCGTGCTCCGCCCGCACCCTGAGCTCGCCCTTCGCCGCCCACGCGAACACGTCGCCAGCGCGTCGCAACAGCTCCTCGCGTGTCGAGACGTAATTCCCTAACGTCGGTCGCGTCAAAAACAGCGATCCCTTCGGATTCAGAATCATGGGATCGATGCTCGGTGCCGGCCCGCTCGATCCGCCGAACAGCACCATGTATCCGCGCGGCTTCAACGAGTCGAGACTCTTCATAAACGTCGTCTTCCCCACCGAGTCGTACACCACGCTCACACCAACCCCGCCCGTGCATCGCCGCGCGGCCTCCTGAAAATCTTCCTTCGTGTACAGCACGATCTCATCCGCGCCCGCCTCGCGCGCGAGTTGTGCTTTCTCCTCCGTGCTCGTCGTGCCGATGATGCGCGCGCCGATCCTGTGCGCGATCTGCGTCATCAACAGCCCCACGCCGCCCGCCGCCGCGTGAATCAAAATCCATTCGCCCCTCTGCACGCGATAGCAATCAGTGAGCAGAAAGTGCGCGGTCATCCCCTGCAGCAGCAGCGCCGCCGCGGTGCGATCGTCGACGCCATCCGGAATTGGCACGAGCCGCTGCGCCGGCAGCGCCACCAGCTCGGCGTACCCACCCTTGATCATCACCCAGCCCACGCGGTCGCCCACCTTCACATCCGTCACGCCGCTGCCGAGCTGCTCGACGATCCCCACGCCCTCGACGCCCGGAATGAAGGGGAGCGGATTCGGATATGTGCCCATCCGCTGATACACGTCCGTGAAGTTGACCCCCGCGACGCGCACGCGAACGAGCACCTCGCCGGCGCCGGGCACCGGATCGGGGAGTTCGCCGAATTCGAGCACCTCCGGTCCACCATACCGCTCGATCTGAATCCCCCGCATCGAGCTGCTCCTGATCATTAGGCTGCCCAATCGAGGGCCTATGTCTTGCGAAAGCTAGCTCGCGGTCGCCCACGGCCGCGATTCGCATATCTTTCGCTGCGCGTGTCTGCTCCGCGATCCGCGCTTTCCCCGAACTTCGTAAATGGCCCCTAACACAACCCGGCGACGCTCGACGAAGGTCACGACACCACGCCCGCCGGCGCCGGTGGTCATCGAATGCGTCTCGCCTGAGCTCGACTCCGGACGCTACCCGGTCAAGCGAATCGTCGGCGACAGCTTCGAAGTCCGCGCCGACATCCTGAAGGACGGCCACGACCTCCTCGCCGCTCGCATCAAGTACAGCGGTCCCGCCGACGGCGAATGGCACTTCGTCCCGATGTTCTACGATCCGAACGCTGATCAGTGGGTCGGCGGTTTCCGCGTCGACCGGGTCGGCCGGTGGACGTACACGGTCGAATCATGGACCGATCGCTTCGGCACCTGGCGCAGCGAGATTCAGAAAAAGATCGGCGCGGGGCAGGATGTCTCATCCGAGCTCCTCGAGGGCGCTGCGCTCGTCGACGCGGCCGCCCGCCGCGCGCGCTTCGGTGACGCGCGCAACGAGCTTCGCGCCGCCGCGCTTCTCATCCGCGACGCGCAAATCTCGGGCGCCGAGCGCGTCGCCGCAGCGCTCGACGCGCAGCTGCACTCCCTGCTCGACGACAACTACGCGCCACCGGATCTCACCTGCTACGCTCGCGAGCTCGAGGTGTGGGTCGATCGCGAGCGCGCCGCGTTCGCATCGTGGTACGAGCTCTTCCCGCGCTCGCAGACCACCGACGCCGAGCGCCACGGCACCTTCCTCAGCACCGCGTTCGCCCTTCCGCGCATCGCCGAGCTCGGCTTCGATGTCGTCTATCTCCCACCGATTCATCCTGTCGGCATCTCCGCGCGCAAAGGGCCGAACAACTCCCTCGCTGCCGGCCCGAACGATCCAGGCAGCCCATGGGCCATCGGCAACGACGCCGGCGGACACTCGGCTGTAGAGCCCAAGCTCGGTACCATGGAGGACTTCGGCACTCTCGTCGCTACGGCCACGGAGCTGGGCCTCGAGATTGCGCTGGACTACGCGCTGCAGTGCTCACCAGATCATCCGTGGCTCAAGCAGCACCCCGAGTGGTTCTTCGTGCGTCCCGACGGCACGATCAAGTACGCCGAGAATCCGCCGAAAAAATATCAGGACATCTATCCGCTCAACTTCTGGTGCGATGATCGCGAAGGTCTCTGGAACGCCTGCCGCGACATCTTCCTGTTCTGGATCGAGCACGGCGTGCGCTCCTTTCGCGTCGACAACCCGCACACGAAGCCGTTCGCGTTCTGGGAGTGGGTGATCAACGAAGTTCACGCAAAGCATCCGGACATCGTCTTCCTCGCCGAGGCGTTCACGCGCCCGCGCACGATGAAGCTGCTCGCCAAGATCGGCTTCTCCCAGTCGTACACGTACTTCACCTGGAAGAACACCGCCGTCGAGCTGCGCGACTGGTGGGCCGAGATGCATAATGAGGATGCGCTCGAGTACATGCGCGGCAACCTCTTCGCGAACACGCCGGACATCCTCCACGAATATCTGCAGCACTTCGGTCGCCCGGCCTTTCGCGTGCGCCTCCTGCTCGCGGCCACGATGTCTCCTCTCTACGGCATCTACAGCGGCTTCGAGCTCAGCGAGAACGCACCGGTGCGCCCCGGCAGCGAGGAATATCTCGACTCCGAGAAATATCAGCTTCGCGTGCGTGACTGGACCGCGCCCGGGAATCTCAACGCCGAGATCAAGCTCCTCAACGCCATTCGCCGCGACAACTCGGCGCTACAGCGCATGGAGAACCTCACTTTCCGCGACTCCGAGAATCCGCAGATCCTCTTCTTCACGAAGACGGCGCCCGGATGGCGGAACGACCTGCTCATCATCGCCAATCTCGATCCGACGCGCGCGCAGGAGACGGTCATCACCGTTCCCCTCGCCGAGCTCGGGCTCGACAGCGACACGCCGTACGTCGTCGAGGATCTGCTCACCGGTGCTCGCTACAGCTGGCGCGGCGCTCGCAATTACGTTCGACTCGATCCCACTCTTCAGCCGGGGCACATCCTCCGGCTTCAGCGCTGACCTCGCACACTTTCTCCAACACCCGAGCGATGCCCGACCGATCCACGCCACCCATCTCCGCCAA
Source organism: Gemmatimonadaceae bacterium (assembly GCA_039918615.1). Taxonomy (GTDB): domain Bacteria; phylum Gemmatimonadota; class Gemmatimonadetes; order Gemmatimonadales; family Gemmatimonadaceae; genus FEN-1250. The sequence continues at coordinate 18,638 of JBDSHG010000104.1, read as the reverse complement.
CGACCCACTCTGGTACAAGGACGCGATCATCTACCAGATGCACGTCAAGGCATTCCGCGACAGCGATGGCGATGGCTTCGGTGATTTTCCGGGACTGATTCAGAAGCTCGACTACATCCAGTCGCTCAACGTCAACACGCTCTGGATCCTGCCGTTCTATCCCTCGCCGCTTCGCGATGACGGCTACGACATCTCCGAGTACCAGTCGGTGCATCCGCAGTACGGAACGATCGAAGACTTTCAGCGGCTGCTCGACGAGGCACATGCGCGCAACATCCGCGTGATCACGGAGCTCGTCATCAACCACACGTCGGACCAGCACGCGTGGTTCCAGCGCGCGCGCACGTCGCCGCGCGGATCGCCGGAGCGCGACTGGTACGTGTGGTCCGACGATCCGACGAAGTACAAGGATGCGCGCATCATCTTCACGGATACCGAGGTCTCGAACTGGACCTGGGATCCCGTGGCCGAGCAATTCTACTGGCACCGCTTCTTCAGTCACCAGCCCGATCTCAACTTCGATAACCCGGTGGTCCTCGCGGCCGTGATCGAGGTGATGCGCTTCTGGTTCCAGATGGGCGTCGACGGGATGCGCCTCGACGCGATCCCCTATCTCATCGAGCGCGACGGCACGAACTGCGAAAATCTTCCGGAGACGCACGAAGTCCTGAAGAAGATCCGCGCCGCGCTCGATGCGGAGTTCGAGAATAAGCTGCTGCTCGCCGAGGCGAACCAGTGGCCGGCGGACGTGATCCAGTACTTCGGCAACGGGAAGGAGTGCCACATGGCATTCCACTTTCCGCTCATGCCGCGCATGTACATGGCGATCCGCAAGGAAGACCGCAGCCCGATCGTCGAGATCCTCGCGCAGACACCGCCGATTCCCGACGACTGCCAGTGGGCGATCTTCCTCCGCAACCACGATGAGCTCACGCTCGAGATGGTGACGGACGAGGAGCGCGACTACATGTACCGCGAGTACGCGAGCCAGGCGCGCATGCGCATCAACGTCGGCATCCGCCGCCGGCTCGCGTCGCTGCTCGACAACGGCCGCCGGCAGATCGAGCTGATGAACGCGCTGCTCCTCACCATGCCCGGCACGCCGATCATCTACTACGGCGACGAGATCGGCATGGGCGACAACGTCTTCCTCGGCGATCGCAACGGCGTGCGCACGCCGATGCAGTGGAACGGTGGATGGAACGCCGGCTTCTCCGATGCGGACCAGCAGGCGCTCTACTTCCCGCTGATCATGGATCCGCCGTACGGCTATCAGGGGGTGAACGTCGCCGCGCAGGAGCGCACGCAGACGTCGCTGCTCCGCTGGATGCGCCGCATCGTGAAGGTGCGCACGCAGCATCGCGCCTTCGGCCGCGGGACGTTCGAGATGCTCCTCCCCGAGAATCGCTCGGTGCTCGCGTATCTGCGCTCGTACGAAGGGGAGACGATCCTCTGCGTCAACAATCTCTCGCGCTTCGTGCAGCCTGCGCGCATCAATCTGCATCGCTTCATCGGCATGGTACCCGTCGAGATGATCGGCAACATCCGCTTCCCGCCCATCGCCGAGAATCCGTATCTGTTCGCGCTCGGGCCGCACAACTTCTACTGGTTCAAGCTCTGCCCTGCCGAAGATGCGCCCGAGCGGCGCGGGGAGGGGAGACGCTGACGCTCACGGTGGCGGGCGCGCTGGAAAATGCGCTCGCCCCAGGCGCGCTCCGCTCCATCGACTCGGAGACGCTTGCCGCCTTCCTGCGCGAGCGCCGCTGGTTCGGGGAGAAGACGCAGCTTTCGTTCGAGGCGCGGATCGCCGATGTGATCCCTGTGTCGGGGGAAGGGCAGCAGTGGGCAGTCACGCGCGTCGAGGTCACGCTCCCGGATGGGTCGGTCGCGAGCTATCAGCTCCCGCTCGCCGTGCGCGAGCGCGAGAGGAGCCGCGCGCACGAGCCGGCGGCGGTGCTCGCGCTCGTCGAGAGTGCGGTGGTAAAGGGGCTCCTCTTCGACGCGATCGACGATCCCGCCTTTCGCGCTCGCATCGCGCGCGCCCTCTCGGACGGCGAGCACTTCGAGGGTGACGGCGCATCGCTTCGCTCCGAGAAGGTCTCGCAGCGAGGCCCGCGGCTGAGCGGCGCATCACACGTCATCGGCGGGGAGCAGAGCAACAGCTCGATCATCTTCGGCGAGTCGGCGATCTTCAAGCTCTTCCGGCGCCTCGAAGGCGGCGAGAGCCCCGACGTCGAGATCGCGCGCTACCTCACCGCGCACACGACCTTCCGCCACACGCCGGAGCTCTATGCGGTGCTCGTCGCCGACCACGCTGGCGAGCGCATGGTTGCGGGGATGCTCTCGCGTCTCGTCGCCGGCGCGATGGACGGCTGGGCACACGCGCTCGCCCGCGCGCGCGCGTACACGCACAGCGATGACGACGTGCAGTCGGATCCGTTCAAAGCCGAAGCGAAGCAGCTCGGCGCGATCACGGCCGAGCTCCATCGCGCGCTCGCCACACCCACCGATGATCCGGCTTTCGCGCCGAGGGATGCGACCGCCGCCGATGTCGCGCGCTGGGCGAGCGCCGCGCGCCGGTCGGTGGAGCAGGGCTTCGATCTGCTCGACCGTCTCGCGCCCAAGCTCGATGCGCGCTCGCGCCCTCTCGCGCTCGCGATCGCAGGCCGCCGAATCGACGCCTTCGAGAAGCTCGGCGCCATCGTCGACTCGCTCGGCGGCCCCGCCGCCGCGGGGCTCCTCTCGCGACATCACGGCGATTACCATCTCGGCCAGGTGCTCCGCACTGGGCACGAGTGGATGATCATCGATTTCGAAGGCGAGCCGGTGCGTCCGCTCGCGGAGCGCCGCGCGCTCAATAGCCCCGCGCGCGATGTGGCGGGAATGCTCCGCTCGTTCGCGTACGCGGCCGCCACCGCCGCATCGCACGACGATGCGGATCGCGAACGCGCGGCGCAGTGGGAGGCGATGGCGCGTGCGGCATTCCTCGATGGCTACGGTGACACGAGCGCGCGCGCACTCATCGAGCTCTTCGAGCTCGAGAAGCTCTTCTACGAGCTCGCCTATGAGCTCAACAACCGCCCCACCTGGGTATGGATTCCGCTGATCGGAATCGAGACGCTGCTCGCATCGAGCGTCAGCTGACCACGCGCGGAACGGAGATGAGGCTCACGTACGGCGCGCATCCGCTCGGCAACGCGACGCACTTCGCCGTATGGGCGCCCAATGCGCGACAGCTCACGGTGCGCGTGCACACGGGCGCTGCGTCGGGCGAGCACGCGCTCGTGCGTGATGAGCACGGCGTTTTCACTGCGACGATCGACGGCGTACACGCGGGCGACGACTATGCCTATCGCATCGACGGCGGCAGCGAACGCCCCGATCCCGTCTCGCGATGGCAGCCGCACGGGGTGCACGGCGCGTCGCGTGTGGTCGATCCCGTCGCATTCACGTGGACGGATGACGAGTGGAAGGGGATCGAGATGCCGGACTTCGTCATCTACGAGCTCCACACCGGAACCTTTACTCCCGAAGGAACCTTCGACGCGATCATCCCGCGTCTCGCCTCGCTCCGTGATCTCGGCATCACCGCGATCGAGATCATGCCCGTCGCGCAATTTCCCGGTGAGCGAAACTGGGGCTACGACGGTGTGCAGCTCTACGCGCCGCAGAACAGCTACGGCGGCCCCGACGCGCTCAAGCGTCTCGTGGATGCCGCGCACGCTGCGGACCTCGCTGTGGTGCTTGATGTGGTCTACAATCACGTCGGTCCGGAGGGGAACTACCTCGGTGAGTTCGGCCCGTACCTCACGCACGTGTATCGCACGCCGTGGGGGCCGGCAGTGAACTACGATGGCGCCGGCAGCGACGAGGTGCGCCGCTTCATCATCGAGAACGCATGCTACTGGGTGCGCGAGTTCCACATCGATGCGCTCCGCCTCGATGCGGTACACGGGATCTACGACTTCCGCGCCGTGCATCTCACCGAAGCACTCACCGAGCAGGTGCACGCGACGGCCGACGCGCCTGGCCGCCACGTCGAGATCATCGCCGAGAGCGACCTGAATGATCCCCGTCTCCTGCGTCCGGTCGAGCAGGGCGGCTACGCGATGGATGCGCAGTGGAGCGACGACTTTCATCACGCCGTGCACGTCGCGCTGACGGGCGAGCGTGCGGGTTACTATCGGGGCTTCGCCGAGCACGGCGACATCGAGGCGATCGCGGATGCGCTCGCGCGCCGCTTCGTGTTTCAGGGGCAGTACGCGTCGCATCGGCGTCGGGAGCACGGCGCGCCAGCGCACGATGTTTCGGCCGACCACTTCGTGATCTTCATCCAGAATCACGACCAGGTGGGGAATCGTGCCGCCGGCGACCGCCTTGGCGCGCTCGTCTCACCGAGCGCGCTGAAGCTCGCGGCGGCGCTGCTATTGCTCGCGCCGTACGTGCCGCTGCTCTTCATGGGAGAGGAGTATGGCGAGACGTCGCCATTCCTGTACTTCGTGAGCCACGGCGATCGCGATCTCGTGGAGGCCGTGCGAAAGGGACGTCGCGAGGAGTTCGAGTCGTTCGGGTGGGCGGGCGAGGTGCCCGATCCGCAGGCGGTGGAGACGTTCGAGCGATCGAAGCTCCACTACGAGCTCGGATATGAGGGTGAGCACGGGGAGCTCCGCGCGATGTATCGAGAGCTGTTGGCGATACGGCGCGACGAGCCCGCACTACGCCCTGGCGCGGCGCGCATCACCGTGCGAAGCGACCCGCAGGCCCGCTGGATCGCAATGCGACTCGACGCGCCAGACGCTCGATCACTGCTCGCGCTCTTCAATCTCTCCGCCGACGAGCGCACGATCCCGATTGGCGAGGAGGATGGCGACGGTTGGCGAGTACGATTCGCTAGCTATACGCGGGGCCGCGAGATCAAGACAATCAGCGGAGCGATGGTTGCACTACCACCACTCTCCGCTGCGCTCTACTACAAAGAGGTTCTCTAGATGCGTGTTTGGCCCGGTCAACCCTATCCACTCGGCGCCACCTGGGATGGAGAGGGAGTCAACTTCGCGATCTTCTCCGAGAACGCCACGGGAGTGTCGCTCTGCCTCTTCGATGCGCACGCCGACGAGACGGAGCGCATCCGCATTCCTATCGTCGAACGGAGCGACCAGATCTGGCACTGCTACCTTCCCGACGTGCGCCCGGGACAGCTGTACGGCTATCGCGTCGAAGGGCCGTACTCGCCCGAGGAAGGCCATCGCTTCAACCCGAATCAGCTCCTCCTCGATCCGTACGCAAAGGCGATCAGCGGCGCGATACACTGGAGCGATTCGCTCTTCGCCTATCAGATCGGCAGTGATAAGGAAGATCTCGAGATGAACCACGCGGACAGCGCGCGCGGCATGCCGAAGTGCATCGTCGTCGACAACGCGTTCACGTGGGGAAGCGACGCGCCGCCGCGCATCCCGTGGAATCGCACCGTCATCTACGAAGCGCACGCGAAGGGGATGACGATCCGACATCCCGATGTACCCGAAGAGATACGCGGCACCTATCTCGCGCTCTCGTCAGACCCGATCATCGATCATCTCAAGTCGCTCAACGTCACCGCGCTCGAGCTCCTCCCCGTGCATCACTTCGCGGTGGACCGCCATCTCGCGGAACGAGGGCTCACGAATTACTGGGGTTACAACACGATCGGCTTCTTTGCTCCCGATGTGCGCTACGCAGTGGGCGGGCTCGGTAGCCAGGTGGTGCAGTTCAAGTCGATGGTGAAGACGCTGCACAACGCCGGAATCGAGGTCATTCTCGACGTCGTCTACAACCACACGGCCGAGGGAAATCATCTTGGGCCGACGCTGTCGCTCAAGGGGATCGACAACAAGGCGTACTACCGCCTCGAGCCCGGGAACCCGCGCTTCTATACCGACTACACCGGCACGGGAAACAGCCTCAACATGCTGCACCCGCGCACGATCCAGATGATCATGGATTCGCTGCGCTACTGGGTGACGGAGATGCACGTCGACGGCTTCCGCTTCGATCTCGCGCCGGTGCTCGCGCGCGAACTGTTCGAGGTCAACCGCCTCAGCGCCTTCTTCGACATCATCCATCAGGATCCCGTTCTCTCGCGCGTCAAGCTGATCGCCGAGCCGTGGGATCTGGGACCCGGCGGCTATCAGGTCGGCAACTTCCCCATCGGATGGGCTGAGTGGAACGGCAAGTATCGCGATGACGTGCGCAAGTTCTGGCGCGGCGACGCGGGGATGGTGAACGAGCTCGCTTCGCGGCTCTCGGGGTCGAGCGACATTTATCAGTGGAGCGCGCGCGAGGCGTATGCGAGCGTGAACTTCGTCGTCGCCCACGACGGCTTCACGCTCAACGATCTCGTGAGCTACGAGTCGAAGCACAACCAGGCGAATGGCGAGGAGAGCCGCGACGGCACCGACGACAATCTGAGCCGCAATTGGGGTGTCGAAGGCCCGACGGACGATCCGAAGATCGTGAAGCGGCGTGATCGCGAAATTCGCAACTTCCTCGCGACGCTCGCATTTTCGCAGGGCGTTCCGATGATCGCGCACGGCGACGAGATCGCGCGCTCGCAGGACGGGAACAACAACGTCTACGCGCAGGATAACGAAATCTCATGGATGAAGTGGGAGCTCGACGAGCGCGAACAGGGAATCCTCGACTTCGCCAAGCGCATCTTCGCCATCCGCCGCGCGAACCCGGCGCTGCGCCGGCGCTACTTCTTCCGCGGCAAGCCCGTGGAGTCAGGCGCGAAGGAGATGCTCTGGGTGCGCCCCGACGGGGAGGAGATGACGGACGCCGAGTGGCACAATCCGGACAGCCACTCGCTCGGTATGCTCATCCGCGGCGAGGCAGCCGACGAGATCGATGAGCGCGGACGCTCGATCAAGGGCGACACGTTGCTGCTCATCGTCAACAATCGCGAGGGAGAGGAGAAGTGGGCGCTACCGCATCTCGAGATCGCCGGCACATGGCTGGTCGCGGTCGACACCGATCGCCCGACGATCATCGATGAGCCGGCGAGCGAGCTGACGGTCGCGCCGTTCTCGCTCGTGCTCCTTCGCTTTCAACTCGAGACATCACAATGAACAAGCCCAACGAGCCCCACGAGTCCACCCGCGCACCTGCCGCGCTCGCGGGCATCGACATGGGCGAGGTTGGCCGCCTCCTCGCCGGCGATCACGACGATCCGCACCGCATCCTGGGCGCGCATCCCTACTCCGCGGGCGTGGCCGGAGTAATCGTACGCGCAATGCATCCGGATGCCGTGCGCGCCGAAGCGCTGCTGGCGGATGGAAAGCGGGTGGAGCTCGAGCGCCTCGCGGGCGGATTGTTCGGCGCGCTCATCGCAGGCGCGACGATGCCGCTGCGCTACCGGCTGCGCTTCCACTTCGCCGGCGGCGCCACGTGGGAGCGCGGCGATCCCTATCGCTTCCTTCCCACCGTCGGCGCGATGGATCTGCATCTCTTCAACGAAGGGACGCATCGCGAGCTCTGGAACATGCTCGGCGCGCATCCACGCGCGATCGACGGCGAGCGCGGCACTTCGTTCGCGGTGTGGGCGCCGAATGCGCGCAGCGCGAGCGTCATCGGGCAGCACGAGCAGTGGGACGGCCGCCTGTTCCCGATGCGCCGGCTCGGATCGTCGGGGGTGTTCGAGCTCTTCATCCCCGACGTCGTGCCGGGGACGATCTACAAGTATCAGCTGCGCACGCGTGAAGGCATTGCGCGGATCAAAACCGATCCGTTCGCCTTCGGGATGGAGGCGCCACCCGAGACCGCATCGTGCGTGGTCGATCTCACGCGCTACGAGTGGAGCGATACCGAATGGATGGATGGGCGCCCCGCGCGCGACAGCACGAGGCTCCCGATGCTCATCTACGAGCTCCACCTCGGTTCGTGGGCGCGCATGCCGGAGCAGGGGAACCGTCCGCTCACCTATCGCGAGCTCGCGCCGCGCATCGTCGAGCACTGCCAGCGACTCGGCTTTTCGCACGTCGAGCTGATGCCGGTGATGGAGCATCCCTTCACGGGGTCGTGGGGCTACCAGGTGTCGGGCTACTTCGCACCAACGCGTCGCTACGGCTCGCCGGACGACTTCAAGCACTTCGTCGACGAGCTGCACCAGGCGGGGATCGGCGTGATCCTCGACTGGGTGCCCGCGCACTTTCCGAAAGACGACTTCGCCCTTCGCCGCTTCGACGGCACTGCGCTCTACGAGCACGAGGATCCGCGGCTCGGCGAGCACCCCGACTGGGGGACGCTGATCTTCAACTATTCGCGCACCGAGGTGAAGAACTTCCTCATCGCGAACGCGCTTTTCTGGCTCCGGGAATATCACTGCGACGGACTACGCGTCGATGCCGTCGCGTCGATGCTCTATCTCGACTACAGCCGCAAGCCGGGCGAATGGCTGCGCAATCGTCTGGGCGGGCGCGAGAATCTCGACGCGATCGACTTTCTCCGCGCGATGAACGAGGCGGTGCGCATCGATGCGCCCGGGTGCTACACGATCGCCGAGGAGTCGACGTCGTGGGCTGGAGTCACGAAGCCGGCGCAGGAGGGCGGGCTCGGATTCACGTACAAGTGGAACATGGGGTGGATGCACGACACGCTCGCGTACTTCAGCCAGGATCCGCTCTATCGCTCGTATCACCAGGACCAGCTCACCTTCGCGATGGTGTACGAGTACAGCGAGCGCTTCATCATGCCGCTGTCGCACGACGAGGTGGTGCATCTCAAGAAGTCGCTGCTCGAGAAGATGCCCGGCGACACGTGGCGCAAGCTCGCGAATCTGCGGCTCATGCTCGCGTACATGTACACGCGCCCGGGGAAGAAGCTGCTCTTCATGGGCACCGAGATCGCGCCGTACGCGGAATGGAATCACGACGTGAGCCTCGACTGGCATCTCGCGGATGATCCGTCGCACGGCGCGTTTGTGCGCTTCGTCCAGGAGCTCGGCGCGCTGTACGGGAGTCACCCCGCATTCTGGCGCGATGACTTCGAGCCGCATGGTTTTGCGTGGATCGATGTCGCGGACCGGATGAACTCCGTGATGAGCTACGTGCGCCGTGCGGGGGACGCGCATGCGATCGTCGTGCTCAACATGACGCCGGAGCCGCGCGCGAACTATCGCGTGGGTGTGCCGACTTCGGGCACGTATCGGGTGCTGCTCTCGAGCGACGCAGCACGATTTGGCGGAGGTGGCTATGGAAGTGAGGGCGACGTTCCAACCGACGCCTCTCCCTTCCATGGCTACCCTCAATCGCTCTCCCTTTCGCTTCCGCCGCTCGGCGCGCTGGTGCTCACGCCGCGTTAGCGTGCCATGAATTGCAGCCTGGAGTGTGGAATCGCGCTGCCGCAGCGCATGCAGTTGCCGTAGTCGCCACTGATCATTGTGGTTGTTGGTGGCGCGGTCGAGCCACGCGAGCTCATGCTCGAGATCGATCCGGAGCTCGCGTAATTTGGACGGTGTGAGATGCTGATATGCGGACGTGGTCGGATTCTCCTTCGTGGAGTGAATCGCGCTGGTCGATCACCGAAACGCGAACCGCCCCACCTCGCGTCGAAGCGCGGGTGGGGCGGGGAGAATCCGGCGACGATGCCGGATGCGAGGTCATCGACCTCTATGCAGGCGTTGCGCGAACTCTCCAGGCATCCCGGCGCTCCACTTCGCGTGGCGTTGGCCGCTTGCAGTGTGCCGCATGAAGCGGGGCACACTGAAGCGCGCCAACGCGCGAATGGCGGGCGGCGGTAACGTGTGTCTCGAGAATTCCCGAATTGACCATGATGTGCGTTATCGCCAGCGCTGCCCAGCAAGAGAAGTACAGCTCGACGCGAGTGCTGTCGTCATCTGCAATATACATCACATCACGCATGGTTCCCGTTTGCAACGTTCGTTACGGGCGCATTTATTGCGCGCGAGTCTACTGTTGGGTCTACTTCGCACTTTGCGCGACGAATAACCACGGAGGTTGTATGCACGACACGAAATCACGAGTCATCACGCTCTCGGTGCTCGCCCTGAGCGTCACGATGGCCGCCTGCAAGGGAAAAGATGCAGCGGCGACCGATACGACGGCGGCCTCGGCCATGGGGGCTTCCGACACATCCCACATGACTGCCTCGGCCGGCGCCGTCGCCGCAACGCTTTCGGATGCGAATATCATGGCGCTGCATAACGAGGTCAACGCGGGTGATAGCACGCTCGCGGCGGCGGCGCTGCCGAAGCTCTCCAACGCCGACGTGCGCAGCTTCGCGAAGATGATGATGGGCGAGCATCACGGCCTGCTCGTGAAGGGATTGGAGGTGGAAAAAGCGCAGAGCATCACCCCGGAAGCGCCCGCCACCGATCCGTTCAAGTCCGCAGTCGAGGCGGAACAGAATGCGTTGAGCGCGATGGCGAAGGGGAAGGCGTACGACTCGACGTACATCGCACACGAGGTCGGCATTCACCAAGCCGTGCTCGGCTGGGCAACGGCAAACATGCCGAAGAACGCCGCGCTTCAGGATTACGTGAAGTCCGCCGCTCCGGCGATCCAGAGACATCTCGACAAGGGGCTCGCGCTGCAGACCAAGCTTGGTGGAGGCAAGATGAGCTGATGATCACCACGAAGCGCGCGTACGAGCCGTCCGGGGCATCGGACGGCTCTCGCGTGTTGATCGATCGGTGCTCGAATAACTCATCAACAGCCGTCTCGTAAGAAACACGCCCACACTGCCGTCAGATAGCGGGGAGATACACAATGAAGGTCCAGCTCAAGCGGGTGCGCGAACAGGTCATCGTCATCACCGGCGCGACCAGCGGTATCGGACTGGCTACCGCGAAGGCCGCAGCGAAGCGCGGCGCACTGCTCGTGCTGAATGCGCGTGCCGAAGAGGATCTTCGCACGGTCGCCACCGAGATCAGCGAACTGGGTGGACAGGTCGCCTTCGTCGCGGGCGACATCGCCGACCAGTCCGTCGTGCGCGATCTCGCCGATGCCGCGATCCGCGAGTTTGGCCGCATCGACACATGGGTGAACAACGCGGGTGTTTCGATCTACGGACTCCTCGAGGAAGTCTCGATCGATGATGCGCGCCGGCTCTTCGATACGAACTACTGGGGGATGGTGCAGGGAAGTCTGATCGCGTTGCAGCATCTCAAGACCAACGGGGGCGCACTGATCAACGTCGGCAGCGAGCTCTCCGAAACGGTGATCCCGCTGCAGGGGCACTACAACGCCAGCAAGCACGCGCTCAAGGGCTTTACCGAGACGCTGCGCATCGAGCTCGAGAAGGCAGAGGCGCCGGTGTCCGTCACGCTCGTCGAGCCATCCGCCATCGACACGCCGTATCCCGAACACGCGAAGAACTACATGGATGTGGAGCCGACGCATCAGCCGCCGGTGTATGCGCCGGAGCTCGTCGCCAATGCGATCCTGCACTGCGCCGCACATCCGCATCGCACCGTGCGCGTCGGCGCGGGCGCGAAGGCCTTCACGCTCATCGAGAAGGTCGTGCCCGCACTCGGAGATCGCATCAAGGTCGCGACCACCTTCGAAGGGAGCCGCACCGACGACCCTGCACGCGACGGTGATACACTCTACGGGCCGCGCCCGGGCAATCCGCGCGTGCGTGGGAAGTACAAGGGACATGTGATGCAGCAGAGCTGGAGCACGGCGGCCACGCTGCGTCCGATCCCCACGATGCTCGCCGCCGCGACGATCGGCGTTGGCCTCGCATACGCGGTGCGCTCGTTGCGCAAACAGAGCTAGCGAGGAGGGCGACAGCGCATGCCGTAGGGTAAATTCCCCCTCACCATGCGCTCACTCCCCTTCGCTTCGCTCGCCGCACTTGCGCTCTCCCCCCTCGTCTCGCGCGCGCAAGCCGCCGCCGTGCATCCGCGCCCCCAGCAGACCATCGCGCCGCCGACGCACGCCGACTCCCTCCGCGGCTCGATCACCCCCGAGCGTGCCTGGTGGGACGTCACCTTCTACGATCTCCACGCCCGCATCTCCCCAGCCGACAGCACCATCTCCGGCCACGTCGGCATCACCTACCGAGTGATCGCCCCCGCGCGCGAGATGCAGATCGATCTCCAGCTACCGCTCGTCGTCGACAGCGTCGTGCAGAGCAGTCACGCACTCGCCACGCGCCGCGACGGCAACGCCTTGTTCGTCTCACTCGTCGACGCTCAAGAAATCGGCGACCACAACACGGTCGTCATCTACTACCACGGCAGACCGAAGGTCGCGCTGCGCCCACCGTGGGACGGCGGTCTCACCTGGACCAGCGATTCCCTCGGCAATCGCTGGGTCGCCACCACCAACCAGGGACTCGGCGCCAGCGTCTGGTGGCCCAACAAGGACACGCAGGCCGACGAGCCCGACTCGCAGCGCGTCGCCATCACCGTTCCCGATTCGATGATCGATGTTTCCAACGGGCGCTTGCGCAGCACCACGCACAACGCCGATGGCACCACCACCTTCGAGTGGTTCGTGACGTCGCCGATCAACAACTACGATGTGACGATCAACGCCGGGAGCTACGCGCACTACAGCGAGACGTACGCGGGCGAGGCCGGCAATCTCACGCTCGACTTCTGGCCGCTCGCCTATCACGTCGACGCCGCGAAGAGGCAGTGGGCGCAGGTACGGCCGATGCTCGCGTGCTTCGAGCACTGGTTCGGCCCCTATCCATGGTACGCCGACGGCTACAAGCTCGTCGAGGCGCCACACCTCGGCATGGAACACCAGTCGGCCGTCGCCTATGGCAATCATTTCCATAACGGCTATCTCGGGCGCGACCTCTCGAACACGGGACTCGGACTCGCGTGGGATTTCATCATCATCCACGAAAGCGCGCACGAGTGGTTCGGCAACAACATCACCACGAAGGACATCGCCGACTCGTGGGTACACGAAGGCTTCGCGAACTACGCGGAGATACTGTACGAGGAGTGTCAGTCGGGGAAGGAGGCGGGAGCGAAGTACGCGATCGGTGAGCGCGCGGGCATCCGGAACGACGCGCCGATCGTCGCCGAGTACGGGCTGAATCGCGAAGGCTCGGGCGACATGTACAACAAGGGTGGCAACATGCTCCACACCATCCGCCAGATCGTCGACGACGATGACAAATGGCGCTCGATTTTGCGCGGCCTCAGCAAGACCTTCTGGCACCAGACCGTCACCGGCGCGCAGGTCGAATCGTACATCAGCGAGCACGCCGGCGTCGACCTGAGCAAGGTGTTCACGCAGTATCTGCGCACGACGATGATCCCCGTGCTCGAATACAGCATCGCCGCCAGCAAGCTCACGTATCGGTGGACGAACGTCGTTCCCGGCTTCGACATGCCAGTGCGCGTCACGCAGCAAGGCACGCGATTCACGACGATCCACCCGACGACGTCGCCGCAGACGACGAAGCTCGCGCTGACAAACGACGCGAGCTTCTCGGTGGATCCGAACTTCTACGTCATCGCGCACCGTGCTGGCACGCCCGCGGACACCACGGTCCTGAACCAGCCCGCGCCGTAGCCCGGCGCGCGATACGACTATTGCTTCTCTACCGGGATGTGAACCTCGGCGTCCGACCACTGCACAGTGATCGTCGCCTTCGACGGTGAGTCCTTGCTGAGCGCGATCGTCAGCGTCTCGACGGGCGCCGCGGTCTTCGACGAGGGAACCGTTCCGGTACCGACGTCCTTCGCGCGCACCTTCGCATCGATGTCGACGCCCCACCGCTTCGCGTCCGAGTTGACGACGATCTGCCACTGCGTCGCCGTCGGAATCACGTAGAGCGAGTACCACCCCGGCTCGACCTTCACCCCCGCGATCTTCGCGCGGAACGGAACGTAGATGGCCGTCGCTTCGTTGGCGCCGAGTCTCCACGGCTCGCCGTACGGAACGAGCCCGCCCATGATCGGCCGGCCGCGCATGTTCGGGCGTCCGTAGCAGATCTTCACCGTGCCGCCGTCGAGCGCCACCGATGTCGAATCGTGCTTGCTCGCGCGCACCGTGGGATCCTGCGACTTCGGCTGGAGCCAGCAGCCGTCCGCCGCTTGCGCAACACCACGATTCGGCGCGTGCCGTGCGGCGACGAGTACTGCAGCGAGTGCGAGTGCGGCAACGAACGTCGAGCTGTTTCGTCTCATCCTGTCCTCCATGAAGTGGCGATACCAGGAAAGGTAGCGCGGCGTTTGGCTCGCTCAACACGCTACCTTTGACTTCATGCCCGCCTCCGCGCTTCACACACTCGCCGACCGCCTCGGCATTCTCCCCGAATACGTCGATCAGACCGGGCGCGAGACACGGGTCACCGAAGATGTAACGCGCGTCGCGATCATCGCCGCAATGGGCTTCGATGCGTCCACCGAAGAGCGCGCCGCCGCCGCACTCGCGCTGCTCGACGCGCGCGCCGCAGCCCGCACGCTCACCCCGGTGCGCGTCATTGTGCACGGCTCCGAGTTCTCGATCCCCCCGCACGGCGCGGTGCTCACCCTCGAGCGCGGCGGAGACTGGCGCCCGGGAAAGGAGCTCCCGATCGGCTACCACACGCTCACGATCGGCACCGAGAACCAGACGCTCATCGTCGTGCCGCCCAAGTGCATGGCGCCCATCCGCCGCGCGATGGGGCTCATCGCGAACCTCTACGCCGTGCGAAGCGATCGCAACTGGGGCGTTGGCGACATCACCGACCTCGCGACCATTGCGAAGTGGAGCGGAGAGAAGGGTGCAGCGTTCGTCGGCGTGAATCCGCTGCACGCACTCCGCAATCGCGGCCACGATATTTCGCCGTACAGCCCCGTCAGCCGGCTCTATCGGAACCCGATCTACATCGATGTCACCGCGGTACCGGAGTTGAGCGAGTGCGCCGAGGTGCGCGCGCTGCTCGACGCTCCCGACACGCTCGCTGCGCTCGTCTCCCTGCGCTCCAGCACGCACGTCGACTACGATCGCGCCTGGGAACTCAAGCGCCGCGCGCTCGAGATGCTCCATCGCACGTTCATCATTCGCCATCGCGATGCGCGCTCCGGCCGCGGCCGCGACTATCGCGCGTACATCGAGCAGGAAGGGCAGACGCTCGTCAACTTCGCGACCTTCTGCGCACTCGAGGACCACTTCGCCGGCAAGGGCGAGCTGCGCGGTTGGCCACAGTGGCCGGTCGAGTATCGCCACCCCGCATCCGCCGATGTCGTCGCCTTCCGCGCATCCAGCGAATCCGAGGTCGACTTTCATCGCTGGTTGCAGTTCGAGCTCGATCGCCAGCTCGCCTCCGCCGCCGCGCTCGCGCGCGACTCGGGACTCGGCATCGGCATCTACCAGGATCTCGCGATCGGCGCCGCCCCCGACAGCGCCGACGTCTGGGCCTACGCTCATCTCTTTCTCACTGGCGTCTCCGTCGGCGCGCCGCCCGATGTCTACGCGCCGCAGGGACAGAACTGGGGACTCCCGCCCATCGATCCTCGCCAGCTCGTTGAGGATCGCTACGCATTCTGGATCGCGCTCATCCGCGCAACGCTCCGCCACGCCGGCGCTCTCCGCATCGATCACGTCCTCGGCCTTTTCCGGCAGTTCTGGATCCCCGCTGGCATGCCCGGCAAGCTCGGCGCCTACGTGCGCTTTCCAACCGAGGACATGCTCGGCATCCTCGCGCTCGAGAGCGTTCGGCATCACGCGCTCGTCGTCGGCGAAGACCTCGGCACCGTTCCGATGGAAGTCCCCGGGGTGCTCGAGCGCTGGGGCATTCTCTCCTCGCGCGTGATGTACTTCGAGCGTGAGAGCGACGGCCGCTTCCGCCCCGCATCGTCGTATCCGAAGCTCTCGCTCACGACGGCCGACACGCACGACATGGCGACGATCACCGGCTTCTGGACCGCGCGCGACATCGAGCTCCAGCACATGGCCGGCCTCATCGACACGGAGGAGCTCGCGGCCGCCGCGCACGCGCATCGCGACAACGAGCGCCGCTTCCTCGTCGAGCGGCTGGTGGCCGAGGGCGCGCTCAAGAGCAGCGATGCGGCGGCGCCGAGCAACGCCGAGCTGCGGGGCGCCGTGCACCGCTTCATCTGCTCGACGCCGGCGGCGCTCGTCGGCGTTTACCTCGAGGATCTCGTCGGCGAGCGCGAGCCGGTGAATCTCCCCGGCGTGAGCGCCGATCTCTTTCGCAGCTGGACGCGCCGCCTCTCGCACTCGCTCGAGACGCTCGCAAGCGATCCCGAAGTCGCGATCGCCTTTCCCGATCCCGTGCGCGCTGGTCGCTGACGCGGCAGCGCATCCTCGATGACGATCCCGATTCGCGCGACCTACCGATTGCAGCTCAGCGCAGCGTTCACGCTCGACGACGCGCGGGCGCTCGTGCCGTACCTCTCTGCGCTCGGCATCTCGCACATCTACGCGTCGCCCGTGCTGCGTTCGCGCCCGGGGAGCACGCACGGCTACGACGTCGTCGATCCGACGCGACTCGACCCCGAGCTCGGCAGCGATGCGAGCTGGGATGCTTTGATCGCCGAGCTGCGCGCGCACGACATGGGAATGGTGCTCGACATCGTCCCCAACCACATGGGCGTCGGCGCTGATAATCCGTTCTGGGACGATCTCTTCACGAACGGACCGGCGTCGCGCTACGCGAGCTGGTTCGACATCGACTGGAATGCCCCCGCGCGCGGGCTCAAGGGGCGCGTCCTCATCCCCATCCTCGGGCAGAAGCTCGCGGACGCGATCGCGCACAACGAGCTCGCTGTCGTGCTGCACGCTGGGCGATTCCGCATCAGCTACTTCGACCACAGCTATCCGCTCGATCCGACGACGATCCCCTCACTGCTCGACTTCGCGATGAACGCGCTGCCGAACGATGTGAGCGTTGAGGGCAAGGCCGAGCTCGGGAGCATTCGCGCGTCGCTCGCGTCGCTCCCGCAGCGACTCACTACGCGCCATGCGGAGATCGAGCGCAGGCAGAAGGAGGCCCCCGAGCTCCTTCGCCACCTCGAGGCGCTCGCCGACCGCGTCCCCGCCGTTCACTCGGCGCTCGCAAACGCCGCACAAAAATTCGCCGAGGGCGATGCGGGACGGGTGCGACTCGCCGCGCTGCTCGATCTGCAGGTGTACTCGCTCGTCTTCTGGCGCCGCGCCGCGCACGAGATCAACTACCGCCGCTTTTTCGACATCAACGAGCTCGTCGCGCTGCGCATGGAGGATCCCGCCGTCTTCGGCGCGACACACCGCCGCATCATCCAGTGGGTGAAGGACGGCCAGCTCGACGGTCTCCGCATCGATCACGTCGACGGGCTTCGCAATCCGCGCGACTATCTCGACCGGCTCAACGCGACCATTCAGCAGGTGCTCCCCGGCGCGGAGATCCCGGTGTTCGTCGAGAAGATCCTCTCGGGGCGCGAGCGGCTGCGCGCCGAGTGGCCGGTGGCGGGGACGACCGGATACGAATTCCTCGCGCAGCTCGATGCGATCTTCATCGATCCGGAAGGGATGCGCGAGATCGAGAAGTCGTACCGCAACTTCCTCGACATCCGGCGCCCCGAGCTCGACTTCCACGAGGTCGCGGTGCGCGGCAAGGCATTCATTCTCCGCGGTTCGCTCGCCCCCGACGTGCAGCGGCTCGCCGCCCTCCTCGCGCCGATCGCGCGCCGCGACGCGCGCACGCAGTCGCGCACGCGCGCGCAACTCGGCGAGGGGATCGTGCAGCTGATCGCGCGGCTCCCTGTCTATCGCACGTACATAGAGTCGGGCGCGCTCGCGTTGCACGAGGATGATCGCGCCGCGCTCGAGATGGCCTTCTCTGCCGCGCGCGATCTCGCTCTCATCCGTCCGCCGCTGCTCGAGCTGCTCGAGCGGATCTTCCTGGGCGACCCCGCATCGCTCGGCGACGATGCGGCGAAGAGCGAGCGCGATGCGTTCGTGCTGCGCTTTCAGCAGGTGAGCGGGCCGGCGACCGCGAAGGGAATCGAGGACACGGCGCTCTACAGGTATTCGCCGCTCCTGTCGCGCAACGAGGTTGGCGCGGATCCCGGCGGCGAGCTCCGCGACGCCGTCGGCTATCTCCACGATGCGAACATCGAGCGGAGCGTCCGGTGGCCGCGAACGATGCTCGCCACGAGCACGCACGACACAAAGCGCAGCGCGGACCTCCGCTCGCGGCTCGACGTGCTCTCCGAGATCCCGGAGGAGTGGTCGCGCCAGGTCGCGAAGTGGGCGCGCGTGCATCGCTCGCTCAAGGTGCGCGTGGGCGACCGCTTCGCCCCGGACGCGAACATGGAGTACGTGATCTACCAGACGCTCGTCGGCATCTGGCCCACGGGCTCGCCACCCGCGCGGGAAGAGGTGGACTCCCTTCGCGAGCGCATGACCGCGTTCGCGCTCAAGGCGGCGCGCGAGGCGAAGGGGCGAACCTCGTGGACAGATCCCAACGAGGATTACGAGCGCGCACTCGTCGCGTTCATCGCGCAGATCGTTTCGCGGCCGAAGTTCACGGCGGAGCTCGAGCAACTGGTGGCGACGATCGCGCCGAGCGCCGCGTGGAATGCGCTTGCGCGGACGCTGCTGCATCTCACGTCGCCGGGCTTTCCCGACATCTATCAGGGAGATGAATACTGGAATTTCGCGCTGGTCGATCCGGACAATCGTCGC
>JBDSHG010000103.1:0-10549 GCA_039918615.1 Gemmatimonadaceae bacterium | reverse complement strand
CGTTGGGCGCTCGGTGATCTGCTTCATGAGCATCGATGCCGTGGTCGCCGCCTGGAACGGCAGCCGTCCCGACAGCATCTGGTAGGCGACGACGCCGAGCGCGTAGAGATCGGTGCGTCCGTCGATCTCGCGATCGCCGGCAGCCTGCTCCGGCGACATGAATGCCGGTGTGCCGATCGCGACGCCGGTGGCGGTGAGCCGCGAGTCCGACCCTTCCTGGATCGCGCGCGCGATGCCGAAGTCCGTCACCAACGCACGCCCGCTCTCCTTGTCGAGAAGGATGTTGTCCGGCTTGATGTCGCGATGGATGACGCCGCGCGCATGCGCGTAGGCGAGCGCGTCGGCGACCTCGCGCAGCACGCGGCGCGTCTCGTCGACGGACATTTGTCCATCCTCATACATCTTCTTCGCGAGCGTCGGCCCCTCGACGAGCGCCATGACGAAGTAGACGAGCCCTTCGCGCTCATCGACGCTGTAGATCGGAACGATGTTGGGATGACTCAGCTGCGCGGCCGTCTCGGCTTCGCGCAGGAAGCGCGTCTTGATCTCGCTGCGAAACGCCAGCTCGGGCGGTAGCAGCTTGATGGCGACGAGCCGCTTCAACCGGCGATCCTTCGCGCGATAGACGATGCCCATGCCGCCGCGCCCGAGCTCATTAACGAGCTCATAATTCGCGGACAGCGCGCGCTCAGCTACAGCACGAATCTCCGCATCCGCAGGCTTGGCGGTGGGATCAGGCACTCGAGGACCCCTGGGGGGAACAAGTAGCCCTCGGGGACACGGCCCTTCGGGAGGAATAGAGTCTGCTTAGTGTACCATTTGCAGCGCGATCTGAAAAGACAATCAGCCTCGCTGGCAGGGGTACTACGTCAAAGCGACGGGTAGAAGTTGCAACTTCTGCCTCGATGGCCTGTTTGGTGCTGAGTTGGTACCTCCGGAACGACTTCCGACCTGCGCATCTTGGTCATTTGATCGGAGGCCCCGAACAGGCTTCAGATGATGTCTTACAACAAGGTCGAAACAATGGCGCAACGTCAAACACTGCCAGTACTTCCGCTTCGTGGAACCGTGATCTTCCCGGGGCTAACCGCACCCATCGCGGCGGGACGTCCTGGGACACTACGCGCAATCGAGGCGGCGCTCAAGGGCGACCGGCTCGTATTCGCCGTCGCGCAGCGCGACAACGCGGACGAGCCTACCCAGGACAACCTTTACTCCATGGGAGTGATCGCGCGCATCGGTCAGGTGCAGCGCGGACTCGGTGGCGTTCAGCTGCTGCTGCAGGGCGAGCAGCGTGCTACCGCACTCCAATATTCCATTACCGACAACTACCTCGCCGCAGTGACGGTGCAGGTGGAAGACATGAACGCGCTCGACGAGCACGACAGCGCCTTCGAGGCTCTCCACAAGGAGATCCGTGAGCGCGCCGCCGAGCTTGGCGAGAAGCGCGGGCTTCCCGAGGAAGTCGTCCACCAGGTTCTCGATTCCGTCACCGAGCCCGGCAAGTTTGCCGATCTCGTCGCCGGCTACATCGAGCTCTCGGTTGCCGAGAAGCAGGGGCTGCTGGAGACGCTGAGCGTTGAGGAGCGACTCCGTCGCGTGCTCGTGCACGTGCAGCGTCAGATCGGGCTGCTCGAGGCGCAGGAAGAGATCAAGTCGCAGGTGCAGGAGGAGCTCGGCACGCGCCAGCGCGAGATGTATCTGCGCGAGCAGATGAAGGCGATCCAGAAGGAGCTCGGCGACGACGACCAGAGCCGCGAGATCGAGGAGCTTCGCGAGAAGCTGACGAAGCTCGATCTGCCGAAGTCGGCGCGTCAGGAGGTCGAGCGCGAGCTCGGACGACTGGAGCGCTCGGGACGCGAGTCCATGGAGGCGCAGGTCATTCGCACGTATCTCGAGTGGGTAGCCGAGCTGCCGTGGAACACGCGCTCGGACGACAATCTCGATCTGCGTCACGCGAGTAAGGTGCTCGACGAGGATCACTACGGGCTTCCCGATGTGAAGGACCGGGTGCTCGAATTCCTCGCCGTGCGGCAGTTGCGCGCGCAGGAGCTTGCCGAGGAGCACGAGAAGACGGGTGAGTTTCCGGCGGCGAAGCTGAAGGCGGAGCTCAACGAGATTCCGGACACTGTGATCCCGAAGGAGAACGTCAGCGACAGCGACGACCGTCCGATCACGGATACGAAGGAAGTGAAGGCGCGGGCGATGGCGAAGGGGCCGATTCTGCTGTTCGTCGGACCTCCGGGCGTTGGCAAGACGTCGATCGCGAAGTCGATTGCGCGCTCGCTCGGACGCGAGTACATCCGCGCGGCGCTCGGCGGCGCGCGCGACGAGGCGGATATTCGCGGACATCGGCGCACGTACGTCGGCGCGATGCCGGGGCGCATCATCCAGGGGCTCAAGCAGGCGGGGACGAAGAATCCCGTCTTCCTGCTCGACGAAGTGGACAAGCTCGGAAGCTCGTATCAGGGCGATCCGTCGAGCGCGCTGCTCGAGGTGCTCGACCCTGCGCAGAACGACAGCTTCACCGATCACTATCTCAACGTGCCGTTTGATCTGAGCGAGGTGCTCTTCATCGCGACGGCGAACTTCATTCAGAACATTCCTGCGCCGCTGCTGGATCGAATGGAGGTCGTGGACTTCTCGGGTTACACCGAGCGTGAGAAGACGGAGATCGCGAAGACGTATCTGGTGCCGCGGCAGCTGGAGGAGGCGGGGCTCAAGGACAAGGGCGTCACCTTCACCGATGAGGCTGTGACTGCGATCGTGACGCGCTACACTCGCGAGAGTGGCGTGCGTCAGCTCGAGCGGCAGGTGGGCGCGGTCGCGCGGAAGGTCGCGCGCAAGATCGCGGCGAAGGAGATCGATTCGCTCACCATCACGCCCGCGGATGTGCGCGAGCTGCTGGGACGTCCGAAGGTGCACCCGGAGCATGCGGCCGAGGATAACGAGGTCGGCGTGGCGACGGGGATGTACTACACGCCGATGGGCGGCGACATCATGTTCGTCGAAGCGGCGATTCGCAGGCTGTACGCGCCGAAGTCGTCCGATGGCGAGACGCAGATCGAGGGATGGGGCAACGTGTCGCTCATTCTCACGGGCCAGTTGGGCGATGTGATGAAGGAGAGTGCGCGAGCGGCCCTCACGTATGCGGCAACGCACGCGGCGCAGCTGAAGATTCCGGTCGACAGGCTGGGATCGATCGAGGTCCACGTGCACGTGCCTGCGGGAGCGATCCCGAAGGACGGACCGTCGGCTGGATGCGCGATCTCGACCGCGCTCGTGTCTGCGATGTCCGGGCGGAAGGTTCGCAAGGACGTGGCGATGACGGGTGAGGCGACGCTACGCGGCAGGGTGCTGCCGATCGGCGGACTGAAGGAGAAGGTGCTGGGCGCGCATCGCGCGGGGATCACGACCATCATCCTGCCGAAGGACAACGAGGCGGACATGGAAGACATTCCCGAGGAGGTACGCAAGTCACTCACCTTCCACACGGTGAGCACGCTGGACGAGGTGTTCGCGATTGCACTGGAGCCGCAGGGCGTGTTCCAGGGTGCGACGAAGCCGACGCTGATGGAAGAGGCGGAGGATAGCGTGGCGGTTCACGCGGGGGTGTAGGTCCGCCAGAGAGTATAGATGATGGGAAGAGCGCCGCGGCAGAGATGCCGCGGCGCTTTTGCATCTGCGTGCTAGCGACATCCAACCAGCGACCCTAGACTTCGAGTTTCATGACTCGCGGGAGCAGAGATACGGTGACGCCGGCGGAACAGGAGCTTCTGCAGAGGACGCTGGGTGCGCCATACACGCTCGAGCGAGAGCTTGGCCGCGGCGGCATGGCGACGGTGTATCTCGCCACCGACAACAAGCATCAACGGCAAGTCGCGATCAAGGTTCTGCATTCGGATCTTTCCGCCACTCTCGGGTCCGACCGCTTCCGTCGCGAAGTCGCCACCGCGGCCAGGCTACAGCACCCGCACATGCTCGGCGTCTTCGACTCGGGCGAAACATCGGATGGACGGCTCTGGTTCACGATGCCGTTCGTGGACGGCGAGACACTCCGCGAGCGGCTGAAGCGCGAGACCCAGCTCTCGGTGGAAGATGCGCTGCGATTCGTGCGCGAGCTCGCGGGCGCGCTCGACTACGCGCATCAAAGCGGCGTGATCCATCGTGACATCAAGCCGGAGAACGTGCTGCTGACGAAGCAGGGCAATGCGCTGCTCGCGGATTTCGGAATTGCGCAGGCACTCGAAAGCGGCGCGCTCGCGGCCGGAGCACGGACGCTCACCGCGACGGGCGTATCGATCGGGACGCCGCAGTACATGAGCCCCGAACAGGCGAGCGGACAGCGCACGCTCGATGCGCGCAGCGACGTCTATGCGCTGGGCGCTGTGTTTTACGAGATGCTCGCCGGCGAACCTCCGTTCACCGGACCGACGGCGCAGGCGATCATCGCGCGGATGCTCTCGAGCGAGCCGCCATCGATCTGTGTGGTCCGTCCGACAGTCTCGAGCCGAATCGACGCGGTGCTGCGGCGAGCGCTCGAGCCGATCGCCGCGGATCGATGGACGACCGCGGGAGAATTTTCTCGTGCGCTAGACGAGACACAGCGCGTGCCGGCGGTTGCGCCGAAGCGCACTCTCTCCGCGATGCGGATTGCGGTGATGGTGGGGGTGCTTGCACTCGTGGTCGCGGGCGCCGCGGTGCTCGCGCGGCGTGCGAGGCATACCACTGCCTCAGTGGAGGTCGCGGCGAGCGCAATTCGACTCGTGGTGCTTCCGTTCGAGAACGAGGGCGACTCCGCCGACGGCTACTTCGCCGAGGGGATGACGGAGGCGGTGCACGACAAGCTCGCGAACGTTCCGGGCATCGAGGTCATCGGTACGGCAAGCGCAAGACAGTATCGTGGCACCACGAAATCCGCGAAGCAGATCGGTGAGGAGCTCGGCGTTCGCTACATCCTCGAAGGGCGCGTGCGATGGGCGAAGGCACCCGGGACAGCCAATCGCGTACGCGTCAGCCCCGAGTTGGTGGATGTCGGATCGTCGACAGACAAATGGGCGCAGCCCTTCGACGCACCGCTTACGGACGTTTTTCAGATGCAATCGGACATCGCCGGAAAGGTCGCGCAGGCGCTGCAGATTGCGCTCACTGCGCCGGCGCAGGCGCAGCTGGCATCGCGACCAACCTCAAACCTGCTCGCGTACGACGCTTTTCTCAGAGCGCAGGGCGCGATGGAGCTCGGGTTCACGCCGACGAACACGCGACACGCGATCACGCTGCTGCGAGATGCCGCCACGCGCGATCCGGGCTTTGCGCTCGCGTGGAGCTCGCTCGGTCGCGTGTATGCGGAGCTGTTTTACTACAGTCAGCCACTCCCCGAGTTCGCGGACTCCGCCGACCAAGCTACTGCGCGTGGCCTCGAGCTGGCACCGGGCTCGATCGACGCGCACGCATCACGCGCGCTATACCTCACTCAGGTACGGAGCGACTATGCGCAGGGGCTCGCGGAGGCGGAGAAGGGGCTTGCCAACGGGCCGAATGCGCCATCGCTCGCGGCCGCCGCAACGGCGGAAGAACACATGGGCCGCTGGGATGCAGCAGCGGCGCATGCGGCGCAGGCCGTGGCGCTGGATCCCCGCGATCCTCAGGCGATGGGACGACTCGTCCTCGTGCTTCTTCGGATGAAACGCTCCGCTGAAGCTAGGCAGGCTGTGGGCCGGGCGCTCGCGATCGACCCGGAAAACTCGGCGCTGCTGCAGCTCCGCGCGCTCACACTTCTCGCGGATGGCGATCTCGCGAGCGCGCACGCGGCGATTCGCGGGACGGGTGGGATCTTCGACTCGACGCGCGTGGTTGCGTTCATCAGCCAGTATCGGGAGGCGATGTGGACGATGGACAGCGCGCAGCTCGCCTTCATCGGCACGCTTCGCCCCGACGCCTTCGATGCAGACACCGCGAACTGGGCGCTCGTTCTTGCGCAGTCGTACGTCATGCGCAAAAACAGGGCGAAGCGAATGGCCTACGCCGACACGGCGCGCATTCACTACGCCGCGCTGCTGCGCTCGGCGCCCGACAACGCCTTTCTGCTCCAGCAGCTCGCGCTGTCACTCGCCTACGCTGGTCGGAGCGAGGAAGCCATCCGCGAGGGTAAGCGCGCAGTGGCGCTTCTCCCGGTGTCTCGCGATGCGAACGATGGTCCGGAAGGAGAACACTCGCTCGCACTCATTTATGCAATCGCCGGGGAAAACGATCACGCGATGGATCTGCTCGAAAAGCTGCTGAAGGAGTTCTACTACATCACGCCGTCATATCTGGCGGTGGACCCGACGTTCGCTGCGCTGCACGGCGATCCGCGATTCGAGCGCATGATCGCGCCGGGGAAGCGGGCGCGGTAGGGCATTATCTTGAATTCAAACAAGTTTTCGCGAGCTGGTCCTGCCTCGTTCAGCTTGTTGGTGGCTCGCTCGTCGAGCCGCTGTCGAGCGCGAGGCGCTCGGCGATCGCATCCATCTGTCGGCCACGAGTGCGTGCCCAACTCGGGAGGCGGAGCGCGCCGTTGGCAATGGCGCCCGCGCCCACGAGCGCGAGCAACACGACGCCGGGCATCGACGCACCCAGATGTCCCGCTGCCCCGGCCGCGATCGCGGTGAAGCCGCTCAACGCCAGCGACATTCCGCCAAGCATCGTCCAGCCACGGACGTCACCCTTCACAGTCGACAATCGCAGCCGATGCCCCGTCGGCGTCGGCTCGAGCAGCGCCTGCAAGTTCCCGTTCGTCCACTGACGCAGCGAGCCGCCGAAGCTGACCTTGCCGCGCGCCTTGAACACCACGCGCAGCTCGCCGACGAGATGCTCCCACTCCTCATCGGTGAGCTTGCGACCGAGCTCGATCGTGCGTCCGACCTCCATCGGCATTCCGAGGAACGTGCGCGCGTCGGACGTCGCGCGAATCGCGAGCGATTGCGCGGCGCGTGCGACCGCCTCCGGCGCGATCCCCGCCTCGCGGCCGATCTCCTGCAGCTCGGCGAGGGTCATCCCATCGCTGTGCGGCGACGGAAGCGATCGTCCCTCCGGATTCTCTGCAGCCTTCTGGAAGATTGCGGCGACTTCGTCGTCGTCGTATCGGCGATCGGTCATGCTGGTAACGTCGCCTCTGCGGATGGTCCGCGCAAATCACCATCTTTTGAAGCAGGAAGGCGCCACCGGCCTCGCTAGAACGTGATCGGCCCGTTCGCGAAGATCGCCCACGGATCGCCGGGCTGCGTGCCCTCGAGGAAATACTCGGTGTACCGGCGCTCGGGCACCGTGTTGCTGTCCGCCGGCGCCATCGTGTCGCGATCGAAGTCCATCGCCGCGATCCCCTCGGGGATGTTCCATGCGCCGCTCGACCGCGACTGATAATAGCGTCCCATCATGTCGCCCCAGATCGGCGCGGCGACGGAGCCGCCCGCCGCGCCCGGCGCGATCGTCACCGGCTTGTCGAAGCCCACCCATACGCCCGCGACGATCTCGGGAGTCATCCCGATGAACCACGCATCGGTGTCGTTGTTCGTCGTCCCCGTTTTCCCCGCAGCCTCGATGCGCTCGGGCAGGAAACGACGCACCGATGTCGCTGTTCCGCGCGTCACGACGTCGCGCATCATGTCGCGCACGATGAACGCAACGCGCGGATCGAGCACCGAGTCCCGCGCGGCGCTGTGCTCCGTATACAGCTGGCGCCCGTTGGCATCGGTGATGCGATGGATGAAGCGCGTCGACACCGAGGAGCCATCGTTGTCGAACGCCGCGTACGCCGCGACCATCTCGATCGGACGTGCCGCACTCGCGCCGATCGCGCTCGCGGGATAGGGCGAGATCGGCGTCGTGATGCCAAGCGCGCGCGCGAGGGCGGAGATCGTGTCCATTCCTTCCACGAGGCCCAGCTGCACCGCCACCGGATTGCGCGAGCGCACGAGCGCATCGCGCAGCGTCATCGGACCGAGGAACTGACCGTCGTCGTTGCGCGGGCGGTAGACGCCGTTGCGGTCGAGGGGGACGGCGAGCGCGGTGTCGTAGACGATCGACGCTGCAGTGAAGGTGTCGGCGATCGCCGTCGAGTAGACGATCGGCTTGAACGACGATCCGGGCTGGCGCAGCGCGTTGAGCGCGCGATCGAAGTGCGAGTCGGCGTAGTTGCGGCCACCAACCAACGCGAGCACGTCGCCGTCTTCGGGATCGATCGCGACGACGGCGCCCTGCAGATAGTCGCTGCTCCCCGCAGTGCGCGCGGCGAAGGTCGGATGCTTGTACCCCGCGCGCGCCTCCGCACGCGCCAGCCCCGACACGAGCGCATCGGTGGCGAGCACCTGCAGCTGCGCATCGATGGTCGTGGTGATCTGGAAGCCTCCCGTCATCACGGGTATTCCTGCACTCTCCGCCTCACGTCGCACGACGTCGACGACGTACGGTGCGGCGGCGATCGCCATCGAGGGCGCGGTGACTACGGGCTCCTCCTTCGCAGCCACTGCCGCTGCGGTCGTGACGTAGCCCTGCTGCGCCATGAGCGAGAGCACGAGGTCGCGCCGTTGCTTCGAGCGATCGGGATGCCTCACGGGATCGTAGAGCGCGGGCCCCTTCGGCAGCGCGGCAAGTGTCGCGGCCTGCGCGAGCGTCAGCCGCGCGGCCGGGATGCCGAAGTAGTGGCGCGATGCCTCCTCGATGCCGTACCACCCGTGTCCGAAGTGGATCTGGTTGAGATACGCCTCGAGGATCTGCTGCTTGTCGTAATGACGCTCCATTTCGCGCGCCGCGTTCTGCTCGTGGATCTTGCGCGAGATCGAATGGTCGGAGCGGTCGATGATGTTTGGGTGCATGTTGCCGACGAGCTGCTGCGTGATGGTGCTCGCCCCGCGCGCGTGCCCGCGCAGCGCATCCTTGAGCGCGGCCGCCATTCCGACCACGTCGACACCGTCGTGCTTGTAGAAGCGCTGATCCTCTACCGCGATGAACGCCTCGCCGACGTACGGCGGCAGCGAGCGCACGGGCACGCTCACGCGAAACTGCGTCCCGAGCTCGCCGATGAGCTGCCCGTCGCGCGCGAGCACGAGCGACGACTGCGGCTGCGGCACGATCTGCCACGCCTCGCTCGCCGGCTGCGCGCTCTCCTGCGCGCCGAGGCGCGAGGCGAGAGCCAGGCTGATGATCGATCCAATGGTGAATAAGCGGCGCAGTTGCATATCCGGCTGACGAAAAGACAGGGTTGACGAATACATGGGCGCGCTCGACCACTTCGGACGGCTACCCCTCTTCCTTCAATACACGCATCTTTCGTAGATGCCTCACATTCTCCAGCTTGCCGCGCTCCAGTTCTCTCCCGGCAAGGGGGAATATGACGCCAACCTCGCCCGCCTGGGCGACGTCTTCTCGCAGCTCGAGTCGCTCGACCCACGGCCTGACGTCCTTCACCTTCCCGAATCGGCGCTCACCGGCTACTTCCTCGAGGGCGGCGTCCGCGAGCACTCGCGCACCGCCGGCGCCTTCGCTGAGGACGTGCAGCGCGCCTATCTCGCATCGAGCGCGGCGTCGCAGCCGCTCGAGCTTGCGATCGGTTTCTACGAGCTCTGGAACAGCATTCTGTACAACAGCGCGATGTGGGTGCGACTCGGCGGTGACGCGCCGCTCATCCGCCACGTCCATCGCAAGAACTTCCTGCCGACGTACGGCCTCTTCGACGAGGAGCGCTTCGTCGAGCGCGGCCACGACATCCGTGCCTTCGAAACGCCGTGGGGAAAGTTCGCCATGCTGGTGTGCGAAGACGCGTGGCATTCGCTGCCGGGGACGCTGCTCGCGCTCGATGGCGCGACGATGATCTTCATCTCCGCGGCGGCGCCCGCGCGTGGCGTGCAGCCGCGCGAGGACGCAATCCCGGGTCCCGCGAGCGTCGCGCGATGGGAGCGTCTCGTGCGCGACATCGCCGAGGAGCAGGGGGTGTTCGTGTCGTTCGCGAATCTGGTGTCGAACGAGGGGGGAAAATCCTTCCCCGGGGGCGCCACGATTGCGGGACCGAACGGCGAGGTTCGGGTGCGCGGGCCGCTCTGGCGCGAGGCGCTCGTCTCGATCCCGATCGACCTCGACGATCTCGCCCGCGCGCGCTCCGAGATGCCGCTACTCGCCGACCTGCAGACCGCGATGCCGCATCTGATCGACAACCTCGAGCAGATCCGCGCGGAGACGCCGCCCGCGCTCGAGTACGATCCGGCGCCGAAGCCGAAGAAGGCCACGCCGAAGAAGGCCGGCGCGAAGGGCGCCCCGCGCGCGCGCGACATCGACGTCGTGCAGGTCGGCGCGATCGAGAACGGCGCCCCGTCCCCGCTCGCAATCGACGGCGCGCTCACCGAAGCGTGGCTCACGTCGTTCATCCGCGACGAGCTCGCACAGCGCAATTTCGAGAAGGCGATCGTCGCCATCTCGGGGGGTGTCGACTCCGCAGTCACTGCGTATCTCGCCGCGAAGGCGATCGGCGCGAAGAACGTCATCGGTGTGCGCCTGCCCTATCGCACCTCGAGCACCG
>JBDSHG010000102.1:0-9018 GCA_039918615.1 Gemmatimonadaceae bacterium | reverse complement strand
CGGAGGCAACAAGCGGCTCTCACTCAGCGCCGCTCGTGCGGCAGCCCAGTCTCGCGCAGGTCGCTCGGGTAGTCCGGCGGCTGGACCGGGGCCTCGCTCGCCTGCTCCGAGATTCGCTCCTCGTATTCCAGCACGTTGTCCGGCGTGTACGTGTGCTTCACGTTCGGCATCGGCGTCTGCACGTACTTCGCGCGCCATTCGCCGATCGATTCATCGATGACCTCGGCCGTGATGCGGCCGTCGTCGCGCGCGCCGTGATGGCCTAATCCGCCGTCGATCGTGCGGTTCGCCGGCTTCCACATGCGATACCAGAGGGTGAGCGACTCGTGCAGGGCGCCCGAGCTCGGCGGCGCGCCGTTCAGCGATGAAGGGTCGAGCTCGAGGCGGCACGCCTTGGTCACGCGGTCGATCATCCATCGCAAGGTGAGCGTCGCGAGCCCGCGCTCGGGCCACGGGTAGCCGCCACCCACATCCGAGTGCACGCCGGTGAACCAGCGCTGCTCGACGCGCTGCCCGTGGTCGCGCGCGTCCGGCTGCTGCAGCCACAGCGTCGGCACGAACGGGCGCCGGCGTTCATCTGCCGCCACCGCGTGAAAGGCGCAGTCGACCCCGCTGCTCAGCGTCACGTCGTGAAAGCCATAGAGATGCGCCGTGAGACGGCCTACGAGGCCGACTGGAATTCCCAGCGAGCCCACGGTATCCCACACGCCGATGCACGTGATGCGGAAGTCCGGATGCGAGTTCTCCTTCCGGAAGTCCACCGACGATTGCGCAGCCGGCGCCGTCGCATCGCTGCGCGCGCGATAGTGACCGAACGCCTCGCTCACCGCGGCGTCGACGGTCTTACCGATCGGCAGCTTCTCTGGATTGATGATCCCGCAGTTCCGCACGAGCCCCGCGAGGCTGCGCACCGTGTACGCGCCCCGGCTGAAGCCAAAGAGGTAGACGTAGTCGCCGGGATGATAGCTGTCGACGAGAAAGCGATAGCACTCGCGGATATTGCGGTCGATCCCCCGCCCCGTCGCGCCGCCGACGACGCGATCGATGAAGCCGCCGGTGCCGACGCCCGGATGATAGAAGGCGAGCTGCGGGGTGCCGTCGTCCGCTTTCGGCTTCACGAGCTGGTAGGTGAGCCACACATTCGTGGTGGCCGTGTCGCCGATCGCGTCGGTGGCCTTCGTGCTGTTCCACGTGCCGTCCGCGCAAATGACGATGCGCTTGTGAGACTGCCGGACGGCATCGACGTCGAGATTGGTTTGAACTTTCGACGGCGCGCTCCACGGCGTTCGCGCGGGGGCCGTGATGTCCAGCGGTCGCAGTGCGCGATCGCCGCCGGTCATTTCTTCGAGGCGAGCGCCTTGACGAGCTCTCGGCGGATGCTGCGGCCGAGCGCGTCCTGGCTCGCGAATTTGTGCTCCTTTCGCCACGCCGGCAGGGGCACGACCGTCTTCGCCATCATCGGGTGCCCGCCCGCACTTCCGAATGATCCGAAGCGCCTGCGGATCTTCTCGCCGAGCCGCGCATTCGGCGAGAGCGAGCGCAGGCTCATCGCGAACTTCCCCGCGAACACGCCGGACACCGCCGAGATCTCCGCGCCCGCCATCCCGAGGCAGAACTCGGCGAGCTGCGCCACGATGTGCTCCTGGTCTGCCGGTAGGAGGCCGAGGTGGATGTAGGCGAGCCCATTGCGCACGCGCGCGTGCTCGAGCGCGATGCCGAAGCGCTTGAGCGCGAGGGGGCGATATGACGGATGCTGGATGCGCCGCAGCGCGACGTGATCGGCGCGCGCGAAGAGGAGCGCGAACATCTGCAGATCCTCGTCGCTCGCCGCACGCGAGAGCGACTTCGTATCCGTTACGATGCCGTAGAGCAGCGCCGTCGCGAGGCGCGTCGTCACGCCGTCGGCATCCGAGGCGAGGAGATACTCCGCTGCCATCGTCGCGCTCGCGCCGTAGTTCGTACGCACGTCGCGGAAGCGAGCGCGGTACGAGCCGGTGGTGGGATGATGATCGATCACCGCGGCGACGCTCGGCAGCGCGTCGCCGAAGTACGGCGGCTGCACGTCGACGAGCACGAGCGGCGCGAGCAGCGGGACGCGCTCGATGGGGACGTGGCGCACGCGCTCATTGAGCTCCGCAATCAACCGCTGGTTCTCGGGGCGCGTGATCTGCCCTGCGGTGACGATCGGCGATCGCGCGGCGGAAAATCCGAGCGTGCGGCGGAGCGCGAGCGCAGAGGCGATCGCGTCGGGGTCCGGATCGTTCTGCACCACGAAGGTGCAGCGCGTCGCGCCCGCGAGCGCGCGGCGCAGCTCGCGAAGTCGCTTTCTCGCAGCCGGGTCCGCGCTCACGAGCGCTGCAAGCCGCGAGTGGATGATGTGGCCGCGCTGCCGCCGTGCCGTCATTTCATCCGCCTGCGAGGGTCGATCGAAAACCGTGAGTCAGGGACCGCTCGGAGCGACATACTTGTCGTTGTATCGCTCGATCGACTCGCGGATGATCTGGATTGCCTTCGGCGCCTGCTCCCATCCGATCGTCTGCACGCGCTTTCCCTCCAGATCCTTGTAGATATGGAAGAAGTGCTCGACTTCCTTCAGATAGTGCTGCGGAATGTCCGCGATGTCGAAGTATTCCTCGTAGAACGGATCGTTGCTCGGCACGGCGAGGATCTTGTCGTCCGCCTCGCCGCGATCCGTCATGCGCAGCACGCCGATCGGCCGCGCATCGATCTGACATCCAGGGAACGTCGGCTCGTTCAGGAGCACGAGAATATCCGCCGGATCGTTGTCCTCGGCGAGCGTGCGCGGGATGAAGCCGTAGTCGGCCGGATAGTGCACCGCCGAGTAGAGTACGCGATCGAGGCGAAAGAGACCGGAATCCTTGTCGAGCTCGTACTTGTTGCGGCTGCCGCTCGGAATCTCGATGACCGCAGTGACCTTTTCCGGCGGATGCGATCCCGCCGGAATGCCGTGCCATGGGTGGATCAACGCACGGACTCCGCCGCCTGCGCATTGTCGCGATGCATCGTGCCCTTGTACGCCTGCGTCTCATCGGCGATGCCGAAGTTCACCGTGTTGAGCTCGGCGATCTTCTCCATGTCGCTGGGGGAGAGATCGGGGAGATCGCTCGCGGCCGCGAACTCGTCGAGCTGTTCGTTGTCGTAGATGTTCGGAAGGGTCGTCACGATGAGCGGATCGGCGAGGAGCCACTTGAGGGCGGCTTGGCCGAGCGTCATGCGCTTCGTGAGAAAGTCGAGAGTGCGGACCTTCTGGACGCCGTTGATGAGCCACGAGTGCGGCCGATGGCGGCGGTGATCGTTCTCGCCGAACACCGTATCCTCGGTGTATTTCCCTTCGAGCATCCCGGAGGCGTGGGTCACGCGGACGTTGAAGACGCAGTCGGGCGCGTGCTCGCGAGCGGCATCGAGCATCGCCGTGCCCGGATGCTGCTCGATGATGTTCCAGATCATCTGGATGGTGTTGATGTCGGGCTCGCGCTCGACCAGCTCGACCGCTTCATACAGCCAACCGATCGCGGGCCCGAAGGCGGCGCCCCACGCGCGAATTTTCCCCTCGCGCACGAGCTCGCGCATCGTCTCCCAGATCTGCGGATCGCGCACGTGCTCCATCTTGATGTTGTGGAGCTGAATCACATCGATGTAGTCGGTCTCGAGGCGCTCGAGGCACTTGTCGACGGCGTGGCGCATGAACTTGGGCTCGAAGCGCTGCGGAAGCTCGCTCTGTCCGCGGCGCGCCTTCGCGGCTTCTTCGTCGTAGATGTCGTAGCCGATCTTGGTGCCGTAGACGACTTCGCTGCGACGACCCTTGAACGCGGACGCGAGCTGGCGCTCGCTGCGGCCGTTGCCGTACGCGTCGGCGGCATCGAAGAAGGTGACGCCGTTCTCATCGAGTGAGCGACGCAGCATCGCGATCGCCTGCTCGTCGGTGACATCGCCCCACCAGCCGGTGGCGAGAGTCCAGAGTCCGAAGCCGACTTCGCTTACGCTGACACCGGTGCCCGGAAATGTGCGGAATTTCATGAGAGGAGTCGCGCGGTCTCGGTCGCGAAGTAAGTGAGAATGACGTCCGCGCCGGCGCGCCGAATGCCCATCAGCGACTCGAGCATCGCGCGCTCGCGGTCGATCCAGCCACGCTCGGCTGCTGCAAGAAGCATAGCGTACTCGCCACTCACCTGATAGGCAGCAACAGGGTAGCCCGTCTCCTGCTTCACGCGCGCGACGATGTCGAGATACGGCCCCGCCGGCTTGACCATGATCGCGTCCGCGCCCTCTTCGATGTCGAGCCACACTTCGCGCATCGCCTCGTCGGCGTTCGCGGCGTCCAACTGATAGCCGCGGCGGTCGCCGGATTGCGGCGTCGACTCGGCAGCTTCGCGAAACGGGCCATAGAATGCCGAGGCGTACTTCGCCGCGTAGGCGAGGATCGCGGTGCTGGTGAGCTTCTGTGCGTCGAGCGCGCGCCGGATCGCGCCGACGCGGCCGTCCATCATGTCGCTCGGCGCGACGATGTCCGCACCCGCGGCCGCGTGTACGAGCGACGCGCGGGAGAGGAGCTCGAGAGTCGCATCGTTGTCGACTTCGCCATCGCGGAGGATTCCGCAGTGGCCGTGGTCGGTGTACTCGCACATGCAGACGTCGGTGATCACGACGAGCTGCGGGAACTTCTGCTTGAGCTCGCGCACGGCGGTGGGAACCGGCCCCTTCTCATCCCAGGCCGAGGATCCGGTGGCGTCCTTGGTGTCTGGGAGGCCGAAGAGGATGACGCCGCCGACGCCCTCCTCGCTCGCCTCATCTGCCTCGCGCAGCATCTCGTCGACGGAGAGCTGGAAGACTCCGGGCATCGAGCCGACGGCTTTGCGCACGTTGGAGCCGGAGCGCACGAAGAGCGGGAGCACGAGCTGCGACGCGGAGAGGTGGGTCTCCTGAATCAGCTTGCGCAGCGGCTCGGTGCGACGAAGTCGCCGCGAACGATATTCGGGAAAGGATGGCATCATCGCTAATAGTTGACTGAGTCAAGTAATTCTTTCATGTCGCTATTCCGGCTGCGGAGAGGGGATCTTCGCGGCGTCCGCGCGCACACCGGCGAGAATTTCCATCGCGCCGTCACGGCGCATTTGCGCGGCGAGGGCCTGTCCGACCTCCTCTGCCGTCTGCTCGCCGACCCCGAGCGAACCGCGCAGCAGCTGCTTGCCGTGCAGGTCGCTCACGAGTGCATGGAGCAGCGCGTTGGCGCCCTCCCCGATCAGCAGCGCGCCGATCGGCACCTGGCATCCGCCATCGAGCGCCGCGAGCAGCGACCGCTCGGCATTCGCCGCAAAGGCGCTCGGCGCGTGGTGGATCGACGCGAGGAGCTCGCGCATGCACGCATCGTCCTCGCGCGCCTCGACCGCGATCACGCCCTGTCCCGCCGCCGGGAGCCACGCCGGCGCATCGAGCCACGCGTCGATGCGCTGCTCGGCTTCGAGGCGCTTGAGCCCCGCACCCGCGAGAATCGCGGCGTGCACCTGCCCTTCGTCGACCTTGCGCAGCCGCGTCGGCACGTTGCCGCGCAGCTCGACGACCTCGAGATCGGAGCGGCGATGGAGCAGCTGCGCGCGCCGTCGCAGGCTGGACGTGCCGACGCGGCAGCCGCGCGGAAGATCGTCGAGCGACTCGGTAAAGATCCTGTCATTGACGACGAGCACATCGCGCGGGTCTTCGCGCTCCAGCATCGCGATGATCGCGAGCCCCTCAGGCATGTCGGTGGGGAGATCCTTGAGCGAGTGCACGCAGCAGTCGACCTTCCCGGCGATGAGCGCGTCTTCGAGCTCCTTCGTGAAGAGCCCCTTCGCGCCGATCTTGCTCAGCGACTCGTCGAGCTTCCTGTCTCCCACGGTCTTGAAGGTGACGAGCTCCGACTGCGTGCCGCGCGCCTCGAGTGCCGCCTGCACCATGCGCGCCTGGCGGAGCGCGAGCTCGGAGGCGCGCGTCGCAATGCGGACGGTGTCGGTCATGCGCGAAAGCTAGCGGAGGCGAGGGGCATCATTGCCGCGCACTCGACGTGCCGAGATGCGTCATGATCGCCTGCACGAGCGAGGGGATCGTCGACTCGCTCGCCTCGATCTCGATCGGCACGCCGAGCTTGCGCGCCTCGTCGCTGGTCACCGGCCCGATCGACGCGCCGCGCACTGTGCGTGCGCGCTCGGGTCCGAGGGCATCGACGAAGTGCCGGACGGTGGACGCCGAGGTGAAGGTGACGAGGTCTATGCTGCTCTCGTCGAGTGCCTCGACGAGCCTGTCGAGCCCGGAGAGATCGGGAACGGAGCGATAGATCTCGATCTCGTCGATCTCTGCGCCCATCTCGCGCAGCGCCGCCGGGAGGAGCTCGCGCGCGCCGGCCGCGCGCGCGAAGAGTACGCGCGTGCCGCGCACATCGCTGCGCGCCCGGAGCTTCTCGATCACGCCCTCGGCGACGTACCGATCGGGGATGACGTCGACGGCGAGCCCGCGCGCGAGCAGCGCCTCGGCGGTCGCGGGACCGACGGCGCAGATCTTCAGCGCCGCGAGGGCGCGTGCGTCGAGGTCGAGGTCGCGCAGCGCGGCCCAGAGCAGGTCGACTGCGTTGCGGCTGGTGACGACGAGCCACTGATAGGCAGCGAGCTTACCGAGCGCCGCGCGCAGCGGAGTCTGGTCGAGCGCCTCGATGCGGATCGCCGGCGCCTCGATCACTGTGGCGCCCGCGATCTCGAGCGTCGTGCGCAGCTGCGACGCCTGCTCGCGCGCGCGCGTGACGACGATCGTGCGGCCGAAGAGCGGGCGGCGGTCGAACCAACTCATCTCGGCGCGCAGCTTCACGACGTCGCCGACGATCGCGATCGACGGCGCGATCACCTTCTCGCGCGCGGCGGTTTCGGCGAGCGTCGCGAGCGTCGCGACGACGGTGCGCTGCCGCGGATAGGTCCCCCACTCGATGATCGCCGCCGGAGTTTCCGGCGAGCGTCCGCCTGCGATGAGCGCGGTGGCGATCTTCGCGAGGCGGCTCACGCCCATGTACAGCACGAGCGTCCCGCCCGCGCGCGCGAGCGCGGACCAGTCGGTCTGATCGCGATCCTTCCCCGGGTCCTCGTGTCCGGTGATGAAGGTGACTGACGTCGATACGCCGCGATGGGTGACGGGAATGCCGGCGTACGCAGGCGCGGCGACGCCCGCCGTGATCCCCGGTACGACCTCGAAGATGATCCCCGCATCCGCGAGCGCGATGGCCTCCTCGCCACCGCGCCCGAAGACCATCGGATCGCCCCCCTTGAGCCGCACCACGCGCTTCCCCTCGCGAGCGAGCTTCAGGATCAGCGCGGTGATCGCGTTTTGCTCCATCGACGGCGCGCCGCCGCGCTTGCCGACGAAGATCTTCTCCGCCTCACGCGCGCGCCCGATCCACGCATCGTCGACGAGCACGGGATTCACCAGCGCGTCGTAGACGATCGTGTCGCACGCCGCGAGCAGCTCGCGCCCGCGCACGGTCAGGAGTCCGGGATCGCCCGGACCGGCGCCGACGAGATACACGGCGCCGAGGGTCGCGGTCATCTCGGCGGCGTCAGCGCTCGCGACGGAGCGCAAGCCGCCGCTTCGCGATGGTCAGACGGCGGCGCATCAGGCTGATCGTGTACAGCAGGTAGATGCCGATCGCCGCGAAATACGCGGCGTAATAGTAGCTCTCGTTGTGTGGCATCAGCGGCCCTCCTCGAGCTCGAGCAGATCCCTCTCTGTGGCCAGGCGATAGCGCTGGCGTACGAGCGCGAGGTAGAAGAGCGTGAAGGCGACGAACGAGATGACGAGCGTCGTCAGCATTTCCGGCGGTAGCGACGGCGCGCTCGGCTTGATCACGATCGGCCGCGGATGGAGCGTGCGAAAGAGATAGACACTGAGATGAATGAACGGGATCAGCAGCGAGCCGAGAATGCCGAGCACCGCCGCGTAGCGCGCGCGGAGGGCGCGATCGTCGATCGCACCGCGCAGCACGAGATAGCCCACGTAGATGAACCAGAGGAAGAGAGTGAGCGTGAGACGGGCGTCCCACGTCCACCACGTTCCCCACACGGGGCGCGCCCACATCGGGCCCGTGATCAGGACGACGGTGGTGAAGATCACGCCGACTTCCGCCGAGCTCTCGGCTGCGCGATCGAGGCGCAGGTCGCCGAGCCAGAGGTAGCCCATCCCCGCGAGCGCGACGACGCCGAACGCCATGAAGGCCTCGAGCGCGGCGGGGAGATGCAGATAGAAGATCTTCTGCGCAGGTCCCTGCACCGCTTCGAACGGCGTGAAGTAGATCACGCGCACGAGTGCGGCGGCGATCGCCAGCACGGCGATGAGAAAGAGCCAGTCGATGCTGGCTCGCTTCGTCGGCGCGCCGTTGGCGGCCGTTGCTGCAGAGGGACTGGTCATTCCTCGATCGTGAATGGGAACGCGAGCGTGCACGCGGCTACGAATACAATATCGAAAGCGATCAGCAATTTAAGCCATCCCACGAGCTCACTCTCAGGGCGACCGGAGAGCAGCCGGGCCGTCGCCTGCGCCGCGGGGATCACGATCGGCACGAAGAACGGCAGCGACAGCACCGGAAGGAGCATCTCGGCCAGCTTCGTGTTCACGGCCATCGCGCTGAACAGCGTGCCGACCGCGACCAACCCGATGGCGGCGAGCAGCGCGATGACCGCGAGCGTGCCGGCGTGCTCGAGCAGCGGCACTCCATAAAAGAGCTGCACCGCGGGAATCGCAATGACCTGAACGGCCGCGACGAAGACGAGATTCGCCATCGCCTTGCCGAGATAGATCGATTCGCGCGGGATCGGAGCGCCAAGGAGGGCGTCGATGGCGCGATCGGCTTGCTCGATACTGAAGGATCGCTGCAGGCCGAGCAGCCCCGAGAAGGTGAAGATCCCCCAGAGCACGCCAGGCGCCAGATCGACCGCCGAGACCGCTGTGGGATCCCAGGCGAAGTAGAAGATGACGATGCCGAGGAGC
>JBDSHG010000101.1:0-7305 GCA_039918615.1 Gemmatimonadaceae bacterium | reverse complement strand
AGTTTCGCGATGCGCTGGAGACGGCGCCGACGACCGTGCGCGGCAGACGCGGCCCGATGCTCGGCGTCGCCGCCGCAGTCGTCGCCATGCTCATCATCGTCGGCATCGTCGTCGCGCGCCGGCAGCGAGCGGCGCCGCTCGATCAGAATCTCGTCGCCGTCGCGCCCTTCGATGTCGTCGACGCGGATCTCAAGCTCTGGCACGAGGGGATAGTCGACGTGCTGTCGCGCAATCTCGACGGCGCCGGTCCGCTCCGCACCGTCTCGCCAACGCTCGTCTTGCGCCGATGGACGGGACGCGCAGACAAGGAGTCCGCGCAGCTCCTCGGCCAGGCAACGGGCGCGCGGCTCGCAGTGTTCGGGCGCCTCATTCGCTCGGGCGCGGACTCGGTGCGCGCCTCCGCTTCCATCATCGATGTCGCCTCCGGTAACGTGCTCGGAGAAGTCGACCGTCGCGATGGATTGTCGCGCATGGACCGCCTTTCGGATTCGCTCACGATCGGGCTCCTCCGTGAGCTGGCGAAGACGCGCGCGCTCGGCGGCGCGCAGATGTCGTCTGTGGGAACGACATCGCTGCCGGCGCTCAAGGCGTTCCTCCAGGGGCAGCAGTTCTTTCGGCGCAGCGCGTGGGACTCGGCCGTCGCGTACTTCGACAAGGCCGTCGCGATCGACTCGACCTTCAGCGTGGCGCTCACGCTGGATGGCGCGGCGCGCGGATGGAGCGGCGGTGTCGCGGACACAGGCGCCGTGGACATGATGAGCAGAGCCGCGCGATTCAATCACGGTCTCGCTCCGCGGGACAGCTTCCTCGTGCTCGCGGGGGGCAAGTTCGCGGAGCTCGGGGCATCGACCACTGCTCCGCCGTTCAAGGCGCAGGAGGAGCTCTTCCAAACGCTGCACGAGGGCGTGCGACGATATCCCAACGATCCGGAGCTCTGGTACCTTCTCGGCGACGCGCAGTACCACTGGGGATGGGGACAAAAGGTAGGCGTCCCCGAATCCGAAGTCGTTCGCTCATTCGATCGTGCGATCGCACTCGACTCTGCGTTCACACCCGCGTACATCCACGCGATCGAGATGGGCTTCCGCTACGGGACGGCGAACGGCCGACGCTATCTCAAGGCGTATCTCGCACAGAACCCGACCGACGTCGATGCAGCAGGAATGCGGCTTGCCGACCGCCTCACGGATCCGGCGCTTGCCGGAAGCGCGGAAACCCGCCACATGCTCGATACGGCTTCGGCGCTCCAGATGCAGCACGCGGCCGTCGGACTGATCGAGTGGCCGGACTCGGGAGAGACGGTCGTGCAAATGGGAAGGATTCTCGTTACCGGCTCGCGCGGGCCCTCGCAAAGAATCACCGATTCTCTGAAGTGGCAGCGCAGACAGGCACTCGCGCTCTCCCTTCGCGGTCACCTCCGCGAGGCGGTCGCGATGCATCGCAACAGCGAGCTGCTCGGCGTGGCGATGATCGCCGGCGAGACGCCCACCGCTCCGGCGGACAGCTTCATCGTGAAGGAGCTCGCGGCAGGCCACGGGTGCGGTCCGTGCGCGATGAGCCTGTGGGGGATGATGGGCGATACCGCGATGATTCACCTGCTGACGCGCATGGGCGACTCGGTCGCGAAGCTCCCCCATCCGCCCATCGATGTACGCCTGATCGATTACACACTCGCGGTGGGTCGCGCGTATCTCACGCTCGCGCATCATGACACGGCGGGAGCGCTCCGCGCGTTCGCCGCGCTCCCCGACAGCCTCTGTCACGGCTGCAGCTGGAGCTTCGTCACCCAGGCGCAACTCCTCGCCTCGCAGGGCCGCAATGCCGAAGCGGCGGCCATACTCGATGAGTCGAGTGTGCTCAATACCGCGATCGGTACGTTGGCCGAGTTCGAGCGCGCCCGCGTCGCCGAAAAGCTCGGCGACAAGGCGCGGGCGCGCGACGGCTATGCGTTCGTCGCGGGGATGTGGCAGAATGGCGACACGTTCTTCGAGCGGATCGCCGAGGACTCGCGCGCGGGGCTCAAGCGGCTGAGTGGAGACAACTCCAGTGTTCGGATCCCGCTCAAGAAGCCGTAGCGAGTCGCTCAGCTGCTCCGCTGCATCTTGAAGATGCGGAAGAGATAGTAGAGAGACGGAAACAGCACGCACGCGCCGGCCGCGAGCGCCCACAGCGCGAGCACCAGCGTGCGCATCGGCGCGGCGGCGCCCTCGATGGTGAGTGTTGGCGGCAGCAGGTACGGATACTGCGCCGCGGCCCATCCCCACAGAATGAAGGTCACCTGCGCGGCGGCCGCCGCGCGCGCGAGCCGATAACGCCGAGTCCAGAGCGCCGC
This sequence comes from Gemmatimonadaceae bacterium, assembly GCA_039918615.1. Taxonomy (GTDB): domain Bacteria; phylum Gemmatimonadota; class Gemmatimonadetes; order Gemmatimonadales; family Gemmatimonadaceae; genus FEN-1250. Next base: position 4,973 of record JBDSHG010000101.1, on the reverse strand, counting down.
GATCGCGGTGACGGCCGAGATCCCGGTGACGATGTGAAAGGGCAGCGCCCACGATCCCCCCATGAGTGCGCGCCGCACCATTGGCGCCGCGCTCCACGAGAGGGCGAGCACGCCGAAGGCGATCACGAACACCACCGCGGCGGCCCACAGCGCACGCGTGCGGAAATCTTCCTGCAGGGGCGTGCCCTCGGTCTCGACGGTGAGATACACAGCGGCGAGAAAGGAGAAGAGCGCGAGCGCCATGAGGCCGACGCCCAAGCCGAACCAGGTGAGCCACGGCAAAATGAAGTCGGACACGAAGGGGAGATGCGCCGGATCGCCGAACGACGCGGGGTGCAACCCCCACGCGATCCCCTTCGCGACCGCGCCGACGCACATGCCGAGGAGCACCGGCGTCACGATGCTCGCGATCGCGAACACGCGCCCCCACCGCTGCTGTGCCGCGTCGCGCGTGCTCCCGTAGCTGCGGAAGATGAACGCCGAGCCGCGCAGCACGATGCCGAAGAGCATCAGCGTGAGCGGGATGTGCAGCACGATGACGATCGTCGAGAACACCGTGGGGAAGCACGTGAAGAGCAGCACGATCACGAGGATCAACCAGACGTGATTGGCCTCCCAGATCGGCGCGAGGACGTGCGAGATGACATCGCGCTGGTCCTTCTTGCGCGGACCGCTCGCGAGAAAATCCCACACGCCCCCGCCGAAGTCCGCGCCGGCGAAGAGGACGTAGAAGGTGAGCGCCACCATGACGATGCCGGCGATGGCAACGGCGGGAGTGATCGTCATGCGGTGCCCGCCTGCATCGAGAGCAGATCACGCTCGCTCGGGCTGCGCATCACCTGCCTGTAGAGCAGCCACACCACGATCACGCCGAGGAAGATGTAGAGCGTGGTGAAGGCGAGAAACGGCACGATGAGCCCGGGCATCGGCGTCACTGCGTCTGCGGTGCGCAGGACGCCATAGATGACCCACGGCTGTCGTCCCACCTCGGTTACCGTCCACCCCGCCTCGATGCAGATGAATCCCATCGGCGCGGCCAGCGCGATCGCGGTCATCAGCCATCGCATCGAGATCACATCGCGCTTCCGCCACTGCATCACGAGCACGAGCAACGATACGAGCGCCATGAACGATCCGAGCGCGACCATGACCTGAAAGGCGATGTGCACGATCGCCACCGGCGGCCAGACATCGCGTGGGAAATCGTTCAGCCCCTTGATCTCGGCGTTGAAGTCATGCGTCGCGAGAAAGGAGAGTCCGTTCGGAATCTCGATCGAGTAGTTCGTGCGCCCCTCATCCTCGTTCGGGATGCCGCCGATGCGCAGCGGTGCGCCGCGCATCGTCACGAAGTCGCCCTCCATCGCGGCGAGCTTCACCGGCTGCTGCGCGGCGACGTAGCGCGCGCTGATGTCGCCGGAGAGCGGCTGGATGAGCGCCGCGGGCGCGCCGACGAGAATCGCGATCGCGAAAGCGTGGCGGTGGAAGGCATTCTTCGGATCGCGCAGCAGCATCGCCGCGTGAATTCCGGCCACTGCGAAGCCCGTGGCGGCGTACGCGGCGAGCGTCATGTGCAGCGTCTGCGGGAAGGCGGCCGGCGTCATCATCGCCGCGAGCGGATCGATGTTCGTGAACTTTCCGTCGACCAGCGTGAAACCGCGCGGCGTGTTCATCCACGCATTGGCGATCACGACGAAGACTCCGGAGACGGCGCCGCTCACCGCGACGACGATGCCCGCGATCACGTGCGCGCGCGCGGAGATGCGATCCCACCCGTACAGATAGATGCCGAGGAAGATCGCCTCGGTGAAGAAGGCGAAGCCTTCGAGCGAGAAGGGCATCCCGATGATCGGCCCCGCGACCTTCATGAACTCCGGCCAGAGCAGTCCGAGCTCGAAGCTGAGCACGGTTCCCGAGACGGCGCCAACGGCGAAGAGGATCGCCGCGCCCTTCGACCAGCGCTTCGCGAGCTCGAGGTACACGGCGTCGCCCGTGCGCCGCCAGCGATACTCGGCGATCACCATGAGCGCGGGGAGGCCGATCCCGATGACCGCGAAGATGATATGGAAGGCCAGCGACATTCCCATCTGAGAGCGCGCGGCGAGAATGTCGGGCATGACGAACAGTCGCAGGGTCGTGCGGGCCGCGCAACCGGCGCACCGGCCAGGTGACGTGCTTGCACGCGCTCTTGCCGCGCGCGAGTTTTTGGGCGTGCGGTCTCTGCTCCTCCTCATCGGGGTGCTCCTCCTCGCCCACATCGCGTTGCTCTTCGTCCATCCCGCGCCGCTCGCGCCCGTTGCGAGCCACGGTGGGCTCGACATCGGCATCGTCTTCGACGTCGGCGGGCGCGGCGATAAATCCTTCAATGATGGCGCGTATCGCGGCGGTGAGCGCGCGGAGCACGACATCGGCGCACGCATCCACTTCATCGAGCCGGGCGAGGGTTCCGATCGCGAAGCGGGACTGAGGCTGCTGGCGGCCGAGCACATGCAGCTGGTGATCGGCGTCGGCTTCATCTTCACCGACGACCTCACCGCGCTCGCGAAGGAATATCCGGACACGCACTTCGCCGGCGTCGACTACGCGCTGGCGCTCGACTCCGCGGGCAAGGTGATCCCGCCGCCGCCGAATCTCGCGGCACTCAAGTTCCGCGAGGAACAGGGATCCTTTCTCGTCGGCGCGCTCGGCGCGCTCGTCGGAAAATCGAAGAAGCTCGGCTTCGTCGGGGGAATGGACATTCCACTCATCCACAAGTTCGAGGCGGGCTATCGGGCCGGTGTAAAGTACGTGTGCCCGGACTGCACCGTCATCGCGCAATACGCGGGCGTGACACCCGAGGCGTTTCGCAATCCGGGGCGTGGCAAGGAGCTCGCGCTCAGTCAGTATCAATCGGGGGTGAACGTCATCTTCCACGCGTCGGGCTCCACGGGACTCGGCGTCTTCGAGGCGGCACGGCAGACGGGGAAGCTCGCGATCGGCGTCGACGCGGATCAGTACGCGGAGGCGCCGGGGCACGTGTTGACGTCGATGGTGAAGGGAGTCGACGCCGCGGTGTTCGACCAGATGGAGAAGGTGCGCAACGGGAGCTTTCACGGCGGCGTGCAGGAGTACGGGCTCGCGGAGAACGGCGTCGGCTACATCTATGATGCGCACAATCGCGGGCTGATTCCGGATAGCGTGCACGCGAGGGTCGAGCAGCTGCGCGCGGACATCATCGCGGGGAAGATCGTCGTGCCGGCGGAGCGGTGACGGACGTCGCCGCGAAGTCCGGCGTGCCGGCCGTGCGCATGACCGGCATCGCGAAGCGCTTCGGCGACTGCCACGCCGTGCGCGACGCGTCGCTGGAGGTGATGACGGGAGAGATTCACGCGCTGGTCGGCGAGAATGGCGCGGGGAAGTCGACGCTCATGCGGATCCTCGCGGGGATTTATCCGCCGGACGCGGGGACGATCGAAGTATCGGGTCGGGACGTTACGGGATGGTCGGCGGCGGACGCGATCGACGCGAGCGTCGGGATGGTGCACCAGCACTTCATGCTCGTTCCCACACTCACGATCGCCGAGAACGTCATCCTCGGCCGCGAGCCGACCCGCGGGCTCGCGATTGATTTCCCGCGCGCGGAGCGCGAGGTCGCGGCGGCCGCGGAGAAGAGCGGCTTCCGAATGAACGTTCGGCAGCTCGTGCGCGAGCTGAGCGTTGGCGAGCAACAGCGCGTCGAGATTCTGAAGACGCTCGTGCGTGGCGCGCGGATTCTGATTCTCGATGAGCCGACCGCGGTGTTGTCGCCGCCCGAGGTGCAGGAGCTCTGGCGCGTGCTGCGCGCGTTGCGCGATGACGGCGGCACGATCATCCTCATCACGCACAAGCTCGACGAGGTAGCCGAGATCTCGGATACGATCACCGTGGTGCGCGCAGGGCGCACGGTGGCGCGCTTCCCGACGGCGGGGACGAGTCCGGCGTCGATTGCGCGCGCGATGGTCGGTCGCGACGTGGTGCTTGCGGGGGATGTCGTGCGTGAGCGCGCTGCGCTCTCGTCGGTATCGAGCGCCGCCGATGGTTCGCCCGTGCTCGAGGTGCGACATCTCATAGTCCTCGGCGAGCGCGGGCAGCGAGCGGTGGACGAGGTCTCGTTCGCGGTGCGCCCCGGAGAGATCGTCGGCATCGCGGGCGTCGAAGGGAATGGCCAGAGCGCCCTCATCGAGGCGATAGCCGGGCTCCGCAGGGTGGAGAGCGGCGAGATCCTGCTCGGTGGCCGCGACGCGACCTCGCTGTCCGTGCGCATGCGGGATGAGTACGGCCTCGCGCACATCCCCGAGGATCGCCACCGCCGCGGCCTCGTTCTCGACTTCTCCATCGCCGACAATCTCATCCTCGGCCGCGAGCGCTCGTATACGCACGGCGGCGTGCTCGATCGCGCGCACATCCTCGCCAACGCGCGCGAGGCCATCGCGCGCGCGGACATCCGTCCCGCGAACCCGACGTTTCCGGCGCGCGCGCTTTCGGGCGGCAACCAGCAGAAGATCGTGATCGCCCGCGCGCTCTCCCGCCCGACTATGGAGCCGACGCTCGTGCTCCTCGCCGCACAGCCGACGCGCGGCGTCGACGTTGGTGCGATCGAGTTCATCCACGCGCAGATCCGCGAGGCGCGCGCCGCCGGCAAGGCGGTCCTACTCGTCTCTGCGGAGCTCAACGAGATCCTCGCGCTCGCCGATCGCGTCGCCGTGATGTACCGCGGACGCATCGTCGCCGTGCTGCCGCGTGCGCAGGCGAGCGCGGCGGCGCTGGGCCCCTACATGACCGGCGCCACGCCGGAGGAAGCCGCATGAGCGTTGGTGCCCGACCCGCCGCCGTCGTCGCCGCCGCGCCTTCGCGCGCGGCCGCGCGGCTTCGCGGCGGCTTCGAGGAAGCTGTCCTCCCGGCGCTCGTCGCGCTGCTGATCGCGCTCGTCGTCGGTGACCTGCTGATCCTCACCTACG
>JBDSHG010000100.1:0-7188 GCA_039918615.1 Gemmatimonadaceae bacterium | reverse complement strand
GATACCCACGCACCTCCGCGATCCGCATGTCCGCGAACGACTGTGCCCTCACGCGCACCGTGTCGATCGTCGTCTCGTGCAGAAACGAGATCGTGGTGTTCGCGAGCCCGAGAATGATGATCATGAGGATGGTCAGCGCGACCATGATCTCGACGAGTGAAAAGCCGCGTTTCCGCGTTCGAATTCGCATCAGAAACCCCTCTGCCAGGTCGTACCGTCATAGTGCCACCACTCGGCGCGCCCGGTGGCTCGCTCGACGCGCATGGCACGATTGTCATTCACGTATTTCGGATCGCCGATCGAGCGTGACGACGTGATGTACGCACCGCCCGCCTCGCTCGCACTGCCGTTTCGGTAGAAGGTCACGCACGGCAGTCCGCTCGAGGTCTCGGTGTCCGTGAAGTTGATCGCCTGCGTGCCGAAGGGGAGCGCGGGCGCGGTGCCGAGCCCGAAGCGCACGCGATCGCCGAGGAAGACCATGCGCGTGTGCTCACCGTCGTCGTACTGGCCGTTGTTGTTCGCATCCCAGATCACGCGCACGCGGTTGCCAGCCGTGTCGAAGACCACGATCACGTTGTGCTGCTTCGCGATCGCCTCTCGCTGCGATGCGATCAGCGTCGTGCCGATCGACTGGATGTCACCGTTCACCTGGTAGCGCGCGATGTCCACGCGCCAGAGGGCGATGCCGGTCATGATGCCGATCATCGTGATGACGATGAGCATCTCGACGAGGGTGAATCCGCGTTGACGCAGCGTGCGAACAGTTTGCATCGTTCCTCGATCGGGCATGCGAGCTCCGGAACTGAATGAGCGCCCATCTCTCCAACAACGAGCGTTCATCGTACCTTGCAAATCGACGACAGGAATGGCGCCTTTTTCGGCCCACTCCAGGTCCAGTAGTGATGGACGATTTATGACCGGCGTCTATCACACCGAGCTTGGTATCTATCACGCCGCCGGCGCTTTTCCGGTCGAACGTGGAGTGATTCATTTCGATCGCTGCAACGTTTTGTATCAGTAAGCCATCCGCGTCGCAATCGCCGGATAGCAGCGAGCTCCGCTGCACCATCCATGCGCAGTTCGGGTTATGCACTTTCAGTGAGTTAGGCGAGTCTAAGGCGACACCAATGGGCGTCAGGAGCACCTCCCGCCACGATTCGTCTCAGGAGCGCTGGGCTACCTTGTAGCATCGATCGCTACTTTTTTGCGGGGATTATGTGGGCTGACTCCCTCCAGCTGTTCGAACACCAGCACCTTTTGCGGCTCCTCACCCTCGGCGGGTCAAGCGTGCTCATCGGCGCCTTACTATTACTGGTGCTCTCCCTCCGCCGGATCCGGGCTCCGCTCCTCTCCCACTTCGCCACCCAGTGCGCCGTCTGGGGAGGGGCGGAGCTCATTTGGGGGGCGTACGCCATCCGCGACATCCCCCTCCGCGACTACGACGGAGCCGCTTCGCTCGCCCAGCTTCTCTGGATCGCCATCGGGCTCGAGGCTGGCGCCATCCTCGTCGGCATCACCCTCGCCATCGGCGGATGGACCTACGTCAAACGACTCGGCGTCGTCGGCTCCGGAATCGGCATCGCCGTGCAGGGCTCAGCGCTCATCGTTCTCGATCTCATTCTCGTGCGCGCCATCAGACTCTAGGCGTGCTTTCCGCCCGCGCCCGTCAGCGGTAACTTTTCGCGCACATGGCCGGCTACTCCGATCCGATCAACCACGCCTTCGCGTTCGCGGCGAAGCACCACGATCAGCAGGTGCGAAAGGGAACGCGCTATCCCTATCTCACCGCCGCGCCGAATCTCGCGGTGATCCTCGCCCGCTACGCGCAGGACGATGCGACGCTGGTCGCGGGGATCCTGCACGACGTCGTCGAAGACTGCGTGCGCGACGGCTACACATCAGAGATGCTGACGCGCCGCGTGGGCGACAAGTTCGGCGAGCAGGTGCTCTCGACCGTGCTCGCCGTCATCGAGCGCCGCTACGACGATGAAGGGATCGAGCTTTCGCACGGCGAACGAAAGGACGATCTTCTCGACCGCCTCGAGCACGCGGACGCCCGCGCGCGCTGGATCGCCGCCGCCGATCATCTCCAGAGCGGCGGAACGCTGCTCGCGGATCTCCGTCGCACCGATTTTCCCGAGGCCGTGTGGTCGCGCTTCACGTCGGGGCGCGAGGCGACCATCCGCTGGTACCGGCGCCTGTACGACCGGCTCGCCGCAGTAGGCTTTGGCGCGCCCGAGTATCCGATCATGGAGGAGCTGCACGACGTCGTGCGCTCACTCGAGCACTACGCCGGCGAGGAAACCCGCTCCGGATAAGTGCGCGCGACGTAGTCCTCGAGAATCGCGAGGAACTCGGGGACGATGTGATCGCCCTTCAACGTCAGCTTGAGCTTTCCGTCCACATACACCGGCGCCTTCGGCTCCTCGAAGGTCCCCGGCAACGAGATGCCGATGTTCGCGTGCTTCGATTCGCCGGGTCCGTTGACGATGCACCCCATCACCGCAACGCGCATCTCCTCGACACCGGGATGCTTGTCGCGCCACATGGGCATCTGATCGCGCAGATACGTCTGGATGTCCTCCGCCATGTGCTGGAAGAACGTCGACGTCGTGCGCCCGCACCCCGGACACGCGGTCACCTGCGGCGTGAACGACCGCAGCCCGAGCGACTGCAGTATCTGCTGCGCGACCTGCACCTCCTCCGTGCGATCGCCGTCGGGCTTCGGCGTGAGCGAGACCCGGATCGTGTCGCCGATTCCCTCGCTCAGGAGAATCGACAGCCCCGCGGTGCTCGCGACGACACCCTTCGTACCGAGCCCCGCCTCCGTGAGCCCGAGATGCAACGGGTAGTCGCACCGCGCAGCGAGTCGCCGATACACCTCAGCGAGATCCTGCACCAGCGAGACCTTCGCCGAGATGATGATGCGGTCGTGGCCGAGCCCGACTTCCTCGGCGACGAGCGCAGAACGCAGCGCGCTCTCGAGCATCGCCTCGATGTAGACGTCGTGCGCATCGAGTGGCTCCGGACGCTTCGCGTTCTCGTCCATCATCGCGGTGAGCAGATCCTGGTCGAGCGAGCCCCAGTTCACACCGATGCGCACGGGCTTGCCGTTCGCCACCGCGATCGAGACGATCGTACGAAAGTTGTCGTCGCGGCGCTTGCCCCCAACGTTGCCGGGGTTGATGCGATACTTCGCGAGCGCGCGCGCGCAGTCGGGATACTTCGCGAGCAGCAGATGCCCGTTGTAATGGAAGTCTCCGATGATCGGGACATCGACGCCCATGTCCGAAAGACGCCGCACGATCTCGGGGACTGCCGCGGCCGCAGGCTCGTTGTTCACCGTCACGCGCACGAGCTGCGATCCCGCGGCGGCGAGCGCAGCCGTTTGCGCGACCGTGAGCGCGACATCGGCAGTATCCGTGTTCGTCATCGACTGCACGACGATCGGATGCGCGCTGCCGACGGCTACATCACCAATGGTCGTCGTGACGGTGCGGCGGCGGGGCGCGAAGGGCATGATCGAAAGATAAGGCGAGCGGAGCGCGCCGGTAAACGAGCGCTGGCAATCCGAACGTAACGCTGTAGACTATCCTTGTCCGACCGTGCACACGTTGCAACCCCGAGTATCTGGAGCGCTCATGAAGGACGATCTCGATCAGCCGCCCCGCGCCTACACGACCGCCGACGTCGCCTCGCAACCAGAGCCGAAAAAGAGGATGGGATGGCGCGGCAAGATCGTGCTCTTGTTCGTCACGCTCATCATCGTCGTCGTGCTCGGCTTCTGGGCATGGACCTGGTCCGCCCTCCATTACGCCTACTCAACCGGCGATCGCGCAGGCTTCGTCCAAAAATTCTCGCAGAAGGGATGGCTCTGCAAGACGTGGGAAGGACAGATCGCGATGGCGAATCTCCCCGGCACTACGCCCGAGATGTTCAACTTCTCTGTTCGAAGCGACTCGATCGCGAAGCTCATCACGCAGTCGATGGGACAGCGTGTGGACATCACCTATCAGCAGCACAGGGGCGTCCCGATCAACTGCTTCGGCGAGACCGAATACTTCGTCACGGGGATCCGCGCGTCGCCACAGTGAGCGGAAATCCACTGATGGCAGTGAGTTAAGGCCCTCTCAGCAGCCTCTACTGCTGTGCACGAAGTAGCTATTGCGGCCCGTACCATGGCCACATATCTTTTTCTCGGCACCACCCGTTCGCGAACATGCAGACCCGGGCGGAACACTAGCCTCGGGTCTTTTTTATTGTTCGTAAGTGGATGAGGCTGACGCGATGGCACACAGGCGCGCGTCACGGCAACATTTGTCAGGGCCAGCGCTTCCGCTCCCTGTACAAAATTATATCAGGAGTTGGAAATGCGTGTGACTGGCAAAGTGAAGTGGTTCAATGACGCCAAGGGCTTCGGCTTCATTACCCCCGACAACGGACAGAAGGATTGCTTCGTGCACTACAGCGCGATTCAGGGCAACGGGTTCAAGACGTTGGCTGAAGGCGATGCCGTGGAGTTCGAGATCGTCGAGGGCCAGAAGGGCCCCGCCGCCGAGAACGTGACGAAGCGCTAAATTCTTCGCTTCACTACCACGAATGGGGCGTCACTCGAAAGAGTGGCGCCCCATTTTCGTTTCTGCTCAGTCAACGCGAATGCTTACGCGAGCGACGCCCACGCGCTCTTTACCTGCGCCTGCACCGCATTCGGGCCCGTACCGCCCTCCGTCTCGCGACGCTCCACCGATGCCACCGCCGAGAGCGCGTCGAAGACATCGGCACCGAAGCTCGCGTGCGCAGCCTTGAACGCCTTATACGGAAGCGCGTGCAGCTCGACGCTCGACTCCTCGCTCTGTCGCACGAGCGAGCCGACCGCCGCGTGCGCGTCGCGAAACGTCGTTCCCTTTCCCACGAGGTAGTCCGCGAGATCCGTCGCCATCATGCTGCTCGCCAGCGCCGCCTTCATTTTGTCCGCGCGGAAGGTGATCTCCGCGAGCGCGCCCGCGACACCCGGAAGCACCAGCAACATCGTGTCGACCGCATCGAAGAGCGCGCGCTTGTCGTCCTGCAAATCCTTGTTGTACCCGCTCGGCAAACCCTTGAGCGTCGCGAGCAGCGCGGTGAGATCGCCAAGCAAGCGGCCACCGGATCCGCGCGCGAGCTCGAGCGCGTCGGGGTTTCGCTTCTGCGGCATCATGCTCGAGCCGGTGGTGAACGAATCGCCGAACTGGACGAAGCCGAACTCGCTCGTGCCGTAGATGATGAGATCCTCGGCCACGCGCGAGAGATGGATCGCGAGCATCGAGAGCGTGAACAGCAACTCGGCGACGAAATCGCGATCGCTCACGGCATCGATGCTGTTGGGCGAGAGCTGCGCGAAGCCGAGGCTCCCCTGGAGCAGCACGCGCGAGATCGGAAATGCGCAGCCGGCGACGGCGCCGGACCCGAGCGGAAGGACGGCGGCGGCGCGGCCCGCTGCCGCAAGCCGCGCGCGGTCGCGGTCGAGGGGCCAAAAGTGCGAGAGCATCCAGTGCGCGGCGGCGACGGGCTGCGCGCGCTGCATGTGCGTGTACGCCGGCATGAGCACGTTCGCGGCAGACAGCGACTCGGCGTGCGTCAGCATCACGAGCTGCAGCTCGCGCACTGCGGTGTCAAGGACGCCGCACGCGTCCATCGACCAGAGACGCGTTGCCGTCGCGACCTGATCGTTGCGGCTGCGACCCGTGTGGAGCTTCGATGCGACGTCGCCGACTTCCTCGTGGAGGAGGCGGTCGATGAGCGTGTGCACGTCTTCGTCGGAGGCGGTGGGCTGCGCTCCGGCGCGGAGGCGCGCGGCGACGCTGTCGAGTCCCTTCTCGAGCGCGAGACTTTCTTCGACGGTGACGACGCCGGCGCTCCAGAGTGCGATCGCCCACGCCTTGGAGAGCCGAACGTCGAAGGGCCAGAGACGGAAGTCGACGCCGATGCTGCGATTGAGCGCGTCGAGCTCCGGCGCGCTCTCGCCGGTGAAGCGGCCGCCCCAGAGCTTGTGCGCCGATGCGCCTACGAGCTTGAGCGCGGTCATACGAGCGCCATCTCGTTCGGATTGTTCACCGATACGATCACATCATCGGCGGCGCTGGCGTCGGCCGCGGAGGCGAGCGCCGCGTCGCGCTCGAGATCCTTGAGCGCGCGCACACGCTGCGAGAGACCGTAAAGGCGGATGAAGCCGGCGGCATCGCTCTGCTTGTAGACGTCGTCCTCGCCGAAGGTGACGAAGCGCTCGTCGTACAGTGCCTCGCTGCTCTGGCGTCCGGCGATCGTGACCGTGCCCTTGCAGAGGCGCAGCGTGATCGTTCCCGTCACGCGCTGCTGGGTGACGTTGACGAAGGCGTCGTACGACTCGCGCTCGGTGGTCCACCAGCGACCTTCGTACACGAGGTCGGCGTAGCGGGGCGCGATGAGATCCTTCGCCGAGAGGGTGCGACGATCGAGCACGAGCTGCTCGAGCTCGGAGTGTGCGGTCTGGAGGAGGGTGCCGCCCGGCGTCTCGTAGATGCCGCGGGACTTCATGCCGATGAGGCGGTCTTCGACGAGGTCGATCCGTCCGATGCCGTGCTTGCCGCCGATCCTGTTGAGCTTCTCGACGAGGCTCACTGGATTGAGCTTCTGGCCATTTACCGAGACCGGCGTGCCGGCGTGAAATCCAATGGTGACGTCTTCCGGCGTGTTCGGCGCGCTGGCCGGATCGGCGGTGAGCAGGAAAAGATCCGCCGGCGGGACGGCGTTCGGATCCTCGAGGATCCCGCCCTCGTGCGACACGTGCCAGAGGTTACGATCGCGCGAGAAGATCTTGGTGGCGGTAGCCGAGACGGGGACGTTGTGCGCCGCGGCGTACGCGAGGGCGTCCTCGCGGCTGCGGATATCCCACTCGCGCCAGGGCGCGATGACGGGGAGCTCGGGAGCGAAGGCGGCGTAGGTGAGCTCAAAGCGAACCTGATCGTTCCCCTTGCCGGTGCATCCGTGCGCGAGCGCGTCGGCACCCACCGCGCGGGCGACGTCGACCTGACGCTTCGCGATGAGCGGTCGGGCCATCGAGGTGCCGAGGAGGTATTTGCGACCGTAGATCGCACCCGCGCGAAGGGTAGGCCAGATATAGTCGGTGACGAACTCCTCGCGCATGTCCTCGACGAAGCATTCGTCGGCGCC
>JBDSHG010000099.1:0-31274 GCA_039918615.1 Gemmatimonadaceae bacterium | reverse complement strand
GGCCGCTCGGTCGAGTATTTCCGCATTCCGCGCAACGTCATCACGATCACGGTGGGAAAGTCGACGTACGCGCGCTGCGGGATCATCACGAACGTGACGCCCTTCGAGCCGGAGTGGGAGGGGTTCGTGACGCTCGAGATCTCGAACACGACGCCGCTGCCGGCGAAGATCTACGCGAACGAGGGGATCGCACAGGCGCTGTTCTTCGAGGGCGACGAGGCTCCCGAGACGTCGTACGCAGACCGAAAGGGGAAGTATCAGGGGCAGCGCGGCGTGACGCTCCCGCGGCTCTAGCGCGCTCGTACGACGCGCACACCGTGCGCGCACCCTGCGCGCAGGGTGTGCGCGAACATGAGCGACATCTAAAGTGACCGCGGCGGATAAAAGAGGTGCAGCGAGACCATCGCCGCACCTCTTTTTCATTCATGCGGCCGAGCCGGCGCGCGTGATCAGCCGGTACCGCCCCCGGCCTTCTCCTCGCGCGCCATCGCCGCAGCCATCAAATAGTCCCGGCTCATCCGTGCAATCGTATCGATGCTGATCTCCTTGGGACACGCGAGCTGACATTCCCCGTGCAGCGTGCACCCCCCAAATCCCTCGGCGTCGTGCTGCGCGACCATCGCCACCACACGCCGGTAGCGTTCGGGCTGTCCCTGCGGGAGCTCGGCGAGGTGCGTGACTTTCGCGGCCGTGAAGAGCGATGCCGAGCCGTTGGGGCACGCGGCCGCGCAGGCGCCGCAACCGATGCAGGCGGCCGAGTCCATCGCGAGATCAGCAGATAGCTTGGGAACGAGCGTGGTGTTGGCATCCTGTGCGCCGCCGGTGGCTGCCGTGATGAATCCGCCCGCCGCGATGATCCGGTCGAAGGCGCTGCGATCGACGCAGAGATCCTTCACTACCGGAAATGCCCGCACCCGCCACGGCTCGACGAAGATGGTGGCTCCGTCCTCGAAGCTCCGCATGTGCAGCTGGCACGTCGCCGTGCCGTGATTCGGGCCGTGCGCAAGACCATCGATCATCATGCTGCAGCTCCCGCAGATCCCCTCGCGGCAGTCGTGATCGAAGGCGATCGGCTCCTGCCCGGCGAGCGTGAGCTCCTCGTTCACGACGTCCATCATCTCGAGGAAGGAGGCCTCGGGGCTGATCTCCGCGGCCTTGTACTCGACCATCGTTCCCGGGGCATTGGGACCCGCCTGCCGCCAGACGCGCAAGGTGACGTTCATTTGTAGCTCCGCTGCGCGAGGTGCACATACTCGAAGTCGAGCGGCTCCTTGTTCAGGATTGGCGCCGCACCGTCGCCCACGTACTCCCAGGCAGAGACGTACGCGTAGTGCTCATCGTCGCGGAGCGCCTCACCATCCGGCGTCTGGTATTCCTCGCGGAAGTGCCCGCCGCACGATTCCTTCCGCTCGAGCGCGTCGCGGCACATCAGCTCTGCGAGCTCGAAGAAGTCGGCGACGCGACCGGCCTTCTCGAGCGCCTGGTTCAGCGTATCGGCACTCCCGGGGACGTTCACGTCGCGCCAGAACTCCTCGCGCAGCTTGGGAATCTTCTCGAGCGCGATCTTGAGGCCCGCCTCGTTGCGCGTCATGCCGCAGTACTCCCACAGAATGCTTCCGAGCTCCCGGTGAAAGGAGTCGACGGTGCGCATTCCCTTCGTCGCGAGCAACTTCTTCGTCATCTCGGCGACGCGCGCCTCAGCGTCCTTGAACGCCGCGTGCGACGTGTCCACGGGCGCGAGCTTTTTCGACGCGAGATAGTTGGCGATCGTGCTGGAGATGATGAAGTAGCCATCCGCGAGCCCCTGCATCAGCGCGCTCGCACCGAGCCGGTTCGCTCCGTGATCGGAGAAGTTCGCCTCGCCAATGACGTGCAGCCCCGGGATCGTGCTCATGAGATTGTAGTCGACCCAGAGCCCGCCCATCGTGTAGTGCACGGCGGGGTAGATGCGCATCGGCACCTTGTACGGATTCTCGTCCGTGATGCGCTGGTACATCTCGAAGAGGTTGCCGTACCGCTCGCGGATCGCATCCTCGCCCACGCGCGCGATTGCCGACGCGAAATCGAGATAGACACCGAGCCCGGTCGGTCCAACGCCGCGTCCCTCGTCGCACACGCGCTTCGCCGCGCGCGACGCGATGTCGCGCGGCGCGAGATTCCCGTAGCTCGGGTACATCCGCTCGAGGTAGTAGTCGCGCTCGTTGTCGGGAATCGTGTCTGGCCGCCTCTTGTCGCCGCGCGCGAGCGGCACCCACACGCGCCCGTCGTTTCGCAGCGACTCGGACATCAGCGAGAGCTTCGACTGATACTCGCCGCTCTTCGGGATGCACGTCGGATGGATCTGCGTGTAGCACGGATTCGCGAACGCCGCGCCGCGCTTGTAGGCGCGCCAGATCGCGGTCGCATTCGACCCTTTTGCGTTTGTCGAGAGGTAGAACACGTTGCCGTAGCCGCCGGTGCCGAGCACCACCGCATCCGCCGCGTGCGACTCGATCGCGCCGGTGATGAGGTTGCGCGTCACGATCCCGCGAGCGACGCCGTCGATCACGACGAGGTCGAGCATCTCCGTGCGCGGATGCATCTGCACCGTTCCCTTTCCGATCTGTCGCTCGAGCGCCTGATACGCACCGAGCAGGAGCTGCTGACCCGTCTGCCCGCGCGCGTAGAAGGTGCGCGAAACCTGCGCGCCGCCGAAGGACCGATTGGCGAGCCGCCCGCCGTACTCGCGCGCAAACGGCACCCCCTGCGCCACGCACTGATCGATAATGTTCACGCTGATCTGCGCGAGGCGGTAGACGTTCGCCTCGCGCGAGCGGAAGTCTCCGCCCTTCACCGTGTCGTAGAACAGCCGATACACCGAGTCGCCATCGTTCTGATAGTTCTTCGCCGCGTTAATCCCGCCCTGCGCCGCGATGCTGTGTGCGCGCCGCGGTGAATCCTGGAAGCAGAAGCACTTCACGTTGTAGCCGAGCTCCGCGAGCGTGGCCGCACCCGCGCCCCCGGCGAGACCGCTGCCGACGACGATGACGGTGTATTTCCGCTTGTTGGCGGGATTCACGAGCTTCATGTCGAAGAGATGCGAATCCCACTTCTCCTCGATCGGCCCTTCGGGAACGCGCGCGCGCAGCTCCATCGTCACGACACCAGGTGGAAGAACACGGCGACCGGCACGAGCGTGAAGCCCGCCCAGATCACCAGCGCGAGCGCGATGGCCACGGGACGCTTGAACGGATCGAGGCGCCCGCGCTCGAAGCCGAGCGTGCGCACCGAGCTCCAGAGCCCGTGATAGAGATGAAAGCCCAGCGCGATCATCGCGATCACGTAGATCGCCGTCACCCACCAGATCCGGAAGCTCGCGAGCACGTTGCCGTACACGTCGCCTTCGGTCAGCGGCGCGGGCTGCAGTGTGAGTGTCGTGAAGTGCAGGATGTGGAGCACGATGAAGAACGCGAGCAACACGCCGCCCACGCGCATCGTGCGCGAGCCGATCGTCGCCGCCTGCAGCTCGTGCTTCACGTACGGAACCGGCCGCGCGGCGCGATCGAGCATCGTAAGCTGATACGCCGAGACGATGTGCGCGATCACGGAGATGAGCAGGACGACGCGCACGATCCACAGCACCTCGTTCGCAGGCCCGTGGAGAAACGCCGAGTATGTGTTGATGCGATCCGCGCCTTCGAACAGCTGGAGATTGCCGGCCATGTGCGCGATGACGAAGCCGACCATGATCAGCCCCGTCACCGCCATCACGATCTTCTTGCCGACGGTGCTGGACCAGAGACTCGCCGCGCGCGTCACTCAGATCTCACAGCGTGACCGCGGACATCGGCTCGCGCACCGCCTCGACGCTCTTCGCCAGCGCCGCGCGCTCCTCGTTCGTGAGCGCGACCTCGATGATCTTCTCGAGGCCCGCGCGTCCGAGCTTGCACGGCACGCCCAGGAAGATCCCCGACTGCCCGTACTCGCCGGTGAGCCACGCCGCGCACGACAGGATGCGCTTCTGGTCGAAGGCGATTGCCTCGCACATCTGCACAGTCGCGGCCGAGGGCGCATAGTAGGCCGAGCCGGTCTTCAGATACTTCACGATCTCGGCTCCACCCGTGCGCGTGCGGTCGATGATCGCGTCGAGCTTCGCCTTGTCGAGCAGCTGCGTCACCGGGATGCCGCTCACCGACGTGTAGGAGAGCAGCGGCACCATGGTGTCGCCGTGCCCGCCAAGGACCATCGCCTGAATGTCGCGCACCGACACCTCCAGCGCCTCGGCGATGAACGACCGGTAGCGCGCCGTGTCGAGCACGCCGGCCATGCCGATCACGCGCTCGCGCGGAAAGCCGGTGGTCTGCATCGCGACCCACGACATGACGTCGAGCGGATTCGAGACGACGATGACGATCGCGTTCGGCGAGCTGCTCTTCACGTGCTGCGAGACCTGCTTGACGATGCCGGCGTTCGTATTGAGGAGGTCATCGCGCGACATGCCCGGCTTGCGCGCGATGCCGGCGGTGATGACGACGATGTCGGAGCCTTCAGAGGCGGCGTAGTCGTTCGTGCCGACGAGGCGGGATTCGAATCCTTCGATCGGCGCGGACTCCCAGATGTCGAGTCCCTTCCCCTGTGGCACGCCGTCGATCACATCCACCAGCACGACCGTGCGTGCCAGCTCCTTCTCCGCGAGTCGCTGCGCCGTGGTCGCGCCGACATTCCCCGCCCCGACAACCGTGATCTTGTTCAGCATCCGTGCGCTATTCCTCTGGTGAGAATCCGTAGAGGAAAGATAGACGCGGAACAGGCGTGGCGTAATGGTGTGCTCAGCCTCCAACCTCCGACAATGCCCGCAGCCCACCGACCTTCATCTGCAACAGCTGATGCTCGCGCGGCTTCGTCGACAGCGCTTGCGCGAAGAGCGGCGCGAGCGGCTTCCCCGCGCGCAACGCATCGCGGAAGCTCACCTCTTCGTCGCCGTAGAGGCAGGTGCGCAGCCGGCCGTCGGCGGTGAGGCGGACACGATTGCAGTCGCCGCAGTACGTGTGGCTCATTGGCGTGATCACGCCGACGCTTCCCGGCGCGCCCGCGAACCTGTAGTACGCTGCAGGCCCGTTGCCGCGCGCCGGACCCGCATCCGCCGCGAGTGGCGCGATGCGCGCCAGCCGCGCGAGTATCTCATCGCTCGGCACCACGCGATCCGTGGCTTCACCTGCCATCTCGCCCACCGGCATCAGCTCGATGAAGCGCACATGCCACGGATGCTCCAGCGTCAGGCGGCCGAAGTCCTCGATCTCGTCGTCGTTGATGCCGCGCATCACGACGGTGTTGATCTTCACGGGCCCGAGCTCCGCGCGCTCCGCGGCCAGTGCCGCGTCGATCGGCGAAAAGGCGAGCGAGCGCCGCGCGATCTCGCGAATGCGCGCCGGGCGCAGACTGTCGGCGCTCATGTTCACGCGGTCGAGCCCCGCGCGCTTCATCTCGGCCGCCATCTCCGGCAGCTTCACGCCGTTCGTCGAGAGCGCGATGTCCTGAATTCCGGGGATGTTCTTCAGCATCGCGATCAGCGTCGAGAGCTGCGGACGGATCGTCGGCTCTCCGCCGGTGATGCGCAGCCGGCTCACGCCCAGCGACGCGAGCTGCCGCACGACCTCGGCGATCTCCTCGTAGCTCAGGATGCTCTCGCGCGGCAGCCACGGCAGCCCCTCGAGCGGCATGCAGTACGCGCAGCGGAAGTTGCACCGGTCGGTGACCGAGATGCGCAGATATTCGATGCGGCGGCCGAACTGGTCAAATGATTCCGGCGCGATCACTGCCGCTCCTCCGCGCTGTGTTCCTCAGCAACGCCGCCCGCGTTCACCCACTCGGACGTGCCGTCGACGTACCCCTCGCACTTCCACACGGGGAGCCGACGCTTCACCTCTTCGATGACGAAGCGCGATGCGTCGTACGCGTCCGCGCGATGCGGATGCGCGACCACGATCGCGATGCTCACGTCGCCGAGGGCAAGCTCGCCAAGCCGGTGCTCCGCCACGAGATGCGTGACGTCGAACGTCGCCGCGCACTCGCTCGCGATCGCCGCGAGCTCGCGCTCCGCCATCTCGCCGTACGCGCTGTACTCGATTCCCGTCACCGCGCGCCCATCGTTCACCTCGCGCACCGTTCCCAGAAACACGAGCGTTGCTCCATTCCCCGTATCGCGCGCCTCGGCCATCAACGCCGTAACGTCGATCGCGCGTCTCACGATCGCGGTGCGGATGTTCATCCGCCCGCCACTGGAGGGATGATGGCGACCTCGTCGCCGCTCTCCACGCGCTGATCGGCCTTCGCATAGGTGAGATTCACCGCAACGAGCGGCGACACCGGGAGCGAGGATCCGCCCGGCATCGCGCGCAGTTGGTCCACGACGTCGCGCACAGTCGAGCTCCCGCCAACCGTGAGCTCGACGCGATCGGAGCCGAGTGCTTCGGCGTATGAGGCGAACAGCAAAGCAGTTACGGTCATTGCATGAATGTTGAACAGGGGCGGACGCGGCTACAATGGGCACATCGAGGTGGTCGCCTAGGAATGAAGAGCGCCCCGCTCGTGAAGGCACGACGCGGGGCGCGGAAGGCAACGGACCGAAGAAATCAGGCGGGCAAATCCGAGAACGATGCCTCATCCTCTTCGGCAACGAGAGCGCGCAACTCCTTGCTGGGCTTGAACACAGGCACCGGCCGCGCGGAAACCTCGACCGGCGATCCGGTGCGCGGGTTGCGCGCCATGCGCGTCTTGCGCTGACGAATCTTGAATGTGCCGAAGCCTCGCACCTCGATGTTCTTCTGCTCTTTCAGGGCGTCCTTGATGGCGTCCAGAAATGCATCGACGACGCGTGCGCAGTCCTTCTTCGAGATCATCGGCCCTGCTGTTTTCGAGATCTGGGCCGTGACGTGCTCGACAAGGTCAGCTTTGGTCATTCATAACCTCGGGTTGGCGACCGCCGAGCGGGCGATCGTGCGTCGAAAGTATGACGTTAACCGTTGTGTGTCAAGCGTTTGGCTCACTGGGCGCCCCGCCGGATCGGACCGCCTGCAGGAACTCTCCGAAGAGTGGCCGAGCGTCGTGCGGGCCTGGCGCGGCCTCCGGATGGTACTGCACGGCGAAGATCGGGAGCTCCCGGTGCATCAGCCCTTCCACGCTGCCGTCGTTCAAATTCACGTGGGTGACACGGAGCGCCGGAGCGCCGGGAATCCCCTTTTCGTCCCCAACCACCGCAAAACCGTGGTTTTGGGAGGTGATCAGCACCTTGTCGGTATCGATCTCGCGCACGGGGTGATTTCCGCCACGGTGGCCGTACGGCATCTTCGTCGTTTGCGCCCCGAAGGTGAGCCCCAACAGCTGATGTCCGAGGCAGATACCGAGGATCGGCACCTCCTTCGACGCCAGCGTCCGAATGATTCCCGGAGCGTACGACACCGCCGCCGGATCGCCCGGACCGTTCGCCAGAAAGACGCCGTCCGGCCTCGCTTCCAGCACCGACTCGGCCGGCGTATCGGCGGGGACGATCGTCACCCTGCACCCGTTCTCCTCGAACAGGCGCAGGATATTCCGCTTGATCCCGTAGTCGTAGGCGATGATGTGCGATTTCGCCTCCGGATCGCCCCACGTATAGCGCTCGCGCGTGGAGGCGCGCGAGGCGAGATCCAGCCCCTCCATCGAGGGACATGCGGTGAGCGCCGCCTTCGTCGCCTCGCTGGGCGTCTCCCCATTTCCGATGACGCCGCGCATCACGCCGGCAGACCTCAGATGACGCGTAAGGCGCCGAGTATCAACCTCTTCGAGGATCGGTACTTGCGCGTCGCGCAACCAGCTGCGCAGATCGCCGCTCGAGCGCCAGTTCGAGGGATGGTTCGTCAGCTCGCGCACGACGACCCCCGCCACCTGCGGCCTCCCCGACTCGGGGTCCTCATCGTTCACGCCGTAGTTGCCGATCATGGGTGTCGTCATGACGACGATCTGGTCGCCATACGACGGGTCGGTGAACACTTCCTGGTAGCCGGTCATGTTCGTGGTGAACACCACTTCGGCTACGCACTCCACGTCGGCATCGCGGCGCACCCCGCGAAAAAGGGTTCCGTCCTCGAGGAGGAGGAACCCGGCTCTCGTGCTGGATGGCGTCACGCCGCTACTTGGGCGGAGTCTTGGTTGGCGGAGCTGCTGGTGCCGCGGGAGTCTGCGCGGGCGGAGCGATCGGCGTGAGCGGCACGGCGGACGGCGCTGCGTTCGTCGGAGTCGGTGACACCGGTGCCGACTGTGTCTGCCGCGAGAGCGGATCGAGTACCGACGTCGGGACGCGTGTGCGCGTTCCCATGATCTGCAGCACGTAGGCGAGCAGGAGGAAAAGGCCGCCACCCCACCACGTGACGCGCGTCAGCAGATTCGCGGCCTGTCGCGTACCGACGAACGAATCCGAAGACGAGGACGCGCCGCCGAAGCTGGCGGATAGTCCGCTGCCCTTTCCCGATTGCAGCAGAACTGCCGCGATCAGGATGAGGCTGTTGATGACGAGCAACGTAATGAGAAAGGTGTACATTCGCCGAGAGAAGTGGGGAGAGCTAAGTCTCCAAGCTTACGTCAGTTAGGAGACTCGGTCAAGTCTGCGCGATGGACGCCCAGATCTCGGGGTCGAGCGACGCGCCGCCAACGAGCAGACCGTTGACCTCGGGTGCGTCGAGTAGCGATTTCGCGTTCTCCTTCGACACCGAGCCGCCGTAGAGAATCGGGATGTCGACGTTCTTCGCGTTGACCACTTCCTTGAGCGCGCGGCGAATTGCGGTATGTACGGTGGTCGCGTCTTCCGGCGTCGCGGTGCGGCCGGTGCCGATTGCCCACACCGGCTCGTACGCGACGGCGATCTGCGCGACCTGCGCCGGCGAGAGCCTGCTGATGCCTGCCTTGAGCTGCCGCAGCACGACCGCCTGCGTCGTGTTGCGGTCGCGCTCCTCGATCTTTTCGCCGACGCAGAGCACGACGGTGAGCCCGGCCTTGAACGCGGCCGCGCACTTCTTCGCCGTGATCTCGTCCCCCTCGCCGAAGGTGTGGCGGCGCTCGGAGTGGCCGACGAGTGCAACCGACGCGCCGGCGTCGCGCGCCATCGCGGCGCCGTTCTCGCCGGTGAAGGCGCCCTTCTCCTCCCAGTGGATGTTCTGCACGCCCAGCATGATGTCTGGGCGATCACGGAGCGCGAAGCCCGCGACGACGAGCGAGATCGCCGGTGGGAAGATCATCACGGTGCGATCCTCCGTCGGCGCGAACGCATCGAGAAAGGTCTTCAGATACGAGCGCGTCTCCTGCGGGCCGAGATTCATCTTCCAGTTGGCGGCGAAGACGGGCTTCTTCATGCGTGACCTCTGTCATCGAGCGCCGCGACACCGGGGAGCTCTTTGCCTTCGAGAAATTCGAGCGACGCGCCGCCGCCCGTCGAGACGTGACTCATCTTCGCCGCCAGACCAAACTGTTCGACAGCGGCGGCAGAGTCGCCGCCACCGACGATCGTCGTCGCGCCGTGCGCCGTCGCGACCGCGAGGGCCTCCGCGACGGCTCTGGTTCCCTGATCGAACGGCGGCTTTTCGAACACGCCCATTGGCCCATTCCAGAGAATCGTCTTGCCGCGCGCGACGTCGTTCGCGAAGTGCGTGGCGGCCTTCGGTCCGATGTCGAACATCGCCTGGCTCGGGAGAATCGCATCCCGCGACACCGCTTTCGCCGACGCGACATCGTCGAGCGATGTCGACACGAGTGCATCCTCGGGGAGCACGAGCTTGTCGCCCGCGCGCGCGAGGAGTGTCTTCGCCATCTCGACGCGATCGGCTTCGACGAGCGACTTCCCCGTCTCGAGCCCCATCGCCTTGAAGAAGGTGCACGCCATCGCGCCGCCGATGAGCAGTTTGTCGACCTTCGGCAGGAGCGCCTCGATGACGTCGATCTTCCCCGAGATCTTTGCGCCGCCGAGGATGGCGACGAATGGACGCGGGGGCTCGTGCAGCGCTTCTCCGAGATACTTGAGCTCGCGCTCCATCAGGAGCCCTGCGACAGCAGGCTTCAGACAGTGCGCAACGCCCTCGGTGGACGCGTGCGCACGATGCGCGGAGCCGAATGCATCATTGACGTAGACATCGCCCAGTTCGGCCAGCGAACGCGAGAGCCGCTCGTCGTTGTTTTCTTCGCCGCCGAGGAAGCGCGTGTTCTCGAGGAGAAGCACGGAGCCGGCCTTGGCGTCGTGCGTGGCGCGCAGAGCCTCGTCGCTATCCGTGGTTTCGACGAAGTTCACGGGGCTTTTGATGAGCGTCTGCAGATGCTTCGCGACAGGCCCGAGCGTGTATCTGATGTCCGGCTTCCCCTTCGGTCGGCCAAGATGCGAGAGGAGCACGACGCACGCGCCGCGTGCGAGAAGCGCCTCGATGGTTGGAAGCGCGGCGCGAATACGCGTGTCGTCCGTGACGCGATCGCCCTCGATCGGGACGTTGAAGTCCACGCGCACCAGCGCGCGTTTTCCGCGCAGCTGGGCGTCCGTGAGATCGCGTATTGTTTTCTTTGGATTCATGCCGCGGGTGTGTCGGCGCGTCTGGAGTAGCTCCAGAACGACCACGCGAGGGTGGCAGCGCCGGCGATGAAGAAGAGCTTCGCGACGCGGAACAGCTGCCAGTACGTGTCGAAGTAGCGCATCGCCGGCACGTTCTTCGGGATGACGAGCTGCTTTGTCGCCAGGTTGTGCATGCCGAACCACGCGTACGAGTAGAGCGCGAGGCCAACCAGCAGCACGAGCATCGCCACGAGATCGCGCCAGCGATCCGCTCGCGTCACCACTTTGCTCACAGGCGCGCGCCGATGAAGCGCAGGAGATCGACGCAGCGGGAGGCGTAGCCCCACTCGTTGTCGTACCATCCGCACACCTTCACGAGCGTCCCGTCGATGACGTTGGTGGTCTTCGCATCGAGCGTGCACGAGAACGGATTTCCCGTGTAGTCGACCGAGACCAGCTCCTCTTCGGTGATCGCCACGATCCCCTTGAGCGGACCATCGGCAGCCGCGCGGAAGGCGGCATTCACGGCCTCGATCGTCGTGGCGCGCTCGACCTCGACGACGAGATCGGTGAATGAGACGTCCGGGGTCGGCACGCGAACGGAGATGCCGTCGATCTTCCCCTTCACTTCCGGAATCACGAGCCCCGTCGCCTTCGCGGCGCCGGTCGTGGTCGGGATCATGGAGACCGCGGCCGCGCGCGCGCGGCGAAGATCCTTGTGCGGGAGATCGAGGATGTTCTGGTCGTTCGTGTAGCTGTGAATCGTGGTCATCGACGCGTGCCGGAAGCCGAACGCGTCGCGCACGATTTTCACCATCGGTGCGACGCAGTTCGTGGTGCACGACGCGTTCGAGATGATGTTGTGCTTCGCGGCATCGTACTTCGCCTCGTTCACGCCGAGGACGATGGTGATGTCCTCGCCGGTCGCGGGCGCGGAGATGAGCACCTTCTTCGCGCCGCCCGCGATGTGCTTTTGCGCGTCGGCCGCCTTCGTGAACCTGCCTGTCGACTCGAGCACGATGTCGACGTTGAGCTTCTTCCACGGGAGCGCACCCGGATCCTTCTCGGTGAGGACCTCGATCTCATCGTTGTCGATGGAGATCGACCCCGATCCGGCGGACACGTCGCCGTCGTAGATCCCGTGCACCGAGTCGTACTTGAAGAGGTGCGCGAGCGTCTTCGTATCGGTGAGGTCGTTGACCGCGACGATGGTGACGTCGGCGACGTTCTGCTCGCGCAGCGCCCGTACGACCTGACGTCCAATGCGGCCGAAGCCGTTGATCCCTACGCGAATGGCCATTGCTGTAAGCGCTCCTGTCAATGTGCACGGTCGCCAGCCGCCGGCGCCCGTCCAAAGGTCACGATACTGATGATTCGCGCGCCGCCCTCGAAGAGCGTGGTCGCGCATTCGGAAAGCGTCGCGCCGGTGGTGATGACGTCATCCACGAGCACGACATGAGCGCCGCTGAGCCGCGTCCGGGCATTTTGCGCCGCACGAAACGCCCCCGAAACGTTGCCCCGTCTCTCCTCTGGTGTCAACCGCGTTTGCGTCGCGGTCGCGCGTGTGCGAACCATGCAATCAGAGACGAATGGGATCCGCCATCGTGACGCCAGCGCGCGCCCCAGCAGGGCACTCTGGTTGAAGCCCCTCTCGCGCTCGCGTGTGGGCGCCAACGGCGTCGGAACCACCATGGAACGCTCGGCCACCACATCCGCCGGCCAGGAGAGCCGCGCCATTCGGCTCGCCATCCCTTCCGCCACGCCTGTCCACCCGCCGTACTTGAGCGCGTGCACGATCGCGCCCGCGGTGCCACCCGGCATCCAGTAGGCTGAGCGCGCGGCGCGGACGAACGGCGGAAGCTGGTCGCACCAGCTGCACGTCGGGCGCAACTGCGGATGCCCGCAGCGCTCACACCGCGGGTGCGGAAGCTCGTGCGCGCGCGCCCAGCATCGGCCGCACACGAGCGCACTCTCGCCGGCATCGACGGCGCGCTCGCAGACCGCGCAGCTTCGGGGCAGGAGCAGGTCCGTGATGCCACGTGCGAGCAGCTGCAGGCTCGCGCGTGCGCCCTGGCGGGCACTCGCGCGCACCACTGGTAGCTCACGCATCCGCGGGCATCGTCACGGCGTCCCACATCGTCGCGCGCGGCGCGGGGCGGCCGAACCATTTTTCGAAGGAAAGCGCACCCTGCTCGATCAGCATCGGCAGCCCATCGCTCGCACGATGCCCACACGCGAGTGCGGCGCGCACCCACGGCGTCTCGCCGCGGCGGTACACGAGGTCGACCACCGCCGCAGCGTACGGCAGCGTCTCGATCGCGACGGGAAAGACTTCATCCTCGAGCCCCGACGCACTCGCATTCACCACCAGCGTCGCTCCCTGCACCGCATCTTCCGCCGTCTCCGCCGTGCGGGTGACGATCGGGAAGCGCGACGCGAGGCGCGCGAGCCGGGTGTGGCTGCGGTTGTAGAGCGTCACTTCGCATTCCGGCCACTGCTCGATCGCCGCGAGCGCCGCGGCAGCCGCGCCGCCGGCGCCCAGCACCGCGATGCGTCCGCGCGGAAGCCCGTCCATTGTCGCGCGCACGAGCGCCTCGAAGCCACCGACATCCGTGTTGTCGCCGGCGATCGATCCATCGTCCTCGATCCAGAAGGTGTTCACCGCGCCCACTCGCTCGGCGATGGGTGACAATCGCGCGCAGAGCGCCGCCGCCGCTTCCTTGTGCGGAATCGTGATGTTCCCCGCCGCATTGTTTTCAGCCAGCAGCGTCAGCACGTGCGCGAGGTCGGGGGCGGCCACCTCGATGGCTTCGTAGGTGAGCGGAATGCCCTCGCTGCGCAGCGCCGCATTCTGAAAGACGGGAGAAAGCGAATGACTGACGGGATTCCCGAGCAGGACGAGGCGGCTCGGACCCGCGATCACGAGACGCCCGGTGCTCGTTCGGCCGCGAGGCGGTCGAAGGCGCGATTGATTTCGCGCTCGAGCTCGTCGAAGGTCTCGCGATAGAGACCGAGATCGCCGCCGAACGGATCGGCGATCGGGCGATCGGTGGACCCCCGCGAGCCGTACGAGGTGAGAAGGTGCGTGCGTCCCTTCCCGCCGATCGCCTCGATGCGCTCGAGATGGTGCGGGCCCATCGCGAGCACGAGGTGGTAGCTCTCGAGCAGCTCGCGCGTGAGCAGGCGCGCGCGATGCGGCGACAAATCCACTTCGTGCTCGAGACAAACGAGGAGCGCGCCGTCCGACGCGGGTGCGCCATCCCACGCCGCGGTGCCCGCGCTCCCGATCTCCACCGGGATATTGCGATCCGATGCGATGCGCCGCGCCAGATATTCGGCCATGACGCTTCGACAGGTATTTCCGGTGCACACGAAGAGCACTCGCATGGGACTACAGATCTCCAATGAGGTCCGGTACGCTCTCCCGTAATGTCGCGGAGGAGATGGCGCCTGGCCGGATCACGCGAGCCCGCGCACCCATGCAATCTACTACGGTCGAGGGAGGCGACGGGATCAATCGCCCGCCATCGAGCACGCGAAGATTCCCGCGTCCGATCTCCGCGCTCCACTGCTCTTCGATCTCGCGCGCGGTCATCGCGGGCGGCACGCCGGGACGATTCGCGCTCGTCGACGTGAGCGGCTCACCGTAGGCCTTGAGCAGCCGCGAGAGATTCGGATGCGACGTCCACCGCACCGCGACACCGCCCTCCGGACCGCGCAGCCGTTCGGGAAGACGTCGCTCGCCGCCGCTCAGCACGAGGGTGAGCGGGCCCGGCCAGTGCCGCGCGGCGAGGCGCGCGGCGTAGCCGGTGAGGCGGAGGTCGAGTCGCGTCACCATCTCACTCGAGGCGACGAGGATGAGGAACGGCTTCCCTGCAGGGCGTCCCTTCATGTGCACGAGCGACTCGACGGAGTCGTAGTCGGTCGCGCCTCCGAAGCCGTAGACGGTCTCGGTGGGATACGCGAGCACCCTGCGCGCGGCGAGATGCGCGATCGTCCCGTTGATCGACGCCGCCACCTCGGCGGGCGACCAGAAGGGGACGACGAATGGCTCAATGGTCATGATCTCACTGTCATCGAACCAATTTCACGAATGCATCGACGCGCGCGAAGTCCTCATCGGTGGTGATCTTGATCCCCGTGGCGCTTCCTTCGACGATGACGACACGCGCGCCGATGCGCTCGCAGAGCGCGGCGTCGTCGGTAGCCTGCACGCGATCGGCCTTCGCACGGATGTACGCCTGCTCGATCATAGCGCGCGGGAAGCCCTGCGGTGTCTGCGCGTGGAACAGCGTCGTGCGATCCGGCGTGCGCACGATCGCGCCGCTCTCATCCACCTCCTTGATCGTGTCGGTGGCCGGAAGCCCGGGCACCGCACCGACACCCTCGCGCGCCTTCGCGACGACGCGCTCGATCGTGTCGGAGTCGACCATCGGGCGCGCCGCATCGTGCACGAGCACGATGCCCACCTCGGCCGGCATGTCCTCGAGGCCGTTCAGCACCGACTCGCCGCGCACGCGTCCGCCCACCGACACGAGCAGCCGGTCGACATCGCACTGGAAGAGCCACGGCGGCGGATCGCCCGCGTGCGACTTCGGCAGCACGCACACGACGAGCGCGACGTCAGCGCGTTCCATGAAGCGTTGCACGCTGTGGAGGAGCATTGGCTTCCCAGCGACCCAGCGAAACTGCTTGAGCTCCGCGCCTGCCGTTCGCGTACTCGATCCCGCGGCGACGATGACGACGCCGACGTCGCGCATGACCTCGGGGCTCGCGTTTCGGGGCGCATCGCTCACGCGAAGATCTTCTCGAGCAGCTCGCGCACCGTCTGCACGCCGACGCACCTGAGTCCCTTCGGCGCGCGGCGCGGAATGCTCCGCTCCGCGAGATAGGCGACGCCCATCCCCATCTTCTCCGCCTCGGCGAGTCTGCGCTCCGCCTGCGACACCGGTCGGATCTCGCCCGCAAGACCAACCTCGCCCAGGAGAATTGCATCCGCGGGGAGTGCGCGATCGTAGACGCTCGACGCGAGCGCCGCGGCGATTGCGAGATCGCCCGCCGGTTCCTGCACCTTGAGCCCGCCTACGACGTTGACGAAGACATCGAGCTGCGCGAACGAAAGTCCCGCGCGCTTGTCGAGCACCGCGAGCAGCAGCGCGAGCCGCCGACCATCGTAGCCCGTGGCGACGCGCTGCGGCGTGCCGAAGCCCGCCTTCGCCGCGAGTCCCTGCACCTCCACGAGCAACGGACGCGTCCCTTCCATCAACGCGGTGACCGCGGTGCCGCTCGCACCCGTGTGTCGATCGCCGAGGAAGAGCTCGGATGGATTGGCGACGGGAATGAGCCCGCCGGCGGTCATGCGGAAAACGCCGATCTCGTCGACGCCGCCGAAGCGATTTTTGGTGGCGCGCAGCACGCGCTGATCGAGGAACCCCTCGCCCTCGAAGTAGAGCACCGTGTCGACGATGTGCTCGAGGGTCTTCGGCCCGGCGATGCCTCCGCCCTTGGTGACGTGGCCGACGACGAACACCGCCGTCCCCGATTCCTTGGCGAAGCGCATCAGCCGCGCGGCGCACTCGCGCACCTGTCCGACGTTGCCCGGTGCGCCCTCGAGCTCGTTGGTGAAGATGGTCTGGATCGAGTCGACGAACATCGCCTGCGGACGCATCGATGCCGCCGTTGCGAGAATCGTCTCGAGCTCGGTCTCCGCGATCAGCTCGACGTTCTCCGATGACTCGGCGAGACGATCGGCACGCAGCTTCACCTGCAGCGGCGATTCTTCGCCCGAGATGTAGAGCGCGCGATGTCCCTGCGACGCGAGTCGCGCGGCGACCTGCAGCAGGAGCGTCGACTTCCCGATTCCCGGCTCGCCGCCTATCAGCACCATCGAGCCGGGCACTATTCCGCCGCCCAAAACAAAATCAAATTCGTTGATGCCGGTGTTCCAGCGCGGCGTGTCGGAGGCGCGGAGATCGCCGAGCCGCATCGCGACGGCGGCATTGCCGGCGGAGGCGAGCGTCGGACCCGCGGCGCGGGCGCGCCCCGCGGCGGTGGCGGGACGTGCCGCGACGATCTCCTCGACGAGCGTGTTCCACTCTCCGCACGTGTCGCACTTCCCCGACCACTTCGGATGCTCGGCGCCGCAATCCGTGCAGCGATAGACCGTGCGCGCTTTGGCGTTCATTGCTGCCGCGGTGCCGTGTAGTTCTCGAACCGCGTGTACGCCTTGTGAAAGAAGAGATTCACGAGTCCGATCGGTCCGTTGCGCTGCTTGCCGATGATCACCTCGGCGCGCCCCTCGAGCGAGTTGCCGTCCTTGTCCGTTGCGCCGTCGTAGACCTCCTGACGGTAGATGAACATCACGAGATCGGCGTCCTGCTCGATCGCGCCGGACTCGCGGAGATCGGAGAGCTGCGGGCGATGGTCGCCGGCGCGCTGCTCGGGCGCGCGCGAGAGCTGCGAGAGCGCGATCACCGGCACCGAGAGCTCCTTCGCGAGCGCTTTGAGCGAGCGCGAGATCTGGCTGATCTCCTGCTGACGGCTCTCGGACGATGAGGGCCCCTGAATCAGCTGCAGATAATCGATGACGACCATCCCGATGTCCTGGTCGGCCTTGAGGCGGCGCGCCTTGGAGCGGATCTCGAGCAGCGTGATGCCGGCGGAGTCGTCGATCCAGATCGGCGCGCCGCTCAGGATTCCAGCCGCGCGCGCGAGGCGCGAATAGTCTTCGTCGCGGAGCAAGCCTTTGCGCATCTTCTGCGCATCGACGCGCCCCTCGGCGGTGAGCATGCGCTGCACCAGCGACTCCTTGCTCATTTCCAGTGAGAAGAGCGCGACGGGGACGTTCTTCTCGATGGCGGCGTACTGCGCGATGTTGAGGACGAGCGCGGTCTTTCCCATCGATGGTCGCGCGGCGACGATGACGAGATCGGCGGGCTGGAAGCCGGAGGTGAGCTCGTCGAGATCGGTAAAGCCGCTCGCGACGCCGGTGACCGTCTTGCCACCGCGCTGCAGCGCCTCGATGCGTTCCATCGTCGGCCACATGAGCTCTTTCACGCGCGTGAAGCCCTGCATGCCGCGCTGCTGGCTCACCTGGAAGATCTTCTGCTCCGCGTCGTCGAGCAGCTCCTCGACCGTCGTTCGCCCCTGGTAGGCCTCGGTGATGATTCCAGTGGAGGTCTCGATGAGGCGGCGCAGGAGCGCCTTCTCTTTCACGATCTTCGCGTGATACTCGACGTTCGCCGCGGTGGGCACCGCGTCGATCAGCTCGCCGATGTACTCCTTGCCGCCGGCGGCATCGAGCTCGCCGCGGCGCAGGAGCTCGTTGCCGAGCGTAACGGGATCGACGACCTCGGAGCGCTGCGAGATGGCGATCATCGCGCGGAAGATCCGGCGATGGCGCTCGTCGTAGAACATCGTGTCGTCAACGTGCTCACTGGCGCGGAGGATCGCGTCCGTGTCCATGAGCATCGCTGCGATCACCGCCTGTTCAGCCTCAGGGGCGCGGGGAGCGGTGCGGTCGCGGAACGGATCACGCGCTGGCGTCGTCGAGGATTCTTCGAGCGAGCTGGACATCTTCCCATGTTGGCCGCTTCCACGCCGGATTGCGGAGCAGCGCGGCCGGATGATAGGTGACGATCACGGGGATGCCGTGATAGCGGTGAACCGAGCCACGCAGCTTGCCGATCGACAGCTTGGTCTCGAGCAGCGACTGAGCGGCGAAGGTGCCGAGGGCGAGGATGACTTTCGGGGCGACGAGCTCCACCTGCCGGACCAGATACGGACGGCAGGCGTTGATCTCTTCAGGAAGCGGATTTCGATTCCCCGGCGGCCGATGCTTCAGGACGTTGAGGATGAAGACCTCTTCCCGCGACAAGTTAACCGCCTGAAGAATCTTCGTCAGTAGCTGGCCGGCCTGTCCAAAGAAGGGTCGTCCGGAGGCGTCTTCCTGAGCGCCCGGAGCTTCACCGATGCACATGAACCCGGCGTGCGGGTTACCCTCGCCGGGGACGGCGTTCGTGGCCGTTTTATAGAGATCGCAGCGGGTGCAGCGCCTGATCAGCTCCGCGAGCTGCGCGAGATCGGTGGCGGCGCCGATCTCGCCGGGGATGCGCTCGCCGTTCTCCGAGCCGACGATGAGGCCCGGGGCTGCGGGCGCATTTGGCACCGACGAGGGAGCGGGCGCGGGCTCTGCAAACACCTGCTGCTCGAATGGCGCCGACCGCGGCAGTCGCGGCGGCGGCTCCGCTGCGCCGGATTCGGCCGCCCGTAGCGCATCCCGCCATCCAGCGGACGCCGGCTCGCCCACCGAGCTCCGCCCCTCCACCTCGGCCGCCAGCGGCCTCTCGCGCTCCACAGGAGACGCTCGCCTGCCACGCTTGATGCCGACGAGCTTCATCACCTCTTCCACGGAGAGTCCGTCGAGCACGAGCTCCGTCTCCCCCATGTCCCGGCGCTGCTCGAGGTAGCGCCGGAGCAGCTCCTCAGCGCTCATGGGCGCCGCGCCGCGCCGCGTCGAGCACGCGGTCGAGTATGATGTCCGCGATCTCGCGCTTGAGCATCAATGGAATCTCCTCGGCGTTGCCGTTGCGCGAGATGATCGTGACGCGATTCGTCTCCACGCCGACGCCGGCATCCGGCTCGAGCGCATCATTGAGCACGATGAGGTCGAGCGACTTCGACTCGAGCTTCTGCTTCGCATTGGCGATGCCATTATGGGTCTCGAGCGCGAAACCCACGCGCACGGAACCCGCGCGCATGTACGGCGCGCTCTCGCGCAGAATGTCCGGTGTGGGAGCGAGCTCGATCGACGGCGCCGCATCCCCCTTCTTGATCTTGGCGCTCGCCATTTCGACCGCGCGAAAATCCGCGGGTGCCGCGGCCATGATGAGGACGTCGGCGGTGCAGGCGGCCTTCTGTACGGCGGCCGACATCTCCTCGGTGCTCTCGACGCGCACGAGCGCGGGCCCGACGGGCGGCGCGATCTCGAGCGGGCCCGCGATCAGCGTGACGGTCGCGCCGCGCCGCCACGCGGCCGAGGCGAGCGCGACACCCATGCGTCCGCTGCTCCGGTTCGAGAGCACGCGCACGGGATCGACGAGCTCGCGCGTGGGCCCTGCGGTGACGACGACGTGCGTGCCCGTGAACGAGGCATCGTCGAGCATGCGCGCGACGTGTGCGACGATGGTCTCCGGCTCGGGCATGCGCCCCTCGCCACTTCCCTCGCCCGCCGCGAGCGCGCCGACCTCGGGATCGAGCACACCGTAGCCGATCTCGCGTAAATGTCTTGAATTCAAGCGAGTTTGCGGGTGCGCCCACATGCGGTCGTTCATCGCGGGGACGATGAGCACGCGCGCCTCGGTGGCGAGCAGAATGGCGGCGAGGAGATCGTCTGCGCGGCCATGCGCGGCGCGCGCGCAGAAGTCCGCGGTCGCGGGGGCGACGACGATCGCGTCCGCGGATTTGGCGAGCTTGATGTGATCGAGCGCGTGCCCCTGGGCGATCAGCGCCGTGTGCACGGGGCGCCCGGTGAGCGCCTCGAAGGTGAGCGGCGCGATGAACTCGGTGGCGGCGCGTGTCATGACGACATCCACCGCCGCGCCCTCCTGCGAGAGGAGGCGCGCGAGCCATGCGGACTTGTAGCTGGCGATCCCGCCCGTGACGCCCAGCAGGATGCGGCGGCCTTCGAACGGTCTCACGAGTGCGCCGCTGTTAGCGGCCGCGCCGGGGCACGACGTGATACTTGATCGACTCTTCGCTCGTGAGCTCCTCGAGCGCCTTCGTCGTCAGCTTCTTCTCGTGAATCTCCGAGCTCATGCGCGGAAACTCGTTGAGGATGCGCGCGTACTTCGCCGCCACCAGAACACCGAGGTACTTATTGGCCGCATGCTTTGCGACTTCGATCGGGGTGAAGACCTGCATCTAGTGCTCCTCGCTTTGAGTGTCCAGCTCCAGTTCCAGCCGCTCGATGATCGAGCGTACATCGCGTTCGACGTTCTGCAGCCGTTCCCTGCGCAGCCCCTCCGCATCGATGATGCGCGAGACGCTCGCCGCCGCATGATTCTGATCATGGTTCACGACTACGTACTGATATCGTTGCACCGCCTGCAGCTCCACGAGTGCGCTCAGCAGCCGTCGCTTGAGCGTCTCGCGCGTTTCCGTTCCGCGTCCGCGCAGCCGGTCCAGCAAAATCTCGCCCGACGGCGGCAGCACGTACACCAGCACCGACTCCGGAAAGGCGCTCCGGAATTGCATTGCCCCCTGGACATCGATGTCCATGATGACGTGGTGCCCCAGCTTCAGAACGCGCTCGACCTCCGAGCGCAACGTGCCGTACAGATTGCCGTGCACCTCTGCACTCTCAGCGAACTCACCGCGCTGCTGCCGCGCGAGGAACTCGCCGGTGGAGAGAAAATAATAGTCCAGCCCTTCGGTTTCATCACTGCGCGGCGGGCGAGTAGTGCAGCTCACCGAATAGCCGACATCCTGCCGAACATCGAGCAAACGGCGGGCGATGGTAGTCTTGCCACCGCCCGACGGTGCCGAGAGGATGACCGGGAACATCTTCATTCGATGTTCTCCACCTGCTCGGCGATCCGCTCCAACTCTTCCTTTACCGCGACGACGTCGTGCAGCATCGCGGCATCCTTCGATTTGCTGCCGGTGGTGTTCGCCTCGCGCAGCATTTCCTGCAGCAGAAATCCGAGACGCTTTCCAACCGGCTCCTTCTTACCACTCGCGAGCGTTTCGCGAAACGCGGAAACGTGCGAGCGAAAGCGATCCACCTCTTCGCTGACATCGAGCCGGTCTGCGAGCAGCGCGATCTCCTGCGCGAGTCGCTGCTGGTCGAGATCCACACCCTCCGTCAGCTCCCTCACCGACTTCCTGAGCCGCTCCCGCTCCGCCACGAGCCGCTCCGGCGCCCTCGCCGCGATCCGGCTCAACGCGCGCTCGACCGTCGAGATTCGGTCCTCGAGCACCGCCGCGAGCCGCGCGCCTTCGATTTCACGCATGCGCGTCAGCGCATCGATCGCGTCCCCTGCCAGCTTCTGCACGTCGGCCGCCGTCCCCGCGTTCTCCTGATCGGGCTCCGACGCCAGCACGTCCGGAAAGCGGAAGATCGTCGCCAGATCCACCGGTCCGTCCAGACTGTGGCGCTGGCGAATGCCCCGCAGGAGCTCGGCGTAGCGCGCAACCTTCTGTTCGTCGATCTCCTGCATTCCGGACGCGGCGCGCTCGACTCGTGCGGTTGCCGTGACGTGACCGCGGGCGACGCCCTTCCGAAGCTGCTCGCGCAGCTCGCCTTCCCATTGCGAAAGCGCGCCCGGCAGCTTGATGCTCGGATTGAAGAAGCGGTGGTTCACCGTGCGCAGCTCGAGCGTCACCTGCTGCGATCCGATGGGGCCCGCCGCCGCCCCGAAGCCCGTCATGCTTCGTATCATGTGGAATCGTGTAAGTTATGACGCCACAACGAGCTTGTCAATTCCAGAACTGCCAGCGAACGCCGTATTCGAGGCGTTGCGGCGGCAGCCGATAACCGCGTACCTGTTCGACTCGCGTCGGCGAAACCCCAGAGTAGGAATTGAAGAAGATCGTGGCGTCGAGGATGTGGAACTCGATCCGGCCGACGATCGCATGGCTGAAAAGGGCGACGATCCCGTTGGGGTCGGAGAGCGACTCCATGGTATTCGACGTCGGGAACATCACATCCTGCCGATACTCGTGTGCGATCCCGGCGACCAGCCTGAAGTGCTTCGACGGGAAGCGCTGTAGCCACTGGGTATCGATGTAGAGCTCCTCGTGCGACTGAAGCTGCGGCCGGTAGTACCCCGGACTATCCCAGCGCACCGCCCAGAGGTTCAGCCCGATGTCTCGCCACACTTTGCCGCGGATCGTCGCAAAGGGCCCCGTGGCGGCCACCGTCGGCTCATTCTTGAATGCGGTATCGAAGGCGATGAGCCCCGGCACCACCGCCCGGGCCCGCCGCCAGAGTCCCGCGGTGAACCACGCTTCGTGGAATTTGAGCCCCGCCTCGAGTCGCGCCGAGAGCTCGTTCTCATCGCCGAACGCCGTGCCCCCGTGTCGTCGGCTGACCGTTCCCGAGACGGCAAAAAACGGGAGTGGAGTCAATCGCGCCGTCGCCTCTTCGGTCGAACTGCTGTCGGCGCCTCGTCGCTCCGCGTACAACGAAAGCGCGAGCAGCCGGTGCTCGAAGCTCGCGCGCAGCTCGGTCGCGCTCACTCCGCCCGTCAGCAGCTGGTGATAGCGCTCGGCTCCGCTCAGCCGCAGCCCCCATCGCGTCAACCCGCCGGTGACGATGTACTGCGTGCTCGTGCGCGACGTGTCGGCGGAATCCAGCGGGAGATGCACGAGGGCGCTGAACGGCGAATGCTCCTCGAACGTCGAGTGTGCCACCATCGCCTGCGCCCACACGCCACTGTCGGGCGTACCGTAACCCGCGCGGAAGTACATGTCCGAGCGTTTGCGATCTTGACGCGGAATCGCGGGCTCGAGGATATCGGTTTCGATGTCCAGCAGTCGCAGATCGCGCGTGCGATCCGCGTGCATGTAGTAGCCGTCGACGCTCCAGCTCTTGTTCGCCCACCCGAGCCGCGCGAAGAGCGAGAGCTCATTGCCGCCACCCACCGCTTGGTCCGACGACGTGCCGTAGCTCTGGCCGCCCACCTGCAACAGCTCACCGTGCTCGTAGCGCTTGCCGAAGAACGCTCGATAGAGATTCGTGCGCTGATCGCCGGTGAGATAGTCGATGCGCGTGGATGTGGTCGTGCGCGTCACCGACCAGGTGCGGCAGTAGACGCGAAGCTCATCCGCTCCTCGCTCGACCGTCACCGCCTCGAGCGACCAGAGCTGCAGCTCGGCAAGATCGAGCGCACCGCCGGCACGCGGATCGAGGTTGTCGATCTCCATGCCGTCGAGAAAGACGCGCACGCGGCCGGGATTCCCTGCGTAGGCGGCGAACTGCGGCGACGCGATGTTTCCCGT
Organism: Gemmatimonadaceae bacterium; assembly: GCA_039918615.1. Taxonomy (GTDB): domain Bacteria; phylum Gemmatimonadota; class Gemmatimonadetes; order Gemmatimonadales; family Gemmatimonadaceae; genus FEN-1250. Next base: position 7,729 of record JBDSHG010000099.1, on the reverse strand, counting down.
GGTCAGCGTCGTCACACCGGGGATGAACTCCAGCAGCTGCGTGAGCGTGAGTGCGCCGGTGGCGAACATCTCGTCGCGCGTCCAGCTGAATTGATCGCCGACGCCGAGCACCGGCGGCAGCTGCGCATGCGCGATCGGCGCCTTGAGCGTGTCCTTCGGAATCTTGGTGGTCGAGTCGCCGGGGTGCAGCCCAAGCACGGTGATGCTGTCGCCGATGACCGTGTCGCCCACCGCGGCCTTGAGCGAATCCTGCTGGGGATGCAGCGAGTCCGGCTTCGCACTGATGGTGTCGCCGAGCGCCTTCGTCGATGCAGGCGGCTTGCGCGATTGCACCGAATCGGGATACGCCGTGGTGTCGCGCTGCACTTGCTGCGCGCGCACCCCCGGCGCGAGGGTCATCGCGAGCAGCGCCCCCGTCACGCAGCCGCGCCGGAGCGCGGCGACGGAGGTCAGTGTGCCCTCCCCCGTACGAAATCGACGAAGAGACTGACGGGGACGCCGGTCGGTCCCTTGGGGATGAAGCCCAAATCCGTCTCCGAATACGCAGTGCCGGCGATGTCCATATGCACCCACGGGAAGGTCTCCGCGAATTCCTTCAGGAACATCGCGGCCGAGATCGCGCTTGCCGCGCGACCGCCCGTATTCTTGATGTCGGCGGCATCGGTGAGGATCAATTCCTTATAGTCGTCGAAGAGCGGGAGCTGCCACCCCGTGTCGCCCGACGACTTGCCGGCGGCCAGCACCTCATCGACGAGCGCCTGATCATTGCCGAACACGCCGCTGGCCAAGTGGCCGAGCGCGACGACGCATGCACCAGTCAACGTCGCGGCATCGATCACTGCGGCGGGATCGAAGCGACGCGCGTACGAGAGCACATCCGCGAGGACGAGCCGTCCTTCCGCATCGGTGTTCACGATCTCGATGAACTTGCCCAAGTGACTTTGCACGACGTCGCCCGGATTCATCGCTTCGCCCGACGGCATGTTGGTAGTGCTGCCGACGAGGCCGACGACGTTGATCGGGAGATCGAGTGCGCCGATCGCGTCCATCGCGCCAAGCACGCCGGCGGCGCCACACATGTCGAACTTCATGTACTCCATTCCCTGCGCCGGCTTGATCGAGATGCCGCCGGAGTCGAAGCAGAGTCCCTTGCCAACGAGGACGACGGGTTTGCTTCCCGCCTTCCCCTTCTTGTGCTCGAGAACGATCAGCTTCGGATCCTGCGGCGTGCCCTGCGCAACGGCGAGAAACGATCCCATCTTCTCCGCCGTCATCTCGGCGCGGCCGAGGATGGTGGCGGTCATCCCGCGACGCTTCGCGATGTCGCGCGCGGTGTTCGCGAGGAAATCGGGGGTGCAGATATTCCCGGGGAGCATGCCGAGCTGGCGCGCGAGGTTGATCCCTTCGCCGATGGCGACGCCGCGCTTCACGGCACTCGCGGCCGCGGCTTCATCGGACACGAGGATCTGCGCGCTCTCGAGGGGCGCCCTGCGCTCATCCTCTGGCGGAGCGCTGCGGGTGGTGGTGTACTCCCACGCGCCCATCGTGAGACCGACTGCGACGGCTTCGATCGCCGCCTCACTCTGATCGTCTGCGAACCACGCGAGCGAGGGGGCGCCGGCCTTGCGCGCCTGTCGCGATGCGACGCTCGCGGCGCGCTTGAGCGCCGCGGGGATGCTCGCGGGCTTGCCGAGTCCGATCAGGAGAACGCGCTGCGGCCCCTTGGCGCCACCGGCGAGAAAGAGCGTCTCGTCGCGCGAGCCGCGGAAATCCTTGCGGTCGAGGGAGCGCTTGAGCGAGCCGCCGAGGGCGGTGTCGACCGCGGTGAGAACGGGCGTGAGCGTGGCGCTCGAGGGGAGCGTGAGAACGAGCAGGGGCGCGTCGGCCGTGTCCGGCTGCGCGCGGCGTGCGGTAACCCGGAATTCCATCGAAAATGCTCCGAACGAAGTGCCCAAGGCGGGACTCGAACCCGCATGGCCCGAAAGCCACTGCATTTTGAGTGCAGCGCGTCTACCAATTCCGCCACTCGGGCGAGTGTTGGTGCTACCCCACGTGCTGCGATTGTACCCGCGCGAGCGGCTACGGTCGCTGGTGGTGCCGAAAACGTGTGCCCGCGGCACGTAAGGTTAGCATGGACGGCGGGGTTCGTCCAACGGTGGCTGTTTTCACGCGGTGGACGTTGGGAGTGTGGGGGCGCTCGCGTCACGGGAAGCGTCCCGCTTCGCTTGCTCGAGGGTTTCGTAGTAGCCAACCACGGAGCGCTTGCGATAGAGGTACCAGCAGGCGAGGAGGGAGAAGGCGGCACATTCGACGAACACGCTGATCGCTTCGGGCCACCTCATCGGGTCGAAGGTGCACGGTGCCGCCAGGAAAAAAACGCCGACGCAAGGCCAGTACCAGGCCAACAACCGACGGGTCCAGGGTCGTTGGTCGTAGAGTCCATAAGCTATGAGACCCATGAAGATCACAACGATGGGAAAGACGGCGAGAAACACACCCTCTCGCCGCATGAATTCCGCGCGCGAGACCTTCATGCCTCGGATCTCGTACGTAGTGCCGCCCCCGCCTACGAGCACCATTGCAGGCAGGACGATCAATCCGATCGCGGCGAAGAAGCTGGCGAACACCATCGTGCAGCACGTGCACTCACCCCGCAGAATCTCGATCGAGCTCGTGATCACGCCGCAGGCGCGACGCGTGCCGTCGAAGGAGAGTTATCGCGAGGGAGTCGTAGTCCGACCGTAATCAGGCGATCGAGTGGGAACGGACGGTACGCGAGCCACATAAAATCAATGGGCTGCGAGCCGCGTTGCACGGTCTCGGTCGACGCCATAACTTCGCCGCGTCACCGCTTCCGGAGTCGCATGCCATCGATCGTTCGAAGCATCATTGCCATCGTCGCCGGCTACGCGTCGATGGCGGCCGTCGTCATCGCGTTGACGGTGCTCGTCAAGCGGAAGGCGCCCGAGTGGATGGGAACGGTGGGCAAGCCGAACGCGACTTATCTCTACACGAATCTGGTTTACAGCTTTGGCGCCGCGATGATCGGCGGCTTCGTCGCTGCGCTGATTGCGCCGCGCGCGCCGCTCGCGCACGCGTGCGCGCTCGCGGGGATCGTCTTCGTGCTCGCCGTCGTCTCCGCAGTGCAGATGGGGAACAAGCAGCCTCGCTGGTATCAGATCGCGCTCGCGGTCATCGGCCCGCTCGGCACCATCTTCGGCGGCATGGTGCAGGCGCTAGGGTGACCCGATGGGCGCATACACGTCAATCAGCGCCACCCAGCGCGTTCGTAATCGCCGCCTTCACCGTCACCCGCGTCTCGCTCGCAAGCGCGCGGCGCAACGTCGCGATCCCCGCGTCCCCGCCGATGCGCCCCAGCGCACCCGCCGCCGCGACTGCGAACAGCGGATCGCCGTCGTTGAGATAGCGCGTCGCCACACTCACCGCGCGCGACTTGTCGGGCCAGCGCGTCAGCAGCGTGAGCGCGGTGGTGCGAATGGCACGCGTCTCCTTCTCCGCCGTCATCGACTCGAGCGCATCGAGCCCCGCCGCGTCCGGCTCGCGTGACAGCTGCTCCGCTGCCGCGATGCGCACGCCGTGCGAGCCACCATGGGCGATGCGGTCCACGAGAAGAGCAGTTCCCTCCTTCGCGATCGATGGGTCGTAGACGCTGAGCGCCGCTGCCTGCACGAAGAAGCTCGGATCGGTGCCGATCAGGCGCACCGCCTCGGGCTGGATCGCTGCGCTCTCGCCGATCGACAACGAGCGAATCGCCTCCGCGCGCACGAGACTCGACTCATCGCCGAGCGCGGCGTGCAGCAGATTCGCGCTCGCGCGCGCATCATGCGTCCCGATCTGGCGAATGGCCTCCTCGCGCAGCTCAGGCACGCGCTCGTTGAGCGCGACGAACCGCCGCGCATCGCGCGCCGCCGGCGACGACGAGCTGTCGAGCGTCGTGAGTGCCCACCACCGCGCCGACAGATCGAGATCGTGCTTCGCGAGCTCGCTCAGCTCCTCCGGCGTGTGATCCGTCTTCACCGTACCGAGCAGCCACCCTCCCTCGTCGAAACGAAAGGTGATCGGTGCGGACGGCAGCGAGATCGCAAACCGCTCGTTCTGTTTCGTCATCACGATCTCGTGGCGTACCACGGAGACGCGCGTGACGATTCGTACCGTAGCCGGAAAGCGGAAGAACGGGTGCGTCGCGTCGATCTTCTGCGTCTGCCGAAGCGTGATCGTCAGCTTTTTTGCGGACGGATCCCACGCGCGCGTGAGCGAGACCTTCGGATAGCCGATGCCATAGGCCCACTGGTCGAAGAACCAGTCGAGATCACGTCCCGAGACCTTCTCCATCGCGATCGCGTAGTCTGCAGTCTCGACTGGCTTATAAGCGTTGTCGGTGAGAAAACGATGCATCCCGGCCCAGAACACGGAGTCGCCGAGCAGGCGCCGGAGCTGGTGCGCGAGCTGCGCTCCCTTCGGATAGATGTGCCCGGAGAAGAAGAGCTGGATGGGATCGCGTCCCTTGTCGTCGCCGTACACGAGCGGGCGGTCCTCGTTCAGATCCGCATCGCGCGCCTGGCGCTGCTGCTCGATCCAGCTGAGCTGTCCCGCCTCCCATCCTCGGCTCTTCTCGTTCTGCACCGACTCCATGTAGGTCGTGAGCCCCTCGTTGAGCCACGCGTGCGCCCACGTCGCAGTGGTCGTGAGGTCGCCGAACCACTGGTGCGCGAGCTCGTGCGCGTCCAGCCCGCGCCCGCTCCCCTCCGGCTCGGCGCCCGCGCCGTGCAGCGCGAGATCGGTCTGCGTCGTGGCGGAGACGTTCTCCATCCCGCCGTAGGTGAAGTCCGGGATCACCGCCTGATCGTACTTCGCCCACGGAAAGTTCACGCCGAGTGTGCGGCTGTAGATCTCGATCATCGACGGCGTCTCGCCGAAGGTGCGCCAGCCGGCGTTCACCGTGTCGGACGCGACCCAGTACTCGACGGGGATCCCGCGCCAGTTGTCACGGAGGATGCTGAACTTCGCCGCAACGATCGAGTACATGTACGTCGACGCCGGAAGTTCCTGCGACCAGTGCCAGATCTTCTTCGCGCCGCCTGCAGCGTTGGTGACCTCGACGAGCCGCCCGTTCGAGAGCACGCTCACACCGGTGTCGGCGGTGACGAGAATCTCCCACGTCGTCTTGTCGTTCGGCGCGTTGTAGGTCGGCACCCATGACGGCGTCTCGATCGCCTCGCCCTGCGTCCACATCACGCGCCGGCGCGGCACGAAGTACATCCCGCGCTCCGGCAGTCCATGGTAGCGGAGCGAGAAGACGACGGTGTCGCCGATCTTCGCGCGCCGCGCGAGATGCACGGTGACGCTGCTGGTGTCGAAGGTGTATTTGAGCTTCGTGCCCTTCGCGTCGGTGGCCGCGTCGATAGTCAGCTGCGACGCATCGAGGCGAATCGTGTCCGTCGGCGCCGCCGTCACGACGAGCCGCGTCTCGACCTCGCCGGCGACGCTGCGCTTGTCGAGATCGTAGCTGACCGCGATGCGCTGGTGCAGCAAGTCGAACGTTCGCGTGCGCTGCGGCCAGACCTTTGGTGGCGTGTACGCGCCGATACGGCCCGTGGTGCGCGCGGCCTGCGCGCAAACGAGCGATGGTGCGAGCGCCGCGGAAATCGCGATGACGGAAACGAGACGACGAAGGTGTGCGGTCACGGTGTGGTCGGATGAGGAATCGCGGCGGTAGATGGGCGGGGCACCATTTTCCATCATCGATGCCCGCGCGAACGTTGCCGACGCGACACGTGCGCGCGCAATCGTCGCCCCCGTAAAGAGAATCGCCGGGCGAGTTGCTCGCCCGGCGATTCCGCCATTCGCTTTCGTCGATCCTTTCGAGGCTGTTACCTGCCGCTGTCACGCAGCGCCGCGCTACTCACGACTCGGGTCGCCTGAAATCGAGGCCGGCACCACGGGCGCACGCCAGGAAATCGTACGATCCCCCGGTGCCGACCGGATATCGATGTGGGAGGCGAGTCCATCACGAAGACGAAGAGCTCGGTCTGCGCCGCCGACGGCGACGCAAGCCGAAACCCCGTGATGCACTCGTTGGCGGAGACCTGTGCGCCGTAACACTTAAATACCTCGCTTTCCGCGCCGATCGTCCAGCCTCGACTGACGACTGCACTCCACACATCCTGGTGCCCGGGCGGTGGGCTGGTGGAGTCGCCGCCGGAGCAGGCAGCCACGGTGAGGGCGACACCAGGCAGCGCAACGACGGTGACTGCGGCACCGCGACGAGTGGACGCAGATCGGAGTGGCTTCATTTCAACTTCATGTATGGGCAGTGGGGCAGCGCGTACTGTGTGAGGCGAATTCAGTTCGTCCCGGTTTCCCCTTGCATCAGCTATTGTAATCGCGCCGTCCCGCCCGACCTTGGTAGAGCTTCCGGGTTGATCCGTCGATCCCCGCGTGGCGGGCGTGCTTGCGACGAGCGCGCGTGCCGACATCGGTACCGGAGAAGCTCAGCTCGTCGAGTCTCCCATGCGCCGAAGCTGGCGCAGGCGGCGCCGTTCTGCCGGCGCGAGACCGTTCTCCTGCCGCCGCTGTCGTAGCTGCTCGACCTTCTTCCGCAGCCCCTCCTGCAGCGTTGCGTACTTCGCGCGCTGCACCGGCGTGAGAAAGCGCGCGAGGTCCCGCTGCTCGCGCGCGAAGACGTCGAGCCGCTGCCGCTGCACATCGACCAGCGCGTCGAGCATGCGCGACACCGTGTTCTGGTCGGCATCCGCATCGCGCAGCACCTCGGCGCGAATCGTCTTTCGCGCCTCGCGATCCTTCTGATTCAACTCGCGCCGCTCGCCCTCGTAGCTGCGATTCACCGCGACGAGCTGGCGCATCTGATCATCGGTCGCACCGAGCGTGCGTTGTACCACCTCGAGCACGCGCCGCTGCAGCGCCTGTACGGCCGGCCGTTGCGTGCTGTCGACGCCGCCCTGCGCCGCAGCAGGCAAGGCCAATCCACACGCAAGCGCGACAAGCGTAACTCCGCGGCACCTCATCGTGCGCCTCCGCCAGATTGATCGTCGATCGTCGCGCCGAGTGGATCGATGTCGGGTGAAGGATCGGCATCGGGGACAGACGAAATGCCGTCGAGCGAAGCCGTCAGCGCGCGCACGTCGTCGTCTGAAAGGTCGGAAAGATTGCCGAGCATGCCGACGCTCGCCACGGTCGTCGTCGCGCTGGTGGACGTCACAGTGTGCGGCGGCGCGACGGCGACCTGCTGCTCGGGTGAGGGCGCCGCTAGGGGGCGCAGCGCCGACGGCGCGCGCGCATGCCCCGGCGTTGGTGCTGCAATCACCGCGGTATCCGCGCTGTCCCTCGTGACCGTACGCGGCATCTGCACCTCTGCAACCTCCGGCGCCACGGTCCGCCCGCGCACCGCGATCGCGTATCCGATCGCGCTCACGCCCAGCAACGCGGCGGCCGCGATCGCGAGGCGCCTCGACATCGCGCGCCGATTCGCGCGGCGTTGCGCAGGCACCTGCGTCCGAACTGCCGTCGCAATCTTCGCCGCGTCGACCACCGGCCCGCGTATGAGAACCGGTCGCAGCGCGCGCAGCAGCTCCAGCTCCTCCGCGCACTCCTCGCACTCGATGACGTGCGCCTCCACGGCCAGCTGCGGCATCGCATCGAGGCGCCCGTTCATTAGCTCGGGCAGCAGGTCGCGCATCTCTCCGTTCGT
>JBDSHG010000098.1:0-3828 GCA_039918615.1 Gemmatimonadaceae bacterium | reverse complement strand
GGTGGATACAAGCTCGTCGAGTTTTCGGTGCCGAGCGGTTCGCGCTGCGCGGTTGCGGGTGAAGCTGAGGGGGTGAACGGCAACTTTGAACTTTTAGTTCTCACATACGATGAAATGGTAGCTTGGCAAGCCAATAGCACCACGGCGTCTGCGCTGTGGCGGAGCGGCTTGACCTCGAAAGCTGATCCGGTTGTCCGAATTTCCACCGCCGGGAAGTATGGAATCGTAGTATCCAATCGCGCCGCATGGATGCTTGCGCACACCGTGAAAAGCAATCTTGAGCTCGGCTGCAAAGGAGTGTGGCCCCCTTATCCGGGAAACGCCAAATAGCGCATTTGTGTGGCGTGCGAGAGGACGCAACATGTCGGGTGAACCGCCCCGGGTTTATCGGAGACTCAGTTAGTTGAGTGCCCCAGTGGTTGCTGGTGCCATGCCGAGCCGATCAAACTGCGCCTCAAACTCTGCTGGGGGAAGGTAGCCGAGCGGTTCGAGCAACCGGCACGTGTTGAACCACGCGACCCATTTCAGCGTCGCGAACTCGACGTCCTCCAACCCACGCCACGGCCCGGCGTGGCGGATCACCTCCGTCTTGTACAACCCGATCACGGACTCGGCGAGCGCGTTATCATACGCATCGCCTCGGCTGCCGACCGATGCTTCGATGCCCGCCTCCGCCAGTCGTTCGGTATAGCGGATCGACAGATATTGCGAGCCGCGATCGCTGTGATGCACGAGTCGCCCATCGATCTCGCGGTCGTACACCGCTTGCTCGAGCGCATCCAGCGCGAGGTCCGTCCGCATCGACGCACTCGCCCGCCACCCGACGATCCGCCGGGAGAACACGTCGATCACGAACGCGACGTACACGACGCCCCGCCAGGTGGCCACGTACGTGAAGTCCGCGACCCACAACTGATTCGGACGGGTCGCCACGAAGGTGCGCGCGACCAGATCGCGCGGGCGCTCTGCCACGACATCCGGGATCGTGGTCCGTCCCCGACGGCCGCGCACAACGCCCCGCAGACCCTCGGCGTGCATCAGTCGCGCGACCGTGCACCGTGCGGTGCGGATCCCTTCGCGTCCGAGCTGGCGCCACACTTTCCGCACGCCGTACACGCGATGATTCGCCCGCCACACGCGCGTGATCTCCTCGCGCAGCACCGCATCCCGTTGCGTGCGCGCGGGAAGCCGCGTCGCGTCCCGCTCGCGCGCCTTCGCCGCATAGTAGGTCGACGGAGCGATCGGCAGCACTGCGCAGATCGGCTCGACTCCGTACGCCCGGCGATGGGCGTCGAGGAACGCCACCATCATCGCCCGTGGCGGTCGAGCTCCGCCTGAGCGAAATACGCCGATGCCTTGCGCAAGATCTCGTTCGCGCGCCGCCGCTCGCGGTTCTCCCGCTCCAAGTGCTTCAATCGCTGCTGCTCCTCGGTGGTGAGCCCGGGTCGCTGCCCGGCATCGCGCGCCGCTCGCCGCACCCAGAGTCGCAGCGTCTCCGCGGCGCACCCAATCTTGCTCGCGATCGAGGTGATCGCCCCCCACTGCGTCTCGTACTCTGCCTGATGCTCGCGCACCAGTCGCACTGCGCGCTCCTTGACCTCAGGAGAAAACCGCACCCGTTTTGTCATGCTGCCATCCTTGTATGTCTCCTCGTGTCTCGCGAGCATCTTCAGGACAGCGGCAGCTCGTCCCATCCCGGGGTCACCCAAGCCCGTGTGAGAGTTGGAGCACCGCTGACTTGATCGCTGTAAGCCCGAACAGCTACTGGGGGCTCGATCCCGTATTGGACAAGGCCGGGCGATCGCGATCATCACCACACGAGCTACAGGAGGTAGCGATGTGCTACATCGGCATTGACGTGAGCGCCAGGACGTTGGACGTGGCCGTCGAGGGCGGCGCCGCATGGCAGGTCGCGAACGATGCGGCCGGCATCGCTGGGTTGGTCGCACAGCTTGCGACGCTGTCGCTGAAGGGCATCGTCCTGGAACCAACAGCTCGTTACCATCAGGCGGTCACGGGCGCGCTGGCGCACGCGGGGCTGCCGGTGGTGGTCGTAAACCCGCGCCAAGTCCGCGACTTCGCCCGCAGCATCGGCCAACTGGCGAAGACCGATCGACTCGATGCGGCCGTGCTGGCCCGCTATGCCGCTCGCATTCAGCCCGTTGCTCGTCCTTTCCCCGACGCGGCGACGCAGGATCTCGCCGCACTCGTCGACCGGCGTCGCCAGCTCGTCGCCATGCTCAAGGGGGAGCGCCAGCGCGCCGCCCACGCGCGCGCAAGCGTGCGAGAAAGCATCGCGTCGCACATCGGGTACCTCGAGCGGGCACTGAGCAACGCGACCGAGGATCTTGATCGCGAAATCCAGCGGAGCCCACGCTGGCTGGCGCAGGACGCATTGCTGCAATCCGTGCCCGGCGTCGGACCGCACACGGCACGGATGCTCATTGCGGAGCTCCCCGAGCTTGGCCGACTATCGCGTCGCGAGATCGCCAAGCTCGTCGGCGTCGCACCCTTGGCGCGCGATTCCGGCCGCTTTCGCGGCACTCGCGCCTGCTGGGGAGGTCGCGCCGAAGTGCGTACGATGCTCTACATGGCCGCGCTGGCAGCGCGACGCTTCAACCCAGTGCTGCGCGTTTGCTACGAGCGCCTCACGGCAGCGGGCAAACCAGCGAAACTCGCGCTGACCGCGTGCATGCGCCGACTGCTGACCATCCTCAACGCGATGATGAAGAGCGGTCAGCACTGGCACGCGCCCTCGTTATCCATCCCTTGACCTTCAACACAGCTACTCTCACGATTGGGAGCCTCCGACAATCCCGGGGCGATTCATGATGCATCCACCGACGGGGGAGGAAGTGCGGACCCTCTTCTCTCTATACCCGCGAGCATCCTCATGGATTGTGTGATAGCTCGATCTTCACTTCCGCGAGTCTTCAGCGAGGGCAGTTCGCCACACACAGCTGTGCCGTTGTGACAGGTTCGATTCTCATTGCCCCGGGACGTTCTCGTTTGCCGTCGGAAACTGAGCGGCCGGAAAGGGGCCGATCTTGGCCACCGCGTACTCGCTTGCCCAGAAATCTGGTGGTCCCTCGCTGTCGGCGACGCGATTGCTTACCGGCTTGAGGCCGTGCTTGAGGTAGGCGGCGATGGCCATGAGTTCTTTGTCGGACATGTATCGCCAGGCCGGCCAAGGCATTGGTGGGGCCAGGTACTTCGGGTTGCGAGGGAAGTTGCCGACGCCGGGGGTGGCAGATGTTATTTCTATGTCCGGTGTTTCGCCCGGACGTAGCCCGAAGCGTAGCGCATTGAAAATCTGACGCTCACTGAATCGGCCAAGTCCCGTGGCGTTGTCCGGCGTGAGGTTCCGCGCGCGGGTCAGAAAGCACGGTTTGTTTCGCGTATCCATCGCGCACGGACCAACGTGAAACGGCTGCCTCGGGTCCGCCGGGGTCCATCCTGCGAGCCAACCGGATGCGCTCGGATACTGACCCCCGTGACACCCCGCACAGCCGTGAGTGAGCACCAGAGAGCGCCCGAGAAGCACTTGCTCTTGCGGCGTCTGCGTGCTCGTCGAGTCGACTCGGCTAGCGGCTGCGGAGTCTTGTCGCGCACAACCGGCGAGCGCGAGAACGAACGCGACCGACGAGAGAGCGCCTGCACAACTACTCGATAGTTTCAACATGGAGTTACCCTCTCCTGAGGTCATTGAACTTCCAGAACTCCCATCATGCCGTGATCCTCGTGGTCGAGGATGTGGCAATGGTACATCCACTTGCCGGGGAAGTCGGTGTAGTGAACAATGAAGCGCACGGTCTCATGCTTGGGTAC
>JBDSHG010000097.1:0-17884 GCA_039918615.1 Gemmatimonadaceae bacterium | reverse complement strand
ACGTATCGTTGGACGAGTTGAAATCCGGAACGGTACCGTCGGGCCAGAGCCGCGCCCCCGCGAGCTTCGATCGCACCGGAATCGTTGCGGTGTACTGGTCGCCGAGGAACCAGATGTCGACGGGGAGATGCACCTCCTGCGTCGTGCCGTCGGCGAGCTTGAGCCGCAGCTCCACGGGAAACGGAATCGACGTGTGCTTCGTGAGCTGAACGAGCGCGACGCTGTGGCCGTCGCTCGAGATCGTGGATGCGCTGTCGATTCCGATGTCGAGCACGTCGTTGGTGTAGAAGAAGCCGCGCCAGAACCACGCGAGATCCTCACCCGTCGAGCTCTCGATCGATCGGAAGAAATCCGCCGGCGTCGGATGCTTGAACGCCCACGCCGCCGTGTACTCGCGAAACGCTTTGTCGAACGCCGTCTTCCCAACCACGTGATTGCGGAGCGAAAGCAGCACCGCCGCAGGCTTCCGGTAGCCGATCGCGCCAAGCGCGCCGGCCGGCACGCGGTCGGGCGGCGTCATTAGCGGGCGCTGCTCGCCATTGAGCACGCTCGCCTTCCAGTTGTCGATGTAGAGCGGCCACTGATAGTTGCGCGGAAAACGCATCTCGTTCGAGAACGTGTTGATGTACGTGTTGAACCCCTCGTCCATCCACGCGTAGCGCCGCTCGTTACTCCCGACGATCATCGGGAACCATTCGTGCCCGTGCTCGTGATCGAGCGTGCCGAAGACGCCGTTCGGATCCGACTCCTGCGTCGCGTAGTTCACGAACACGAGCATTGGATATTCCATCCCGCCCACGGGACCAGCCACCGACGAGGCCTGCGGATACGGGAACGGGTAGACGAACTGCGAGTAGGTGCGAATCGTCCACTGCGTCTCCTCCGCGGCATGCGCCCACTCGGCGCCCGCCTTCGGCCACTCGTAGTACGATTGCGCGACGATCCCCTTCCAGCTCGTCGCATCCCAGCGGAAGTCCGGCGCACCGGCCCAGGCGACGTCGCGCACGTGCTGCGCCCGGAAGCGCCACGTCTTCATCCCCGCCGTCGCATGCGGCTTCGACTCCGCCTCCGTGATGATGCGGATGACGGAGTCGCTGCGTGCGGCGGCGGCGAGCCTCGACCGCTGCGCGGCCGTGAGCACCTCCTGCGGATTCTGCAGCACCCCGCTCCCCGCCACGGTGTAGCCGGCGGGCACGGTCACCGAAAAGTCGATGTCGCCGTACTCGAGATAGAACTCGCCCTGCCCGAGATACTGATCGGTATTCCATCCGCGGATGTCATCGTACACGTCGACGCGCGGATACCACTGCGCGATCTCGTACAGCGGGCCATCGCGCGCCATCCGGTCGGAGCCGTGCTCAGGCACCTCGAAGCTGTAGTCCATCGCGATCGTCACCTTGCCGCCGTGCGGCGCGAGCGGCTCGGCAAGGTCGACACGCATCTGCGTATCGTGCACCCGCGACGTTGCGCGCGCACCGTTCGTGACGAGATTCTGAATGTCGTAGCCGCCCTCGAAGCCCCGGTCGCCGAAGCGCGTGTCCTCGGGAAAGAGCGCCGATCCCGCGCTTCCGGGCCTGTAGATATTCTGATCGAGCTGCATCCACACGTAGCGCAGCGTGTCCGGTGAATTGTTCGTATACGCGAGCGACACGTGCCCCTTGATCGTGTGCCCCCCCGTGTCGAGCGTCGCGACGATGCCGTAGTCGGCGCGCTGCTGCCAATAGTCCGGCCCCGGTCGGCCATCCGCCGTTCGCACGCGGCTCGCGTCCGGCCAGTCCATTCGATCGAGGCGATTGAATGGATCGGGGCGCGTCATCATCCGCGGGCCGGCGGCGGCGCCTTGCGGCGCCCGCACGATCGTGACCGGAAGCGAGTCCACGCGCATCGGCGCGACCACCGGCGGCGTCGCGCCCTGGGGATGCGACACCGGCGAGCACGCGACCACGCTCGCAACTACTGTCGCCACCACGAACAAAGCAGGAACGCGCACGGGTAACCTGACCCTGAATGAGGAATCACGCCGACTGGTGCACAATTTAGTCGGGCGCGTCGCCACCTATGGTACGGAGCCCGGCAGCGACTCGCGCCACTTGCTCGCGCAGCCGCGCGCCCGTAGCGTGACTGCGTGACGACCACATCCCCCCGCGCGCGCGGGCTCTCGATCGCCGGCCGCGCTACCGCCGCCGGCACCGCACGCTACGGCGCGCGCGCTACGACCAAGCTCGCATCCGACTTCCTCCGTCCCCTCACTCACGAGGGCGTCCTCGTCTCCTCCATCGGACTCGGCAGCTACCTCGGCGAATGCGACGAGGCGGATGACATCCGCTACGCCGACACCGCTCACCACGCGATCGCCACTGGCATCAATCTCCTCGACACGGCCATCAACTACCGCTGCCAGCGCTCCGAGCGCGCCTTCGGCAAGGCGCTCGCGCGCGCGGTGCGCATGGAAACGGCAGCGCGCGATGAAATCGTGGTGTGCACGAAGGGCGGCTACATCCCGCTCGACGGGACGCAGCCGGCATCGCGCGAGGAATACCAGGAGTACGTCAAGCGCGAGTACATCGACACGGGCATCCTCGACGCCAGCGAGATCGTCGCCGGCGGACACTGTCTCTCTCCCGCCTTCCTCGCCGACCAGCTCTCGCGCAGCCGCGCCAACCTCGGTGTCGGCACAATCGACCTCTACTATCTGCACAACCCGGAGCAGCAGCTCGACGCGGTGGACGATGCGACCCTCGAGCTACGGCTGCGCGCCGCCTTCGAGCTCCTCGAGGCACGCTGCGCCGCGGGTGAGATCGGCGGCTACGGCTGCGCAACCTGGAACGGGCTGCGCACGCCGGCGGGCGAGCGCGGACATCTCAGCCTGGCGATGCTCGTCAGACTCGCGCGAGAAATCGCCGGTGATGACCACCACTTTCACGCCGTGCAGCTCCCCGTGAACCTCGCGCTCAATGAAGCGGTGCGCACGCAAACACAGCTCATCGGCGACCGCCCGCTCACCGTGCTCGAAGCGGCATCCGAGCTCGGCGTATCAGTCATCGCGAGCGCAACGCTTCTCCAGGCGAAGCTCGCGCGCAAGCTCCCACAGCAGATGCGCGAAGCCCTTCCGGGACTCACGACCGACGCCCAGCGCGCGATCGCCTTCGTCCGCGGTCTCCCAGTGATCTCGAGCGCCCTGGTCGGCATGCGTAGCGCAGGCCACGTCCGCGAAAACCTGGGCGCAGCGCGCGCGAGCAACTCGGCGCTTGGTGCGTAGGGCGCTCACAGGCGAGCACTAACAATCTAGATATGGACGCCGGTCCACGCTTTGTGCGCCAGTAATCCCCGCCACGGCCCCTGCACGCAACGTCAGAATCGTCACCTCGGCGCGGGCGCCGACCCGAAAGGGAATTCCCCAGTAGTTCGTCCCGGGACTAACGTACAACAGCGACTCGCCGCTCCGGTACGCGCCCATCGCGTGCTCGATGAATGGATTCGCGAGACTCCAACCCAGACGGTTGATCGAGAGCTGTCCCCAGTGCGTGTGCCCGCTCAGCGTCAGCGCGACACCCGCGGCGGCGAGCGGCGGCCACAGCGCGGGATTGTGTGCGAGCACGACGGTGAACATGCCCGCCGGTATCCCCGCAAGCGTCGCCGCGATGTCGGGCGCCGGCACCGTCGGGCTCGCGCGGTGCCCTGCGGCCGGATCCCCCGTCCCCGCGATCGCGAGCCGCGCCCCGTGATGCTCCACGACGCGGCTCTCGTTCACGAGCACCACGTGCGTCAGCGCCTTCAGCCTGGGCAGCACCTCCTCCCATCCCGCATACACCTCGTGATTCCCCGCGATGATATAGACGCCGAGCGGTGCGGCGAGATCGCCGAATGCCGCGGCGTAGAGCTCGACGTCGGGGGCGAAGTCGTCGATCAGATCGCCGGCGACCGCGATCAGATCGGGTTTCGATGCGCGCACGGCATCCCCCACGCGCGCGAGACGCGCGCGCGAGGTGTGCGGCCCGATGTGCGTGTCGCAGATGAGCGCGATCCGCAGTCCCTCGAGCTCCGTCGGCAACTGCGGCAGCGTCACCACGGCCGGAATCGTGACGATCGTCCGGGACCCGGAATAGCCGAGCAGCGCGAAGGCGACGTAGACGACAGCGACGCACGCGGCCAGCACGCGTCCGGCAGCGCCACCGGCGCCGAAGAACACGCCACCGACAAAGCCGACGATCCCTCCGAGAGCGCAGAGGATCAGCAGCAGCTGCGCGTACCACATCGGGAGGAAGACGAAGAGCCGGATTGCCTTCCCCGGATAGTGCCCGTTTCCGCGGCTTCGAATGAAGACCGCGAGTGGAAATACGGTGAGCACGAACGCGGCACCGCCCATCGCGAGCCATCCCACGATCGGCGCCAGCAGCGCCGCCACGATCAGCCAGCTTCCGACGAAGATCGTCAATACGAGGGTCAGCGCCGTCCGCTGCGCGCGCGCGAGCGCGGCGCGCGCGCCGGGGGGTCGCGTCGCGCTCATCTCGACCCCCCGGCCCGCCCCGTTACTTCGAAATCGTCAGCGGCGTGACCAGCACGTGCAGGTTGTGGTTCACGCGAATCCCCGCGATGCCGTCCGTCGGGAACTTCGACTTCGGCACGGCCGCCACGAGGTTGCCGTTCATGCTGAAGTGGACGGTGTCTGCCGCTACGTGCACCGAGATCTTGTAGGTCGCCTTGCCACTCGCGTCCTCCTTGGGGATCTTCGGGCTCGCCGTCCAGTCGACGACCGTCTTCGTGTCGTCGCCGTCGCGCGTCTTGATCAGGTACTCGCCCGTGCCTCGCACGATGAAATAGCCGTACTTCTGCTTGGCGTGGTCGGTGAGGTTCGTGCCGCCCAGGAAGACCCCGTACGCCTCGGGGTGCTTGGGCTTCTCGAGCTGGTCGATCGTCGTCGTGATCTGGTACTCGCCCTTCGCGCTGTCCTTCGCAGCGAAGGTGATGTGCGCGGGTCCGGTCTGGATCTCCCAGCGCCCCGCGGAAGTGGTGTACTTCGCGTCCGCGATCTTGGCATCCGCGTGGTCCGTGACGCCCGTGTATCCAGCGGGGACGCCCGTGCCCCCCGCCGACTTGTCCTCATCCATCTTCATTCCGCCCATCTTCATCCCCGTGTCGGTCGGGGAGGCGGCCGCAGGAGCCGCGGCGGCCGCGACCGTCGTATCGGCGGCCGGAGGGGCATCCGATTTCCCCTTTGCGCATGCAGCAACCAGCAGCAGCGCGCTCAAAGACCAGAGTTTCTTCACCGAATCCTCCATTGAAGTGAGTTCACAAGCCGCTCGGAATATACGCGCACGCATGCGCCGCAATGTGCAGACGTCTGGCGTCGCGACCCGCGTCAGCACATACTCACTGTGTAACGCTGGTCGCGCGCAGCGCTGCGCTTGCTCGCGCCCGGAAATTGCCGTGAAGGCTGCCCAGTGCAGCGGTCAACTATTTCATCACGCGGAGCACAACGTATGGCGACCAAGAAAAAATCGGCTCGCAAGTCGAGTTCCCGGAAAAAGGGCGCAACGAAAAAGAAGAGCGCGTCCAAAAAGCGCACGGCGAAAAAGGGCAGCGTTCGTCGTCGCGGCGGGCCGCGCACGAAGAGCTCCGTCAAGAAATCCGCGCGCAAGGCCGTGAGGAAAGTCACGCGCAAGGCCACGAAGAAGGCGGCGAAGAAAGCCGTCAAGAAAACCGTCAAGCGCATGAAGAAAGCCGCCGCGCCGAAGCGCGCCGCGAAGCGCAAACAGTCGACCGTCGCGCGTGTGAAGCGCGTCGCGTCCGAAGTCGGCACGCAGGCGCTCGACGCCGGCAAGAGCATGGTAGAAGAAGTGAAGAGCCTCGGCGAGCGCGCCTACGATTACACGACGGACGTCATCGACAAGGTCACCTGATTCGCAGCACGACCCACGGCTCCGCGATCGGGGACAGCGCTATGCTGTCCCCTTTTCGCGTCCGGTCGTTGCAACGCCACTCACTCCGTCGAGCCACTCGATCACGAGCGATGCCACCTTGTCGCGGCAGAAATCGACGGTGAGCACGTGCCCGCATCCGCTCAGCATCTCGAGCTGCTTCGTGTGCGCGCCAATCGACGCGAAGGCGCGCGCTGCAACCTCGGGCGTGATGCGATTGTCTTCCTTCGATTGCACGTAGAGCGTCGGCGCGGTCACGCGCGGGAGCTGTGCGCGCGCGTCATCCGCCGCGCGCACGAGCTCGCGCACCAGCTGCGGCGTCGTCGCGCCGTACGCGAGCGCCTCCGCGCGCGCAGCCGGATCGTGAATCGACTCTGACCCGTCGCCGCCGACGTACGGCATCACGACACCGATCGCCGGCGCCGCATGCGTGAGCACCCGCAGCCACGGCGGCGTGTCGAGATACGGCGCGAGCAGCACCAGCGCCGCGAGCTCGGGATCATCCGCGGCCACCCGCGCCGCGAGCGCGCCGCCCAGCGAAAGTCCGACGAGCGCGACGCGCGTATGACGCACGCGCATCGATGCGTGCGCGCGCCGCGCCTCGACGAGCCATTCGCTCCTCGTCGATTTCGCGAACTCCTGCAGCGTGCGCCCGTGTCCCGGGAGGAGCGGAGCATCCACGTCGTAGCCGTGGTCTCGCAGCGCGCGAGCGAGCGACGCGACCGTCTGCGGCGTGTCGCCGAAACCATGCAGCAGCACGACTCCCATCACCGCGCCTGGGGCCTCGATCGCGAGAGGCTCCGCGCCGCGAATGATACCGATCGGCCCGGTCGGGAAGCGCGCGCCGACCCTCCGCTCGTAGCGCTTGCGATGCCACGCTCCCCACAGCCAGATCGCCAGCACGAGCACCACCACCGTGGCAATCGTCGGCACAGCCACCAGAGTCTCGAGCAGCTGCATCAGCGTCGGCCGGAAGCGGGCACAAAAGAAACGGGGGCGGTAGCGCGAAGGCTACCGTCCCCCGTTCTCGCATCCCCCCCACGAGGACGCAAAACACCTACTTCCATCAAAGCACCGGCTCGCGTCCCCAACGCAGAACCGACGCCCCTCATATCTCGACGTATACCTGTAGCAACTCCCGCGCCGCTGCGCTTTCCGCCCGCCATCAAGTCGATTCGCTCACGCGACGATGTGGAAGCCCTTCACGCGCTGCGCGCTCGTGAACGCCACGGCGGTGACTCCCGTGAGCTGCCATGCACGCGCCATGGCCGCGCCAACGGCCTCAGCCTTCTCTGCCTTCGTCACCGCAAGCATGGAGGAGCCCGCACCGCTCAACGTCGCGCCGATCGCGCCGGCATCTATCGCCGCCGCGACCACCGCGTCGTAACCGCGCACGAGTCGCCGGCGATGCGGGATGTGCAACACATCGTCGAGCGCGGCCGCAAGCATCGCCTCGTCCGCCGTCGCGAGCCCGCGCACGAGCGCCGCACCCTTCGCCGCCGCCGACACCGCCGTCACGTGCGGCACGACGTTCGGCAGCGCCGCGCGCGCGCGCTTCGTCTCGAGCACGAACTCGGGCACGGCGAACACGAACGCGAGCGACGGATGCACATCGAGAGGCGACACGATCACCTTCCCCGCGTGCGTCAGCGCGAGCGTCGCCCCTCCAAATACCGACGGACACACGTTGTCGGGATGCCCCTCGAGCGCCGTGCCGATCTCCGCGATGCCGAACTTGTCGAGTCCGAGTTTCAGCACCTCGTTCGCGAGCGCCGCCCCCGCCACGAACGCCGCCGCCGACGAGCCCAGCCCGCGCCCCACAGGAATCTCCGACGTCGCGTGGAAGCGCAGTCGCTCCGGCACCGCGACCTTCTTCGCACCCGCTGCCGCGCGAAAGGCGACGTAGATCGCGTCCTGCGTATCGCGCGTGCCGAGCGACGCGAGCGTCCCCTCCCGCACGAACTCAGGCTCGCTCTGCCCACCCGCGCCCCTCCGCACCGACACCGTGAGCCAGCGATCGACGGCGATCCCCACGCAGTCGAAGCCCCCGCCCACATTTGCGGCGGACGCTGGGACGCGAACGGTGGCGATGCTCTCGGTGGCGATGCTCTCGGAGGCGGTCACGCGTGAAGGCTAACGACGCACCTCCGCTCCGTGAAGCGCGCGCGCTGCCGCAGCGACGATCAGGCCTCGCGCCGAACAGTCGTGCTCGCGACCGATCCCTCGTGAACGTCGCCGAGCGATGTGCGTGCAACAGGCGCGAGCCGCGCGAGGAGCTTGTCGAAATCGGAGATGTACAGCCCGCCGCCCTCGCGCCGCACGAGTCCATCGGCACACAGCCGCCCGAGCACCAGCGAGATCGACTCGCGCGTCGCGCCGACCAATTCGCCGAGCAAGCGGCGAGGCACCGTGGGCGTGCCGGCTCCGGCACGCGAATCGTGACTCTGCGCGAGACGCACGAGCGATGCGATCAGCCGCTGCTCGACGGTCAGCATCGCATGCTGTCCAAACTTCACGAGTAACGCGGTGCGCTCCGCCATGATCTGCCGCAGCAGGATCAGCGCAGTCGCGGGCTGCTCGCGCAGCATCGAGCTGAATCGCGCGGAGCTCAGATGCAGCGTCTCGCTTTCCTCTTCAGCGCGCGCCTGGCTCGCGTAAACAGACGATCCTTCGAGCCCCTCTCCGCCGAACGTCTCCCCACTCGTCGCGACCCACGGCACGAAGCTCCGACTGGCGCCTACCTGATTGCGCAAAACCACCTGCCCCCGCAGCACCAAAAAGATGCCATCGGCAGCGCCCCCCTGCTCGTAGATCGTGAATCCAGCGGGCCAAGTTGTGCGCGCGCCGAAAGCGGCAATTTGATCCCGTTGCTCGCGGCCAATCCGTGTGATTTCTTTCATGAGGACGGTTGACGGAGCCATGAACCACCGGGTTCGCCTGAGCAAGGCACGCTGGCTACCATGCCGCATGTCATATCGCCCTTGAAAGCAATGTACGGGCCGTAAAGTGAGCGGGCACAGCGGTTTCCCCATTCGGTGATATCCACGGAATGTCGAGCTCTTCGCGCGCGCTGCCGGAACACGGGACGCCCTTCATCATCCTCGGCGCCGACATGGTACTCGCCGCCCTGCCAGCCTCGCCGGTGCAAGTCGCGCACGCCTGCCAGGCCCTCGGCTTCCAGCTCGCCGCGCCCGCGACGTGGGGTGACGAGCTGATCGCGGAAAGCTGCCTCGAACAGCTCGCCGACTACGAGCACCCATCCGCGGTGATGTGCAGCTGCCCCCTCGTCACCGAGCGGCTCACCCGCGCGAGCACGACACTCGAACCGTTCATGCTGACCTTCGCCTCGCCCCCGGTCGCGGCCGCGCGCTACATCCGCGCAGCGTTCAGCGGGCAGGCGCTGCACATCACCTACGCCGGCGCGTGCCCCGGTGCAGACGACGAGTCGATCGACGCCCGCATACGCCCCGCCGATCTGCTCGATGAATTCGTCCAGCACGGCATCGTCCTCGGCGCGCAGCCCAACTGCTTCAATGCGCTCGTGCCGCTCGACCGCCGACGATTCTACTCGCTCCCCGGCGGCGTTCCGGCGCGCGAGCACGTCGAGCGCGTCGCGCGTCGCGCGTTCATCGAGCTCATCGGCGACGATGTCGTCATGGAGCTCACGCAGCAGCTCATCGAACAGACTCCCGCACTCTTCGACATCGCGCTTCCGCTTGGCTGCTTGTGCGCTGGCGCAGGGGAGCACGCGGTGCGTGGCAATCCGCGCGTCGGCCTGCTCACACTCGAGCCGCCGCGCGCGCGCCAGAAGGTTCTCGATCAGTCGGTGCATGTCGACGTGTCGCAAACCCTCGAGGAGCTGTGCGCTGTGCAGATGCGCGGCAATGAGGAGCGCGCCGACATCGAGGTGCATCTCGCGGCGGACAGCGCACCGGCCGCGAGCCCCGTCATCGACGTGCCCGAGGCCGCCACCGTCGACTACGATGCACTCGACGAGGCACTCGACGAGGCGCTCGACCGCGCACTCACGGCGGCGCCGCTACCAGTCGATACCGAGGTCGAGATTCCGGCCGCAGTGGTGGCCGAGGAGATCGTGGCCGAGGAGATCGTGGCGATGTCGATTCCGCGTCGACGGCCGGTGGTGATTCGCGCGCCCGCTGCGCTGCCGCGCCACGCGAGCCCGAGCGGAGAGATGGTGCCGCGCGCATCGCTCGCGGTGCTCCGTCGCGCACTCGCGCGCATCGCGAAGCGCAAGGCGCGCCGCCAGCCAAAGGTCGAGCGCGCTCGTCGCGAGCGCGCGGTCGAGATCCGCGATGGACTCGTGCGCGGCCCAATTCGCACACCGCGCTCGCTCGCAATCGCCGGGGGCAAGGATCTTCCCCGCCCCGTTCCGCCGCCTCCCGCGCGCCATCGTCCGCGTACGATGCTGGAGCTGTAGCCGCGCGCTAGAGGTTCAGCGCCTCGCGCGCTCCCGTAATCACGAACTGTGTCGCCACCGCGGCGAGCAGCAGCCCCATGATACGTGTCATCACGCGAATCCCCGTCTGCCCCATCAGGCTGACGAGCCGGTCGCCCGCCCGCAGCGTCAGCCAGCAGATGATCGCCGTCAGCCACACGGAGCCATAGACGGCGGCATTCCCGGCGAGCGTGTGCGACTGTCCGGACAGCACCATCACGGTCGAGATCGCGCCCGGGCCGGCGAGCATCGGCATCGCGAGCGGCGTGAGCGCGACGTCCTCCTTCTCCTGCCCCTCGACGATCTCCTCGGTGCTTTCCTGCGTGCTTCGCTGGCCGCGCAGCATGTCCAGCGCGACCAGCCACAGGATCAATCCACCGGCGATGCGAAATGCCGGAAGCGTGATGCCGAAGACCTTGAAGATCGCGGTACCCGCAATGCCGAATACCGTCATCAGCAGTCCTGCCGCGATGCACGCGCGGAGCGCCGTCTGGCGTCGCTGCGCTACCGACTGTCCCTGCGTGATCACCAGATACGTCGGGATGACCGCCACCGGATCCACGATGAAGAGCAGCGACGTGAAGGTGACGAGCGCAAACTGCAGATAAGTCATCATCGGTCGTCGTACTCGTGCAGCGCTGCGTCGAGCACCTCGCGCAGCCGCACTTCGCGGTCTGGTCCCTCCGCTACACCAGCGGCCGCCGCGCCGAACTGCACGAGCATCTCCTGCTCGACGAATGCCGGCGTCGGCTCGACGCCGAGCTCCTCGATGGAGCGCTTCGCGAGTTGCCGCAGCAGGGTACGCGTCGCCGGCTCGAGCGCCGCGAGTCCCGCCGGATCGCGCGGCGGCGGCTCGAGCGGATTGCGCGCGCGCTGCGCCGCATCGCGCACCGCGCTGAGCTTCGCGAAGGTGACGACGAATGATCCGGGGGTGTGCTCGATCACTTCTTCCAGGACGCCGCGCCTGCGCAGCGACGCGAAGAGCCGCACGATCGACTCGCGCACCACCGACACGCCGTCGGGGCTGTTGTTCCCGCGCCCGGTGATGACGAGCGCCTCCTTCGCCCGACTCATCTGCCGCTCGCGCAGCCAGTTCTCGGTGCGCTTCACCGCCTGCTCCCGCGATGGTTGATGCGTACGCAGGTTCAGCGTTCGCTCGGCGCCGAAGCGAAGCTCGTCGAAGGCCTGCGGCAGCGATGGCGCACGCGGAGCTTTCATCACTTGCAGCCGACGGGGAAAGTGCGCATGCCGAAAGCTACAGTCACGATGCTCGCGGGCAAGAAAAAACCGCCTTGCCATTTCCGGCAAGACGGTTTTTCAAGCGTGTGGAGTCGTGTTAGAACGACAGGCCGACGCTCACTGGGATCATCTGGAACTTCGAGCTGTTGTCGGTATTGCCGTTGTTACCCGTGAAGATGTAGTGGTAACGCGCCTCGACGAACGGCGAGAGGCTACCGACGTTGAACTTGAGGCCCGCGCCGCCGTTCAGGCCGAACTTGGTGACGCTGTACGGGTCGCTGAGATTCACGTCACTCGAATTGCCCGTGGTCTTCAGGTTGTACACGCCGACGCCGGCCAGAAGATAGAACTTCGCGGCCTTGCCCGACCCTACGTTGAACACTGCGTCCGCCGTTCCGTGAATGTCACGGAGCTTCAGATTGCCACTCGTTCCCTTGTAGGCAAACTGATTCCACTGTCCATCAACGCGAATGCCGAACGGCCAGTTTGCAACGCCGAAGTTCAGGAAGGCGCCCGCGTTCCAGCCGGTCTTCAGGAAATCGTTCGCATTGCTGATGGGAAAGCTCGCGCCGCCGAGCACACCGAACTGAATGGGCGACTTGTTCGCCATTTCGCTCGTCTCCTGCGCGGAAACCTTCGCGCTCGCGAGAACGGTGAACCCCAGAACGGCCGCGGTTGCAAGAACACGTTTCATAAGTTCCTCACATCTCTTTTGAAGGACACGTTTCGCGACTACATCAGTTGCGTCGCGTGTCCCATAAAAGCAAAAACGAAGCCGCTCGTTGCCGTGATGTGAGAGTCTTTATCGGCCGCGCCTGCTTCGATGAAATATTTCGTGATGCTCAACATGTAACCCGAGCGCAACTCCGGTGTGTACTAAATTGAACGTGAGCGCGCGACTCGTATATGTGCGCGATTCAATGAACCGCACAGTCCCCAACGAACAAAGCTGCCCGCAATGAATGCGGACAGCTTCATCGAAACGTGTTGGCTGTCACCGAGCAGACTAGAACGTGATACCTACGCTGACCGGCACGAACTGCAGCGACTTCGCATTGCTGGCGTTGTCGCTGCCAACGGCCGAGCCGTGGATCACATTATGATAGCGCGCCTCGATGAACGTGGCGAATCCCGTCAGCTGGAACTTGAATCCCACGCCGGCGTTCAGCCCGAACTTCGTTCCGCTCGCGCTCACATCGCTGGCTGGATCCTTGAAGCGCACGTTGTA
Organism: Gemmatimonadaceae bacterium; assembly: GCA_039918615.1. Lineage (GTDB taxonomy): Bacteria > Gemmatimonadota > Gemmatimonadetes > Gemmatimonadales > Gemmatimonadaceae > FEN-1250. Next base: position 5,043 of record JBDSHG010000097.1, on the reverse strand, counting down.
GACGCCAGCGCCGCCGATGAGATAGAACTTGGTCGGCAGTGCCGCGCCGAACGTGTACACGACGTTCGCGGTACCATCGATCACGCGAAGATCCGCGTTCTGCGAAGCTCCGCCGGCGCCGGCCGACTGCACGAAGTTCTTCCCGCTCAGCTGGTGCCACTGCCCGTCGACCCGAAAGCTCACCGGCACGAGCGGCACACCGATGCTCAGGAGCGCACCCGCATTCCATCCCGTCTTGTTGAAATTCTTGAGGTCACTCAGCGGAAACGTCGCTCCGCCCATGATGCCGAATCGCACCGGGCTGCTCACGATCGCCTGCGCGGAGACGGACGCAACCGTCGCGGATAATGCAAGCCCCAGAACGGCGGCACTGATCGCCGTACGCTTCATAATGAATCCCTCCAAGCTGTTCATGAGTCTCGGCCCAGGCTCCACGATGTTTCGCGGCGCGCCAGCTCCGGTCCGGCACGTGCCGGTCACCTGTTCATTGCAAGAACCACGCATCTTCAGCAATCACAACGCGGAAGACACTCCGCTCGTGCCATTGATGAGACGCGTGGACGCCCCGAACGTTTACGAAACGGGGAATTCCTGCGATTGGTGAGTTCGGTCACACTGGGCCTGCGACTGTCCTACGCCGCGAACTCCAGCGTGTCCGCGCGAAACATTCGCGCGACACAGACCTCGTTGCAGGTGGAGCGCCTCGGACACGACGCGCAGTCCCGCCGGACCTTCTCCGGGTAGCGCGCGCGCTCCGTCACCTCGTAGCCGACGGACTCGAAGAAGCCGGCCGTCATCGTCAGCGCGAACAGCTCGACGATTCCGCGCATCCGCGCGAGCGCCTCGAGCTCCGCCACCACACGGCGCCCCACACCGCCACCGTGCGCATCGCGCGCGACCGCGAGCGACGCGACCTCCGCGAGCGATGGCGAATACTCCTTGAGCGCACCGCACGCGCGCACACGCTCGCGCGCATCGACGGCGACGACGAAGTCATCGAGCGCGAGAGTCACGCGCTCGGCGCTGATCGGCAGCATCACGCTATCCGATGCATATCCATTCACGAGCGCGACGATCGAAGCGACATCCGCAGGGTGCGCCATCCGCAACGTGAGTTGCTCTCTCATGACATCGCCCTCTCGAGCAGCCCGAGGCCGTGCGCGAGCTCCTCGCGCGTCGTCGTGAGCGGCGGCAGCAGCCGCAGCGTGTAATCCCCGGCGGTCAGAACGAGCAGCCCCGCCTCGCGCGCACTCGCGACGATCTCTCCCGCAGGCCGTGACACGTCGATCCCCCACAGATATCCCACCCCGCGCACCGCGCGAATCTCGTCGCGCCGCACCGCCATCGAGCGGAGCGCATCGCCCAGCCACACTCCGTTCTCCCGCACGCGCGCGAGCAACGCCGGATCCGAAAGCCGGTCGAAGACATGCTTCGCCACCGTCGCCACGAACGGTCCGCCGCCGAACGTCGACCCGTGATCGCCAGCCTGCACCGCTGCCGCAATCTCCGCCGTCATCAACACCGCGCCCATCGGCAGCCCGCCCGCCAATGGCTTCGCGAGCGTAACCACATCAGGCACCACATCCGTTCGCTCGTACGCGAACAACCAGCCGGTACGGCCGAGCCCGCACTGCACCTCGTCGAAGATCAGCGCGACGTTCCGCTCGCGCGTCAGCTCGCGCACCGCGCTCAAAAACGCCGGCTCCAGCACGCGCACGCCACCCTCGCCTTGCACCGGCTCGAGGATCACGGCCGCTACCGTCCTCCTATCCATCATCCGCGCGAGCTCGCCGAGATCCCGCTCCGCAATGGAGATTCCGCCAGCCAGCGGACGGAATGGCGCGCGATATTGCGGACGGTCCGTCGCCGCGAGCGTCGCGAACAACCTGCCGTGAAAGCCCCCGCGCAGCGCAATGATCTCGTGCTTGTCGCCACCGCCGACATCGCGCCCCCACCGCCGCACGAACTTGAACGCGCCCTCGTTCGCCTCCGCACCCGAGTTGCAGAAGAACACACTCGACGCGAACGACCGCGCGACCAGCGCCTCCGCGAGCTCCCGCCCCGGCGCCGTGTGAAACAGATTCGACGTGTGCCACACGCCGCTCTCGAGCGCCCCACGCGCCGCCTCCGCGATCCCCGAGTCGGCGTAGCCGAGCGAGTTCACACCGATGCCGCTCGTGAAGTCGAGATAGCTGCGGCCCTTCGTGTCGAACAGCCGCGTCCCCTCTCCGCGCACGACATCGACGGGAAAGCGCTTGTAGACCGGAAGCAGCGCCTCGCTCGTCGCCTGCGCCGATGACGTAGCCGCCGATGACGTCTGCGCGGCCTGCGTCTGCGCCATGATGATGGGAAGCGTCGTCATGCGAGCTGCGGCGCCGCGAGGAGCGTCGTGCCCAGCGACGGGTCGAGCAGTGCGTCGAGCCCGCCAATGCGCACCGCCGGCACCCCGCGCCGCAGCGCGTCGAGCGCCGCGCGAAGCTTCGTCGCCATCCCCTCCGTCGCAATCCCGCTCTCGATCGCATGCACCGCCTCATCCCCGCTCATCGTCGATACCGCAACGCCATCAATGAGAACTCCGTGCACATCCGAGATGAGCAGCAGCTCAGCAGCATCCATGCTCGCCGCAATCGCCGCTGCCGCATCATCAGCGTTCACATTCAGCGCTCCACCACGCTCCGATTCTCCATCGCGCGACACCGGCGAGATCACCGGCAGATATCCACCTACGAGTAGCGTGCGCACGATGCCGTCGTTGACCTCCGCCACTGTCCCCACGCGTCCGAATACCTCCTGGTCCAGCGCTTCCGCCACGATGAGCGAGGCATCCTCGCCCGAGATGCCCACGGACTGAATTCCCTCAGTACTAAGGGAATTCACGAGTCGTTTGTTTGCGACGCCCGACAAAGCCATTCTCAGCACTTCAATATCTCCTTCCGTCGTCACCCGGCGGCCATCCACGAATCTCGGCTCGCCGCCCAGCTGCGTCTGCAGCGCCGAGATCGTCTCGCCGCCGCCATGTACCACACAGAAGCTTCCCGGTGCCTGCAGCCACAGCCGCGCCAGAATCCCCGCGAGCCGCGCATCCCGCTGCACCCGCCCACCGATCTTCACCACGCGCGTCAGCTCGTGCGTCATACGGGCAACCCCAGCGTCTCCTCGAGCCCCAGCAGCAGATTCGCGTTCTGCAGCGCCTGCCCCGCCGCACCCTTTACCAGATTGTCGATCGCAGCCACCACCACCAGCGTCGGCGTCCGCACCCCCTCGGCAACCGTCGCCGTAATGCGCACCACATTCCGATGCACCACATCCTTCAGCGACGGAATCGCCGCGCTCACCTCGATGAACGGCTCCCCCGCATAGTGCTCCCGCCACGGCGCCAGCACATCCGCCAGCGGCTCGGCCAGCGGCACCGTGATCGTCGCCAGAATTCCCCGCGCCACCGGCAGCAGATGCGGCGTGAAGATCAGATCGGCATCGCAGCCGAGCGACGCGAGCACCGCGCGCATCTCCGCGAGATGCCGGTGGCTGTTCCCGATCGAGTACGGCCGATAGTCATCCGCCACCTCGGCGAACATCAGCTCGCGCTTCGGCGTCATCCCCGCGCCCGTCACTCCGCTCGCCGCGTTCACGATGATCGCCGAACCGGGTGCGATCAGCCCGCGTACCACCAGCGGCAGCAGCGCCAGCAGCGTCACCGTCGGATAGCAGCCTGGATTGGAAACGATCTCCGCCTCTCGCACCGCCGTGCGCGCAAGCTCCGTGAGCCCGTACGGCACGCCGACGGTCGAGCGCGCGTACGGATCCGCTCCATTCCCCGGGCGCAGGTCGGCCGAGAGATCGACCACCTTCGCCCCGGCATCGTGCGCGGCAGCCACCCACGGCGCCGACGCCCCGTGCGGCAGCGCGCTGAAGATCAGCTGCGCCTCGCCGAACGTCGCGTCCTCGGTCGCGACGAAGCTCACGTCCTCCCCGCCGAAGCGCGCGTGCGTGCCCTGGCGATCGTTCGCGGTTGCGAACGCCAGCCGGGCAGCCGGATGCCGCGCGACGAGCTCGCATAGCTCCCGTCCCGCGTACCCACTCGCGCCGAATACTCCAATCGCAAATTTATGCACGATGAATGCATAAAGTTGCGTGGCGGGGCTGTCAATGGCCGAATGGAGGGGCCACTCGCCGCCGACGTCCGCGAACGCTATTCTCCGCGCATGGCAAACAAGCGTGAGCGGCAGGCGACCATTCGCTCGATCATCGATGCGCGCCCCATCGAGGGGCAGGAGGAGCTCCGCAAGCAACTCCGCCAGCGTGGCTGGGACGTCACCCAGTCCACCCTCTCGCGCGATCTCCGCGAGATGCGCGTCTCGCGCATCCCCGGGCCGGGCGGCGGCTCGCGCTATTCGATGACGTCGGACGACACCGATGCGCGCCCGCCGCTGCAGGCGCTCCTCCCCCCGCTCTACACCGCGATCGACGGCGTCGGCGAGCTGATCGTCCTCCACACGCTCCCCGGCGGCGCGCAGCCGATCGGCGTCGCCCTCGACGCCGAAGAGTGGCCCGAAGTCATGGGCACGATCGCCGGCGATGACACGGTCCTCATCATCTGCCGCTCCAACGCCGCCATGGAAAAGGTCATCAAGCGCCTCAAATCCGTGGCGGGTCCGACTCCCGTCTGACCCGCTCCGGCCGCGCCGCTTGACACGGAGGCCGCCGTTCCGCTAAATATGCAGTGGTTACGCATATTTATTCTTGATCGCGGAGACGGCATGATTCGCAAAATCGCGCTCGCCTATTCTGGGGGCCTCGATACTTCCATCATCGTTCCCTGGCTCCGCGAACGCTACGACGCCCAGATCATCTGCGTTGCGGCCGAGATCGGGCAGGGCGATGAGCTCGAAGGCATTCGCGCGAAGGCGATCGCCTCAGGCGCCGACGAATGCTTCGTCGAGGACATGCGCGAGGAGTTCGTCACCGACTATATCTGGCCTACCCTTCGCGCGGGTGCGATCTACGGTCGCAAATACCTCCTCGGCACCTCGATGGCCCGACCGC
>JBDSHG010000096.1:0-3395 GCA_039918615.1 Gemmatimonadaceae bacterium | reverse complement strand
CCGGTGCAGCGCTACTTCCGCGCTGTGTTGAAGGATGGGCAGCCGCTCATCGCCGCCGCAACCTTCGAGCTCGCCGGCAAGATCAACATGTCGGCAAGCGGCGGTGAGCAGTGGAAACCTTTCACATCGACGCAGCGCGCCGTCATCCACCGCCCGGGCTTCCTGTGGAACGGGAGCGTTGCCATGCTGCCGGGCATCGCCGCGCATGTGCACGACAGCTACATCGCCGGTGTGGGCACGCTGCACGCGGCCATTCTGGGGCTGTTCACCGTAGCTGACGTGCAAGGCGGCGGCGAGATTGCGCGCGGTGAACTGATGCGCTACTTCGCCGAGATGGCGTGGTATCCGACTGCGCTACTGCCAAGTCAGAGCGTGCGCTGGGCGGCGGTGGATGATCATTCAGCGAACGCCACACTGGTGGACGGCCCGATCAGTTTGACGTTGCTGTTCAGCTTCGATGACGCCGGGTTGATCACATCAGTGCATGCCGACGCGCGTGGCTCCGGGGTGGGCAAGGACATGGTCATGCTCCCGTGGGACTGCAGCGTGTCGAACTACCAGCTACGCGACGGCATGATGGTGCCAACCCGTGGCGGTGCCGGCAAAGGTGGCAAGCCCTATTTCGTCGGGGATCTCACGTCGTTGGTCTACGAGTTCTCGCCGTGAGCCGTCGAACTGAGTGGGACTGACGATGCGAAATGTGGACGCTGAAGGGTCTCACGAGTAGCGGACAGTCGCTCGCGCTGCTCGCGCGCATCGTGCAGACTACGATGGATGAGTTCTACAGCATCGTCGAGTGCGATCGGAAAGAGTTGAATGTCAAGGCGTCCTACTCCCCGAGCTTGAGGCGCGCTTGACGCAATTGAAGGACGACCGCAATCGGCTTGTCCATCGGGCGAAGCGAGACAACTGAGGGTCATTAACGGCATCGAAGCACTCGCTCTCGAATTTCGCCATGAGCGCACCGGGGATCGATATCATCACATCGTTTATGAACTTCGTGCTGGCGGCTTTCCCGGCAATCGGTTTCGTGGACGGGAATAGACGTATCCTAAGCGATAAGCGTGAGCAGTTCCTTCGCTGCCGCAGCCGACGACGCGGGATTCTGCCCGGTCACGAGCATTCCATCGCGCACCACGTAACTTCCCCAGTCGGCGCCCTTCTCATACTTCCCGCCGTTCTGCTTCAGCATGTCCTCAACGAGGAACGGCACGACGTCGGTAAGTCCCACGCCCTGCTCCTCGCTGTTGGTGAAGCCCGTCACGCGCTTGCCCGCCACCAGCGTATTTCCGTCGGGGCCGTTGGTGTGACGGAACACCGCCGGCGCATGGCACACTGCGCCGATGGGCTGCCCCTTCTTCGCGAACGCCTCGATCAAGCGACGGCTGTTCGCGTCCTCGGCGAGATCCCACAATGGTCCGTGGCCGCCGGGATAAAAGATCGCGTCGAAGTCACCCGCCTTCACGTCCGAGAGCTTCACGGTTGATGCAAGTGCGCGCTGCGCGGCGACATCGCCCTTGAAACGGCGCGTGTTGTCGGTTTGCGCGTCGGCGTCGTCGCTCTTCGGGTCGAGGGGCGGCTGTCCCCCTTTCGGCGACGCGAGGGTGACGTCCGCGCCCGCATCCGTGAACACGTAGTACGGTGCGGCGAACTCCTCGAGCCAGAAGCCGGTCTTCTTTCCCGTGTCGCCGAGCTGGTCGTGCGACGTGAGCACCATCAGGATCTTTTTTGTCATTGTTCGTCAGCGTCTCCCACGCGAATCACGCGCTTGCCGAAGTTATCGCCTCTCAGCATTCCGATGAATGCGTCCGGCGCGTTTTCGAGTCCGTCGATGACGTCCTCGCGATAGACGATCTTTCCTTTCGCGATCCAGCGTTGCATGGCCGCAGCAAACTCCGGGTACCTTGGCGCGAAGTCGTCGAAGACGATGAAGCCCTGCACGGTGATGCGCTTGTGAAGGAACTGGCCCATGAGCCACCCGGTCCGGTCCGGCCCGGCGGGCAGGCTCGTGGAGTTGTACTGCGATACGAGGCCGCACAGCGGAATGCGCGCCCGCGTGTTGAGCAGCGGAAGTACGGCGTCGAACACCGCGCCACCCACATTCTCGAAGTAGACGTCGATGCCGTCGGGTGCGGCCGCGGCGAGCCTGTCGCGCAGGTGGGGCGCTCGATGATCCAGGCACGCATCGAAGCCGAGGGTGTCCACCGCGAACGCGCATTTTTCCGCGCCTCCCGCGATGCCAACAACCCGACAGCCGAGGAGCTTGCCGATCTGTCCGACGGTTGCACCGACGGGACCAGTCGCCGCAGCCACTACAATTGTCTCGCTCGCCTTCGGTTGTCCGATTAGGGTGAGGCCGGCCCACGCCGTGAAACCGGGCATGCCGAGGATGCCGAGGGCCCACGAGGGATGCGCGGGCGAAGGGCCGAGGTTCGTCACGCCGCGTCCGTCGGAGACCGCGTAGTCCTGCCAGCCATTGTACGACAGCACCCAGTCGCCTTCCGCGAAAGCGTGAACGTGTGATTCAACAACGCGCGACACCGTGCCCCCCACCATCACGTCACCAACGGCAACGGGGGCGGCGTACGACGGGGCTTCGCTCATGCGCCCGCGCATGTAGGGGTCAAGCGAGAGGAACACCGTGCGCAGCAGAAGCTGTCCATCGCCTGCGGCGATGATCGGTGTCTCGGTGAGGCGCAGTGTCTTGCTCGTGGGCTCTCCGAACGGTCGTTCGGCGAGTCGCCATTGGCGGTTGATGTGGGAGCGCAAAGTCATGGGCTGTCCACTGCACGCATCGCGCCGCGGGAGGACCGCGTTCACAATTGTCGAGCCGATCCCTCGTCTTCGACCGTGATTGCGGCAAGCGCCGTGAAGATGATCGATTCGCGCGACAACGAGCTCATGGTGTTGCAACGCGTGAGTGAAGCGCTCTGGTCGCCGACCGCAAGCTCGCGCGCGCCTGTAATCGTACGAATCGCCGTGGTGACCGTTTGGCCGGCGCCGCGCGCAATTTCACAGGAGCTTTGTAGCAGGAGCCAGCGCTAGGCCGAAACGAGCCTCCGCTCAACGCGTTTGGCCACGCGCCATCCCGTCGGGGACTGGCGAGCGACGTCGTGGTGCTGACGATGTCCGTGCGCTCTAGACGCACGCGCTAGCCGTACCGTGCCCACGAAGAAACGCACGTTAGCGCACCAATCCGCTCACTGGCGGCCATGTAGAATCGCGTAACTCCATATGCCCCCGGGGTGACTCGAACACCCGGCCAACGGTTTAGGAAACCGCTGCTCTATCCACCTGAGCTACGGGGGCGGACATATTTCGGCTCGCGAAAAGTAATGAGTTGGCTGAGCGCAGACAGCTTTTCACCGTTGGCCGAATGGCCGATGCTTGACGAA
>JBDSHG010000095.1:0-16693 GCA_039918615.1 Gemmatimonadaceae bacterium | reverse complement strand
CCGCCAACGCGCACTACACACTGTCGATGAATCAGGGGAAGACGATCGTCGAACGCGGTGTTCCCGGAGATTCCGTGGGTCGCACGGTCGGCTTCGGATGGAAGCCGTCGGCGCTGATTCTCGGCCCGTCGCGCTCCGTCCCCTTCACCGTCAACAATCCGCGCGATGTCTCGACCGCGCTGCTCTCGCGCGTGGAAGTCACGCTGCCGCTGAACAGCCAGTTCATCAACCTCTCGCTCGGCGGCGCGAATCCGCAGCGCACGGCGATGATCCTCAACGGCATCATGCGCGAGTTCGTGAGCACCGCGGGTGATCTCAAGCGCCGCAATCTCACCGAGGAGTCGAAGGCGCTCGCCGACCAGCTGGACACGGCCTCGCGCGCGCTCCGCGCGTCCGAGTCCGCGCTCGAGAGCTTCCGGAAGAACACGATCACGCTGCCGTCGGAAGCCATCATGGCGGCGCCCGCGACGGGGATGGGCGCCGGCGGCGGCGGCGTCGGCGACCCGATGATCGGGAACTACTTCGGACAGAAGGCACAGTTTCTCACGGTGCAGCACGACATCCAGCTGCTCCAGATCCTCGCGCGCGATCCGAACAGCATCACGGCGGATGCGTTCATCGGCATCCCGTCCGCGCAGGCATCGCCGGCGCTGCAGTCGACGCTCCTGGATCTCGGCAAGCGCGAGGCTGCGCTCCGCGCGGCGCGCGAGAGTTACACGGACGAGCATCGCATCGTGCAGGACCTTCGCCTCTCCGTGCAGACGCTCCGTACGCAGACGCTGCCGCAGGTGCTCAACCAGCTGATCGGCGAGCTGCAGGCGCGCGGCACCGATCTCAGTCACCAGATGGCGAGCGCGTCGACCGAGTTGCAGAACATCCCGACGCGCACGATCGAGACGATGCGCCTCCAGCGCGATGTCGTCTCGCGCTCGTCGCTCTACTCGATGCTGCAGCAGCGCTACGCCGAGACGAAGCTCGCGGAAGCGGGCGCGACTCCGGATGTCAGCATCCTCGATACTGCCGTCGCACCGCTCGCGCCGACGAAGAACACGGCGCCGACGATCCTGCTGCTCGCGCTGATGGTGAGCTTCGGCGCCTCGGTGGGTCTCGCGCTGCTGCTCGACCACACCGATCCGCGCCTCCGCTATTCGGACCAGGTCACGCGGGAGCTCGGTCTCTCGATTCTCGGCGCGGTGCCGACGATCAAGCGCTCACGCGCCGGCGATCCGGATCCCGAGGAAGCTGCGCAGGTGATCGAGTCCTTCCGCACGATCCGCATGGCGATCACGAACCAGTACGACGCGAGCGGCTCGGCGATGCTCACCGTCTCGAGTCCGGGCGCCGGCGATGGCAAGTCGCTCGTCTGCTCGAATCTCGCGCTGTCGTTCGCCGAGGCGGGGTACCGCACGGTGCTCGTCGATGGCGACACGCGCCGCGGGCAGCTGCACGCGATGTTCGGCGCCAATCGGCGTCCGGGGTTGCTCGATCTGCTCGGCGGCGACGCGCCGTTCGAGGCGATCCTCCGCAGCACGACGCACGATCGTCTCACGCTCATCCCGTGCGGCACACGCCGTCATCGCGGACCGGAGCTGCTGCACTCGCAGGCGATGTCGCAGTTCATCGCCGAGCTGCGGCGGCGCTATGACGTGGTGGTGGTCGACAGCCCGCCGCTTGGCGCCGGCGTCGATCCGTTCGTGCTCGCCGCGGCGACGCAGAACATGCTGATCGTGCTGCGCACGGGCGCGACCGATCGGAAGATGGCCGAGAGCAAGCTGAAGCTGCTCGATCGGCTGCCGGTGCGCATGCTGGGTGCGGTGCTCAACGACATCCGCGCGCAGGGCGAGTACAAGTACTACTCGTATCTGTACGGGTACACCACGAGCGAGGACGACGATCTTCCGCGTACCTCGCCGCAGGTTGGCGAGCTTACAGGGCGAACCTGACCGGCGAGCTCTCGTAGGCGCGCAGCTCGTCGCCGCGCTCCGCATTGCGGGCATCGCGCAGCGCGGTGTTCGCACGCAGCAGCATCTCCACCGCATCGACGTCCGAGCGCGCACCATCGGCGACGGAGCAATAACCGGCGCGCAGCTCGACGCGCTGGGCGATGCCGTTGGGGTGCGAGAGCATGTCGGAGAGCTGCGCCTCGAGCCGCTCCATCATGCGGATCGCGCCCGGCTCTTCGGTGGCCGGCGCGATGATCGCGAACTCCGTGGGTCCAAGGCGTCCGATCGCATCCGACGCGCGCCCCGTGCGACGCACGATGGCGCCGAGTCGCTCGATCATGATCTCGGTGATCGCGGGCGGCGTGAGCTCGGAATCCGTAGTGGCGACGGGGGTGAAGGCGACGCAGGAGATCGGCGCGTGCAGCCGTTGCGCGTCGGCGCTCATCTCGCGGGCGCGGCGCACCATCCCCTGCATGTTGTACAAGCCGGTGGCCTGGTCGAGCAGACTCTCATCGCGCAGTCGATCGACGGCGCGCTTGCCGCGCATGTAGGCATCGAGCTTGAGCAGCAGCACCTCGGCGTCGAGCGGCTGGCTGACGATCTCCCACGCGCCGGCCCTGAAAGCCTCGAGGCGCTCTTCGCGCTCGGGCGTGCCGGAGCTGGTGAAGATGATCGGCGTCTCTTCCGGAAAGTGCGGATCGTCGCGAAGTGCGCGGCAGACATCGACGCCACGCATGTCGGGGAGCCGCACGTCGACCATGACGAGATCCGGCTGCGCGCTGCGCACGAGACCGAGTAGCTGGCGACCGGTGTATGCGCGCAAAACGGCGAAGCCGTGCGGACCGAGGATGGTTTCCAGGGAACGCGCGGCCCATTCGTGCTCGTTGGCGAGCAGAATGAGAGGAGGTCGTGGGGTAAGAGCGGCTTCCGACATTGCACTTCCAGGTTGCTGGAGCTGTTGCGGCGCAGCGTCCCGCGCTCGCGTTGCGACGCGACGGCACGCTCTGCACGTAGCATGCGCCATGGGCACATGTCCTCTAACGCGTTGATTTTACGCTTGTTAGAGCAGGATCAGCAATGCCCGTGAGGCGCGTCGTGGGGCACGCATGCCACAGCTACGATGTAAGGGTGACACGCGGTGCGTGCGACGTGTATCACAAATTTGATAAAATGTGTATCACAGAAACTCGCAAGCTCATGTGATTCATTTCTTTCCACCTCAGTAACCGTCTCCCCATCACACTGTGACCGGCGCCGTCGCTATTGTGGAGGTAGTACCACAGATGGCACCGTCCATGCTATCTCTGGCGGTTGGGTTCGCCTCTCAAGTCACTAGTCCGTAAAGATTTATCCGTTCGTGGCATTCCTCTCACCTCTAGCACGGCTGGTGCAATGATCTCCGCGTACATGCGCACTTCATTTCGTCATATCTGGGACCGGCTGCGAAGCTCGACACGCGGGGTCCTGACCATGTCACTGCTCGCCCTCGGTGTGAGCGCCTGTCACCACTCAGCACCGCCCGCGCAATCGAAGCTCCTGCCGGCGAGCGAATCGCCGCATGCAGAAGCGACGAGGACGCAGCTGCAGCAGATGGCGGTCAACACCGATCAGGAAGCGACCGCCTCCACGGATCCGGCAACGAAGTCGCAGAAGATGATGCAGGCGGCAACGATTCGCGCTCGACTTCGCGATGGCGATTTCGATGTCGGCGATCGCGTCTATATCTCGATTCGCACCGATTCGACCATCAGCGACACGGTCACGGTTCGCGCGGGGAGAATGATTCGTCTGCCGAACATTCCGGATATCTCGCTGCAGGGCGTGCTTCGCTCGGAGCTGCAGGATTATCTGACGACGCAGCTGACGCGCTACATCAAGCGTCCCGATGTGCAGACGACGTCGCTCGTGCGAGTGGCGGTCATGGGTGCGGTGAGCAAGCCGGGGTTCTATCAGCTTCCGGCGGATCTGGCGCTCGCGGATGCGATCATGATGGCGGGCGGGCCGACGAGCAATGCGGATGTGGACCGGACGCAGGTGAAGCGCGGGAATGACGTCGTGTATTCGTCGACGCTTCTCGGACAGGAAGTTGCAAAGGGAGCAACGCTGGACCAGCTCAATATCAGACCTGGGGATCAGATTCTCATTGGCGAACGACACAGGACGAACTGGGCGCTGATTGCTTCGATCGTCGGCATCACGGCTGGTTTGGTGAGCACCGCTGTCGTGCTGTCACGCCGCCGTTGAGCAACGAACGTAGCCAAGGAGTCGTAAAAGTGTGGAGTATCCCGCAGGTCAGCGATCAGTCGACGGTTGAGCGCACCCCGATTCGTCGTCGGAGTGGAGGGTCGCGCATCGTCACGCCCTCCGCGCCCACCGCGGATTCGTCGGTGGGGATCGAGACGTCGCGTCGCGCCGACCGGCGTATCACGCCGCAGGCGCCCACGATCGTCGAGGCCGAGCGCTCGGAGATCGCGAATCGCTGCGTGAACGTTGCGCTCGCGTCGGTGTCGCTGGTCGTGCTGACTCCGGTGATCGCGCTCGTGGCCATCGCCGTGAAGCTCACGTCGAAGGGGCCGGTGGTGTACTCGCAGACGCGCGTCGGACTCGATCGCCGCCGGCATGTGATCGATGCGCTCTACAGCAATCGCAAGCAGGATCAGGGCGGGATGATCTTCACGATCTACAAGTTCCGCACGATGCGCGCGGACGCGGAGCGAAACTCCGGCGCCGTTTGGGCCACGCGCAACGATCCGCGCGTGACCAAGCTCGGCCGGATTCTCCGTCGTACACGTCTGGATGAGCTGCCGCAGCTATGGAACGTGATCCGCGGCGACATGAACATCGTTGGTCCACGTCCCGAGCGCCCGAGCATCTTCGTGCGGCTGCGCGAGGATCTCCCCGACTACCGGCTCCGCCAGCGCACGCGTCCCGGCATCACGGGCTGGGCGCAGATCAACCATGCGTACGATACGTCGATCGACGACGTGCGCACGAAGATCCGCTACGACCTCGAGTATCTCGAGCGCCAGTGCCTGGCGGAGGATCTCAAGATCATGGCGAAGACGGTGCCGGTGATGCTCTTCCGGCGCAGCGGCTGGTAGCTCGCAGTAGCGTAGCCGCCAGCCGTCGACTACACACGGCCACGGTCGTAGGTCGTCGTCACGGGTCGAAAGGGTCGTCGTCGTTCGAGTCGTCGGACACGCCCCCTCCGAGACCCGTAGCCTTCTCGACGCGCAGCACCCGTCGCTGCGTCGTGCCGCCCGCAGTCATCGTGATGACGTAGTCGCCGCTCTCGACGATCGTGCCGCCCCGACGGGCGCCGCCGAACCCGCCGCCCGGCAACGCCTTGCTCGCACGCACTGCTCCCAACACGTCGCGCAGCACCTCCTGACTCACCGTACCCTCCTCCCCTTCGCCCCCCTCGGCGCCCCCCTCGGCGCTCGCCTCCGCGCCGGGCGCCTTCGTGCTGTCGGCGCCGCGATGCCCACCGTGATGCGGCAAAGGACTCTCCCCCGGACGCTCGGCGAAGTGTCCGCCACCGCCACCGCCGCCGCCGGACGCCCGTTCGAAGAGCTGACCGATGGTGCCGTTCTCGAGATGCTCACGCACGTTCTCGAGCACCGGCTTGGGTGCGACGCCGGCGGTCGCGAGCGAGTCGAAGACATGGTCGAGCTTTCGCGCTGTGACGAGACTGTCCCGCTTTCCCGCGGGAGAAAGTGGCGTCGGCGCCGGCGTCTTCCCCGTGAGATCCCAGGTGACGTGATGCATTCCCGCGCCGCCGCGTCCCGTCAGCGACTTGAGCGTGTCACCCTTTACGTTCGTGATCACGAGCTTCACCGTGTCCTTCGTCGACCCGGCCGTGAGCCGGTAGACGATGTCCGCGCCGAAGGGCGCGCTTCGCCCCTTGAACACACTCTGGCCGGCGGTGAGGTCGGCGCCCGGAGATTCTCCGAATGCGTACGCCGTTTTCGGTGCGAAGAGATACGCGCCGCGCTTCGCGTACACGCTGTCCTCGAGCTGCTCGAGCGGCGCCACGTCCGCGATCCAGATGCCGCGTCCGTGCGTCGCCGCGATGAGCTCGTGGTCGCGCGGATGGATCTTGAGATCGTGCACCGGCACCGTCGGCAGCCCACTCATGAACTTCTGCCAGCTCTGCCCGCGGTCGCGCGAGATGTACGCGCCCACATCCGTGCCGACGTAGAGCAGATCGCGGTTCACGGGATCTTCACGGACCACGTGCAGGAAGTCCGGGCCTCCCCTCGGCAGATCGCTCGCGATCGACTTGAACGTCTTCCCGAAGTCGCTCGTGACGAAGAGATAGGGTGCGAAATCGTCGACGCGATGATCGTCGAACGCCACGTAGAAGGTCGCACTGTCGAAGTGCGACGGCTCGATGCGAACGACGTACGTTTTGGGCGGGACCCCGAGGAAGCGCCCCGTGAGATTCTCCCACGCTGCGCCGTTGTCGTGCGTGAGCCAGACGTTGCCGTCGTCGGTGCCGGCCATGAGCAGCCCCGGACGCACGTACGATTCGGCGAGCGTCGTGATCGTGCCGTAGGTCTCCGCACCGGTCGCGTCGTTCGTGATGCCGCCGGTCGAGTCCATGCCCCACCGCACCTTCGCCATGTCGTGCGTCGAGAGGTCGGAGGAGATCGGAAGGAAGTCGTCGCCGCGGTTCGTCGACATGAGCACGCGATTGCCCGCGGCGTAGATCGTGGACGGCGCGTGCGGCGAGATGAAGAACGGCGTGTTCCAGTTGAAACGCAGATCGAGCTCCGTCGAGTCCTTCTCCTGCATTGCGCGCAGCTCGGCGAGGCGCTTCTTCCGGGACGACGGTAGCGGCTTCGCTGTGTCTCCGCGGGCAACGAGGATCGAGTCCTCGACCTGCAGATAGCGCGGACGCCACGTGGGCTTTACGAGCGGCTTGGTGTCGCCCGTGGCGTAGTCGAGGCGGCGGAGGTTGCCGCCCTGCGATTCGGCGTAGATGATGTCGGGGTTCGTCGGGTCCTGCGCGGTGTAGAAGCCATCGCCGCCGCCGACGGTGAACCAGTCCGCGTTCGTGATCGCCCCGCGCTTGCGGCTCGGACCACACCAGCTGCCGTTGTCCTGCAGCCCGCCGCAGACGCGATACGGCACCGCCATGTCGTAGCTGACCTCGTAGAATTGTCCGATCGAGATGTGATTGAGGAAATCGAAGTTGCCGCCGCGATCCCACGTCTGCGACACGCCGCCGTCGTCGCCTACGAGAAAGTGCTCTCCATCATTGGGATCGATCCACATCGCGTGGTGATCGACGTGGACGCCGACGGTGCCGTTGCGCACGGTCTTGCCGCCATCATCGGAAAAGTTGAACGGCGTGGATGACCAGTAGACGCGGTTCGGCAACTTCGGATCGACGCGCACCTGTGAGTAGTAGAACGGCCGCACGTCCACATCGTTCATCCACTGCCACGTCTTGCCCGCGTCCTGGGACCGATAAAGTCCGCTCAGCAGTCGCTGCTTGATCGCTGCCTTCGGCTTCTCCCCGGCAGAGTCGCTCGCCGGCGCGCGAAGCGCGTGCGTCGCTCCCCGCAAGGAGTCCGCCTCGACGAGCGCGTACACGGTCGCGGGAGTGCTGCGCGAGATCGCGACACCGATGCGTCCCTTCATCGTCTCGGGAAATCCGCCGCCCTCGACCTTTGCCCATGTCGCTCCCGCGTCCGTGCTCTTCCACAGTGCGCTCCCTGGGCCGCCGCTCTTCAGGAAATACGGACCGCGCACACGCTCGTAGCTCGAAGCCCAGATCACATCCGGATTCGACGGATCCATCGCAACGTCGACGAATCCCGCCTTGTCGCTCACGAACTTGATGAGCTGCCAGCTCTTCCCGCCGTCCGTGGTCTTGTACAGCCCGCGCTCGGGATTGGAGCCCCACACGTGGCCGAGTGCGGCGACGTAGACGATGTTCGGATTGGTGGGATGCACGATGATGCGACCGATCTGCTGCGTCTTCTCGAGTCCCATGAGCTTCCATGTCAGCCCACCATCGGTGCTCTTGAGGATCCCGCCGCCCGGCGAGATCGAGTTGCGGCTGTTCTGCTCGCCGGTGCCGGCCCAGACCTGGTTCGTGTCCGACGGCGCGATCGCGAGCGCGCCCATCGAGATCACGCGCTGGTCGCCGAAGAGGGGACGGAAGCTGGTCCCCGCATTCGTCGTCTTCCAGATGCCGCCCGCGGCGCTCGCGACGTAGAAGGTCTTCGACGGACTCGGAATACCGACGATGTCTGCGATGCGCCCGCCCATGTCCGCGGGGCCGATGTTTCGCCAGGAGAACGACGCGAGCGTGGCCGAATCGAGCGGCGTGGCGCGATGCTGAGCGCGCGCGGGAGTCGCGGCGAACAGAAGCGATGTCATCAGCGACGCGAGGGCAATCGAATGGGATGCATTCATGGGATGGGCAATCATCGGCGGAAGGCGGGGCGGGAACAGACTCGATGTCATGGCGGATGTAATGACTACGTCAACATCCCCCAATGCGTTGGGCCTCGCACCCGGACGACAATCGCAAACGCGTTTTAAGAGCTTCCCGACCGCTTCGCGGCTCTGGACGAGGCTGCCAACACGCGAGTGGCGCCCTCAGCCTACTCCGGAATCGCGGCGCGCCGCGTCGGCTCCCACATCGGCAGCCGCTGGCTGCGCATCGCGAGCATCCACGCGCTCAGCCCTCCAAAAATCGAGGCGAGTGCAAAGCCAGCGACGGCGATTGGCAGCGGGACGCGGCGCCCTTCCGGCCAGCGCATCGCGGCGAGCCCCGCGGAAATTCCCGCGATGATGGCGAAGACGAGCGCGAGCGCGACGCGCGATGATAGCGCGAGCCACACGATCCCGACGAGGGCGAGCGGAATCGAGAGATAGACGAGCCAGCGTGCGAGCTTGTGGCTCGCGAGCGCGAAGGCGAAGGCGCCGTAGCGAAACGGGTTCATCAGCGACGCGCCATAGCGCAGCGTCTCGAGCCCCTGCGCCATCGTTCGCGCCTTGCGCTTCGTCTCCGCGCGCAGCGACGGCGTGCGCGGCACGACGGCGGTCGCCTCGTTCACCGACACCGCGCGGAGGCCGAGTCGCTTGGCAATGAGCGCGCTGGCGAAATCGCGCGCGAGATCGTCGCGCAGCACGGTGCGCTGGATCTGCACGCGCGTGGCGTAGCAACACCCGCTCGCGCCGACGATGCCGCCGAGCTGGGTCTCGAGATCGCGCACCCACATCTCGTAGCCGACGTAGCCGGACTCCCCGCGATTGCCTTCGATCTCCGCGCCGACGCTGATGTCGCGCCCCGAGGCGACGCCGATGGTCGGGTCCTGGAAGGTGCGCACCAGCGCCTTGACCGAGTGCGGCTCGATGCGGATCGACGCGTCGGTGTTGACGACGATCTCACCGCGCAGCGAGGCCGCGGCGGCGTTCTCGGCCGCGGTCTTGCCGCCGCGCTGCGCGACGCGATAGAGCTCGACCCCGCGGTCGGCGTACTCCGCGACGATGCCATCGGTGTCGTCGCTGGATGCGTCGGAGACGATGAGGATCTGACGTCGATCGGCCGGATAATCGATGGCGAGCAGACTCTCGATCGTCGAGCGGATGCGCGCGCCCTCGTTGTAGGCCGGAACAGTGATCGAGATGAGGGGCCAGACTTCCGGATTCGCTGGCGTAATGCGCGCGGGACGGAAGCGCGATGCGAGCCAGAGGAGGGCAGGATAGCAGGCGTACGCCCATCCGAAGATTGCGACGGGAAGCACAACGAGGATGTACGGGACCGCGTTCACGACTTGCTTCCGCCAGGTGCGCGTGCGCTGATGAGGTGCCGGTAGAGTGACTCGTAGCGTGCGGCCCACGGAGCGACGTCGTACTCGGTGCGCTGGCGCTGCTCTGCGGCCTGCGCGCGCATCGACGCGGAGGCGGGATCGTCGATCGTCGCTCGGATGGCGGCGGCGAGTGCGAGTGGATCGTCGGCGGGGACGAGCAAGCCTTGCTCGGACGAGAGCAGATCGGGAATGCCGCCCACTCCCGTCGTGACGATCGGAACTCGAGCGGCCATCGCCTCGAGCAGCACCATCGGCAACCCCTCGGCGCGCGAGCTCATGACGTAGACATCGAAGGCCGCGAAGTAGCGCGCGGCATCCGAAACGGAGCCGAGCCACTGAAAGCGGCCGGGCGCGAGCGACTCGGCGCGCGCCTGCTGCGCCGCGCGCTCCGGGCCGTCGCCGATGATCGTTGCGCGGATGACACGGTCGCCGATGGAGTGCATGGCGTCGATGAAGGTATCGATGCCTTTTTCAACGCTGACACGGCCGACCCAGCCGGCGATGAGACCGTCGGAGGGGATGCCGAGCTCGCGGCGGGCGGAGCTGCGGTCGAGCGGGTTGGGATGCGCGGCCAGGGCGTTGGCGATGAGGTGGAGCCGGCTCTCGGACACGCCGCTGGCCCGAAGGAGGTCGTACTGTGGCTGGGAGACGACGGTGACGGCGTCGAAGCGACGAAAGGCGAAGCGCTGCAGTGCTTCGAAGCAGCGGTTCTTGAGCGAACCACCGGTAAAACCGTGAACGGTGGTTACTATTGGCAGACCATTCAGACGGCCCACCAGCCCGCCGACGATATCAGACCGGTAACCATGTGTGTGGACGACGTTTACGTGCTTAGCGCGAATGATCCGCCCGATCAGTCGGTGCTCTCGGAGGTAGCTGCGACCGGGGACGGCGAGGGAGGCGATCTCCACGCGGGTACCGGCCAGCGAGGCAAGAAAGCCCTCCCCTTCGCGGGGCGCCGAGAGGGTTGGCGCCACGATTACCCTATGCCCCGCACGGCTTTGCGCCTGGGCGAGCGTCGAGACGACGGTCTCGAGTCCCCCTACCGGAGCGGGGGCCAGGAGATGCAAGATAGTGAGCGGTGTGGACAGAGCGGTCGGGTCGGAAGGATACGGTGGGCCGAGCAAATGTCGGCCCCGGTGATGGACGGCGCAACCAGTCGATTCGTCCCCACCGAGGGCACGGCTCATGCTCGATAGCTCCCTGATCTCTCTTCGCGCGGCGATGCGGTTTCACCGATCGCCCACGCTGGTCGCACCATACAGATGAGCCGACGATCGCCGACGAAATCGTAGTACTCCCCCCGCCTCCCACGGACAGCCGGGCGCTGGACCGGTCGCTGGTATCGGGCATCGCGTGGACGGGGGGAACGAAGTGGGCGACCCAGCTTCTGAGCTGGGCGGCTACTCTCGTCGTCGCGCGCATTCTGTCCCCGTCCGACTATGGGCTCATGGGGATGGCCGCCGTCTACCTCGGCCTTGTGACGCTCGTCAACGAGTTCGGGCTCACGGCGGCGATCCTGCGGCATCGCGAGCTCACGGAGGAGCAGATCGCGCGCGTGGGCGGCTTCAGCGTGCTGGTGGGGCTCGTCATCGCCGCGAGCTCCGTTGCGGTCTCGCCGCTCATCGCACGATTCTATGGTGAGCCTGCGGTGGCGACGATCATCTCGGTGCTCAGTCTGAATTTCGTCTTCGGCTCGCTCGGCGTGCTTCCGCGGTCGCTGCTGGCGCGCGATCTCGCGTATCCGCGTCTCGCGATGATCGATGGGATCACGAATCTCGCGCAGATGCTGACGATGCTCGCCTTCGCGATCGGCGGCTTTCGCTACATGGCGCTGGTGTTCGGGAGTCTCGTCGGAAGTGTCTGTGGCGCGCTGCTCGCGCTCTGGTGGCGGCCACACAAGCTCGCGTGGCCGTCGTCGTTCGACACGATCGGCGGCGCGCTGCACGTGGGGTGGCACATAGTGGTCGGGCGGCTCGCGTGGTACACGTACAACACCGCGGACTTCGCCGTCGTCGGGCGCGTGCTCGGCAAGCAGTCGCTCGGCGCGTACACGCTTGGCTGGGAGATTGCGACGATGCCGGTGGAGCGCATCAGCGCACTCGTGTCGAGCGTGACGCCGGGAATCTTCTCCGCGGTGCAGCACGATATCGTTGCGCTGCGCCGCTATTTTCTCGGAGTCGTCGAGGGACTCGCCTTCATCACCCTTCCCGCGGCGGCGGGGCTCGCCCTCATCGCTGGCGAATTCGTGCCGGTGGTGCTCGGCCCGCAGTGGACCGGCGCGATCGTCCCGCTGCGGCTGCTCGCGCTGTACGGCGGCGTGCGGTCGATCGACACGGTGACGCCGCAGGTGCTCATCTACACGGGAAATTCGCGACAGAGCATGTGGTACTCGGTGATCGCCGCGTGCGTGATGCCGGTGCTCTTCGTGGTTGGAACGCAATGGGGTATCGGTGGCGTGGCGGCGGTGTGGATCGTCGCGTATCCGATCGTCGTGGCGCCGCAATATCGTCTCGCCTTTCGTGTGCTGGAGATGCCGGCTGCGTCATATTTCAGGACGCTCTGGCCCGCGGTGAGCTCGACCGCGATCATGGCTTTGGCAGTCGGCATAATGCAGGTCGTGCTCCCCCATACGCTTGCTCCGGTGGCTCGCTTGGTGATTGAGGTGCTCGTGGGCATCACGGTGTACGGAGCGATGATCGCGTGGCGCCATCGTGCGCGTGCGCTCGCGTTCGTGTCCATCGTGCGGGAGCACGCGCTGTGAGCGGCGCCCGGAGCGACGCGCCGTTCTGGGAGAAGGCGGGAAGGCCGGCCCAGGATGCGCATCGGCTACTCGTGATCAGCTACCACTTTCCGCCGGATACGACGATTGGCGCGCGGCGCTGGGAGAAGCTCGCGAGTGCGGTGACGGAGCGCGGCTGGGGACTCGACGTCATCACCTGCGCGCCGAAGTCGTCGGTGGGGTCGAAGCTCGACTCGCTTCCGGCCGGCGTGCGCGTGTACGGCGTCGCGGATCCCGAGATGATCTCTGAGCGCATCGAGCACGTGCTCTGGCGCGTGTATCGCACGGTGTGGCCGAAAAAGAGACTCGAGGCGAGTGCAAGCGCGGTTGGCGCCGGCCCCGGCCTCGATGTGCGCGAGCGACCGAAAGCGCTCGACCGCTCCGAGATTCGTGCGACCGCGCGCACGCCGCGCCAATTGCTGCGCACGTATTGGGCATGGCTCGAGCTCACGCACGGCCTGCGATGGGCGCATGCCGCGTCCGCACTCGCGCAGCGTATCATCGTGAAGGGCGTGCACGACGCCGTAATCACATCGGCGCCGCCGCACATGAGTCACGAAGCGGGGCGACTCATCTCGCTGGCGACCGGGCTGCCATTCGTGATGGACATGCGCGACCCGTGGAGCCTGCAGCCGTGGCTGCGCGAGAGCGTGGCGAGCCCGCTCTGGTATCAGCGCGCGGGAGAGTGTGAGCGCGCGTGCGTCGGGCAGGCGAAGCTCATCGTCGCAAACACGGAGCCCGCGCGCAGCGCGCTCGCAGATGCGTACCCGGAGACGCGCGACCGGATCATCACCGTAATGAACGGCTCGGACGATGATCCGCTTCCTCCGCATCGGCACGCCGAGCGCTTCACCATCGGCTATGCGGGAACGATCTATCTCGACCGCGATCCCCTGCTGCTCTTTCGCGCGGCGGCACAGGTGATCAAGGCACAATCGCTCACGCCGGCGCAGTTCGGCGTCGACATCCTCGGGCGCTTCGATGGCGAGGAGCATCTGCCGCTGTTCGGGATGGCGACGCGTGAAGGGATTGCGGACTACGTGACGGTCGAGCCGCCGCGACCGCAGCAGGCGGCGCTCGAGTTCCTCGCCGGCGCGTCGATGCTCGTGATCTTTCCGGGGAGCAACACGCTCGCGATTCCCGCGAAGGTCTTCGAGTACATCCGCTTCGACTCGTGGCTGCTCACGATCGCCGAGCCGCAGAGCGGCATCGCGCAGCTGCTGCGCGGCTCAGCGGCGGATGTCGTGGCGCCGGAGGTCGGCGCGATAGCGGCGGCGATCACGGCGCGGTATCGCGATCACATCGCCGGCGTGCGGCCCACGCGGGTGGCGCGCGACGACCGCTTCAGTCGCTCGGCGCAGGCACGCGTGCTGCTCGATGCAATCGAGAAGCTGGTCCCCGCGCCGGCGACGGCGTCTACGTGAGTGAGAGCCCGCGGTAGAGTCGCTCGTAGCGATCGGCCATGGTAGCGATCGCGTAGTCGCGCCTGGCGCGCGCGCGCCCCGCCGCTCCGAGTCTGCGCCGCGTTACTGCGCTGTCGATGAGCCGCTCGAGCGCATTGGCGAGCGCTCGAGCATCCGAGGGTGGCACGAGAAGCGCCTCGACGTCGTTGGTGACGACCTCCGGTATGCCGCCCACGCGCGAGACGACTACCGGCAGCCCGAACGACATCGCCTCGACCAGCGCGAGGGGGAGCCCCTCCGACAGCGAGGGCATCACGAAGATGTCGCCTGCCGCGAGGATGTCGGGGATGTCGTCGCGAAAGCCGAGGATGTGTACACGGGCATCCAGCCCCGCGGCTGCGGACTGCGCCCGCAGCGGTAGCTCTTCCTCGCCGCGCCCCGCGATGGCGAGCTGCCACCCCACGCGATCGGTAAGCATCGCGAGCGCCTCGAGGAGCACGGCGTGCCCTTTCACCTGATAGAGATTGCCGACCGCGACGATCAGCAGCTCGTCGTCCGGAAGCGCAAGCTCGCGACGGACGCGGTCGCGTACTCCGCTTCGCTGCGGAATGCCGTTGGGCACCACCGTGATCTGCTCGCGGGCAATGCCGAGCGCTTGCGCGAGCGTATTGGCGGTAGCGAGGGAGACGCCGACCAACGCCTCGCTGCGGCGCGCCGCCCAGCGCATCGCGACGCGGCGTCGCCAGGCGGATGCGTAATAGAGTCCGCCGTGCATGGTGATCACGTGGCGCGCGCCCGCGCGACGCGCGGCGGCGGCACCGTAGATCGCCATCGTGAACTCGTGACTGTGCACGACATCCGCGCGGAAGTCACGTAGCAGCGTGGTGAGCGTGCGCACTGCCGCGAAATCGACAGGGCTCGAAATGGCGAACGTCGCCGCCGTGAATCCCGCGGCTTCGAAGCGCTCGCCCAGCCATCCCGTGCCGTTCGCGAGATTCACGGGAAGCACTTCGTGTCCGCGCGAGCGCAGCTCGGTCGCGAGGGCGAGCATCATGAGCTCGGCGCCGCCGGGGCCATCGCACTCGATCATGAGCGCGATGCGGAGCGGCGCGGCGCTCGTCGCCGGAATCGTCATCGGCGGCGAAACCAGTCGAGCGTTTCGCGGATGAACGGCCGCATGTCGCGCGCGCGAAAGACGTCGCTCCGGTTGTGCGGATGCATGAGCGAAAAGAAGTCGAGCGTCGCGCGCGCGCGGGACGGTGCATCGGAGGGGAGCGCGAGACTCTCGTCGCTCCGGCGCCAGCGCGCGAGCAGCTGGTCGACGTCGCCCCACCACCAGCGGCTGCGCGCGCCGCGCCGATATTCGGTGACCGGCGCCATCGGCTCGCCCGACGCCGCGGCGATGAGCAGCGCCGGAAAGTCGACCCCGGCATCGATCGCGAGCTGCAGCGAGCCCCAGAAGCGTCCGTTCACCTCCATGAGATACGGCACGCCGGTGCGCGCGTCGAGCTTGTACTCGACCATCGCGACGCCATTCCACCTCATGCCCTCGAGCAGGAGTCTCGACTTCTCGACGAGCTCGGGATCGGCGGCGATGCTCTCCGAATAGACACTCACGCCGCCGGACGGCGGTTTCTCGCGCAGGCGCCGATGCGCGAACGTCGCACGCACCACACCATCCCACACGAGAAGAAAGACGCCCGTGCCCGGACCGATGATGCGCTGCTGGATGAGCAGCGGAAACGCGGCGTCATCGAGCGACTCAACGAGTGGGCGCAGCGACGCTGCGTCGGCCACATGAAGCACGCCGACCGCCACGCGCCTTCCATCGTGCTCGCCCACGGAGCGCGATGGCTTGAGCACGACGGGATAGTCGAGCTGCGTCGGATCCATCGCGAGCAGATCGTTCTTCGATGCGAGCACCACTTGCCGTGGCGTGGCGATGCCGAGCTCGCGTGCCGCGGCGAGTACCGCGCCCTTGTCCATCACCGCGCGCACGATGCGCTCGTCGGGAAACGGGATCGTTGCGCCAACCGTTGCACGCTCCGGGAGCAGCGCGAGCAGCGACGCCTCGGCGATCGGGATGAGCGTGTCGATGCGCCATCGGTCGACGAGCAGCGTCACCTCCGTCGCGAAGTCCACCGGTGAAACCAGCGGGTCGGGGACGATCGACTCGGCGAACGAGAAGCGCGATGCGCCCGCGAGCGACGGTACTCGCGTGGAGCAGACGAACACGGTATGGCCGGAGCGGCCGAGCGAGCGGACGACGGCGAGGGCACTGCGCTGCGTACCGTCGGTGACCAGAATGCGACGCGGCTTCATCGCAGCCGTGCGCCGGCGCAGCGCAGCGCGAAGCCGGCGGCCGAGAGTCCGGAGGGCACGTCGAGGCGCGGGAGCGCGAACGGGTTGCTTGCGCCACGCGAGATCCAGCCGCCATCGATGCAGAATCCGGCCGTGTACCCCGCGGCCGCGGCTGCGCGCTCGACATCGGGAGACGACAGACCGTACGGATAGGAGATCGCGGGGAGCACGTTCGAGAATCGCGCGCGAAGCCATGCGAGCGGACGCTCGAGCTCCGCGCGCAGCTCGTCGCCGGCGAGACGGGCTAGATTCGGATGCCTGTGCGTGTGCGAGCCCATCGTAATCCCCTTCACCGCCGCCGCGCTGACGAGATCGAGCTCGCTCGCGCCGCGCGCATGTGGCGGCGGCGCCGTGACGATGGCGAGATGTTCG
>JBDSHG010000094.1:0-7861 GCA_039918615.1 Gemmatimonadaceae bacterium | reverse complement strand
GAAGTGCTGTTGGGCGAGGATCCGATCCGCCGAGCCCCCGAGTCGAACCGCGCTCGCGAACCGTCCGGCATCGTCTACCCGGAATGGGATTGGAGGATTGGTGCGTACCGGCGTCGCGGTGCCATTGTGCGAGAGTGGGCGGCGGACGAGGGCGATAAATCGTGGGTCGACGCGACGCTTGCCCGTCACGCAGCCTTGCTCCGTCGCGTCAGCCGGGACTTCGAACGGCTCCGTCCGCGACGGACGGCCCTCCGACGACAGCCGGACGGATCAGACATCGACCTAGATGCGATCGTCGCCGCGTTTGCGGACGGCCGAGGCAGCGGCGTGTCGGACGATCGATTCTACATCGACTCTCGCCCGCTGCGGCGTGACGTCGCGATCGCGTTGCTGGTCGATTCGAGTGCGTCGACCGACAGTTGGGTTTCAGGTGATCGGCGAATCATCGACACGGAGAAGGAGGCGCTGATAATCGTCGCAGAGGCACTTCGTGCGCTGGGCGATTCACACTCGATCCTGTCATTCTCTGGCGAGGGATCCACTCGCGTGGAGGTTCGGATCATCAGGGAGTTCGACGACAAGCGGACCCTCACCGAGGTGAGACGACGAATCGCCGGCCTCGAGCCCTCAGGTTTTACGCGCGCGGGCGCGGCCATTCGACATGCAACCGCCCGGCTGATGCGCCAGGCAGCCCGGCACCGCGTGTTGCTGTTGTTGTCCGACGGTCGGCCCAACGATGTGGATCAGTACGAGGGGCGCTACGGCGTCGAGGACACGCGGGTGGCTGTAGCTGAGGCGCGGCTTCAGGGCCTCCACTGCTTTTGCCTGACCGTGGACCGGGAGGCACCACGGTACGCCGCCCGGATTTTCGGTCGAGACTTCGCCGTGCTGTCGCGCGCCGAGCGACTGCCCATGGCGTTGACGTCTCTCATGCGCGACTTGGTGCGTCGCTAACCAGCTGGAGACGACGTGCGTCTCCGGCGCGAAGGGCTCGAGTGCGGCGGCCCCTCGGCGATATCCTCAACCGACCTTGGCGTCGTGAACGGCGCCTCGATCGCGAAGTCGTCGCCAGCGGACCTAGTCCCACGTTCATCCCTTCGAGCGATAGCGTTCCGCTCGCACGGTCAGGTAGCCTTCAGTGTGGCCTGTTGCCCCACACCGCGGCATTAGAAGCGACGTCCCGAACGGACAGGATCATGTTGTACAGCGTCAGCACACTCAAGGGTTTCGCCCTGAGAAGTCGAGTTGGAGACATCGGACACGTCAGGGATTTTTACTTCGATGATGGTCATTGGACGATTCGCTATCTCGTCGTCAACACTGGCGGCTGGCTCGCGCATCGGAAGGTGCTGATCTCTCCATACGTGTTGGGGAGCGTATCGAGCGAGGCCGAAAGCGTCGCAGTCGATCTGACCCGGAAGCAGATCGAGGAGAGTCCGTCGCTGGAAAGCGACAAGCCCGTCTCTCGGCAGTATGAGGAAAAGTACCATGGCCACTTCGGATGGCCGATGTACTGGAGCGGGCTGTACATCTGGGGGCAGTATCCGGTCATTGAGCGGAATCCCGAACTATGGACGGAGACCGCTGCGCCGGCGCCCCGGTCGGACCCGCACCTTCGCAGCACCAACGACGTGAGCGGCCACCACGTCCACGCGGCTGATGGCGAGATCGGTCATGTCGACGATTTCATCCTCGACGACTCGACGTGGGCCATTCGCTATCTCGTCGTCGACACCAGCAACCGGTGGCCGGGGAAAAAGGTTCTGGTGTCGCCAGCGTGGATCGATCGCGTGAGCTGGGACGAGCGGGAAGTGTTTGTCGACCTCGATCGGAACGTCATCCGGGAAGCTCCGGAGTATGTGCCGGGAACGCCGTTGACTCGCGAGTTCGAAAGCCGGCTGCACCGGCACTACGAGCGTCCCGGATACTGGCTGGATGGCACGGGCAGCAAAGACGCTGGCCGCGCAATGAGTAGTTCTTCCGATGCAATCACGGGGAGGTCGCGGTGATATTCTCATGGTGGTGGCTGTGGCTTGTATTCATGTTCGTCTTTATCCTCTCGCCAGTCAGCTATGGCTGGGGCTACCGTCGATGGGGTCCGCCGTACCCGCGCTACCTTCAACGGCGACGAAGCGAACGCGCGAGACGGGACGCCGGCAGCCCACCGTTCGACCACCACGCCTGGGGATGGAGCGGCGATTTCGTCTGGATCCTCCTCTTCATCTGGATCTTCTGGTTGGGCGCGGCGCTCTGGCACCGCTAAAGTGCGCTGGCGGTCGCGCTCTCATTAGGAGGCGCGGGACACGCCGTAGACTCAGCACCAATACGTCAGCTCCGACCTGACGCCCGCCCAATCAGTCGGCGAGCGAATGGACCAGCGCGCGGGCAACAGCAAAGTGGAGGCGACGGTGCACACGCGTGACGCAGATGCGACGGAGCGCACGCGGCACAGGCGCATGCTGGAGCCGCCCGGAACACTCGACTTTCTCGACCGCCAGCAGGAATGGCGGCGGATCTTTGCGGAGACGTGGGGAACATTTCTGTTGGTCGTCGTCGCCGCGGGTGGGTCGCTCATTCATGTCAGAAGCGGCGGAGCGGTGACGCTCTCGATGGCGGTGGTCGCGCCCGGTCTCATGGTCATGGCGATCATCTACTTCATGGGTACGGTAAGCGGCGCGCACCTGAACCCGGCCGTCACAATAGCGTTTTCGGTGCGGCGCAATTTTCCATGGCGGCGCGTTCCTGGGTATTTGCTCGGTCAGATCATTGGAGGGTTGGCCGCCGCGATCTTCTTACGAATCATGTTCGGTAACGAGGGAGCACTGGGCGCGACCGTTCCGGGCCGCGACGTGAGTCCCTTGATGGCGCTCTGCATGGAGGTGCTGCTTACAGCCGGGCTCGTGAACACGATTCTCGGAACCGCGGCCGGGGCTCGCAACGTCGGAACCAATGGCGCGATCGCTGTCGGCGGGTACATCGCGCTTGCCGGAATGTGGGCGGCGCCGATCAGTGGAGCGTCGATGAACCCGGCGCGGTCGATCGCACCGGACCTCGTACGCGGCGACATGAGCACGACATGGATCTACATCGCCGGGCCGCTGATCGGAGCGCTCGTCGGCGTCCTGTTCGAGCGGATTCTCCGTGGAAAGGCCACCGAAGCTGGTCGCCTGGCGGCGGAAGGAATTGATGTTGCGAGAGCACGTCACTCATGAAATACATGCGAGTCGAGTGTCTTGTTCGCGCGATCACCTGTCTTGTTCGCGCGATCACCGCTGTCCATGGTATCACACGGTTGCCTTCATGACGGGAATTCCCGCGCGACCCACGACGGCCGGCGCGCAACCCGCAACCAAGCCGGTCGCGCCCGCCGATCCCGGGAACGACCTGAAAGCGTAGTCCCTGGCGCGCCTAGCGTCTCATCTGCAACAAGGAGCGAACGTGAGCATTATCAAGTCGCACGATTTCCGGGTAAAGCCACGCGCAAAGGTCAATCTTAGAAATTGGCCTACGAGCGTGAAGGCCCATCTGCGACTCAAAAGTAGAGTATGAGCTGCTCTCGTCGGAACACGTCGGCAAGTTAAGCGACCTGCAGCGTCTGCACGCCGCGTCCAATCGCTACGCGCTGTTGCTCATCTTTCAGGGAATGGATGCGGCGGGGAAAGACGGCGCGATCCGTCACGTCATGTCCGGAGTCAATCCACAGGGTTGTGAGGTGCACGCGTTCAAGCAGCCGAGCACGGAGGAACTGGAGCATGCCTTTCTTTGGCGGACCGACTACCGGCTTCCTGAGCGGGGACGGATCGGAATCTTCAACCGCTCCTCCTACGAGGAAGTGCTCGTCGTGCACGTTCATCCTGAGCTGCCGCTGAACGAGCGACTTCCCGATCCCAAGCGTGAGACCCGGCAGTTCTGGAAGGACCGGTTTCGCTCCATTGTGCAGTTGGAAAAGCATCTTCATCGAACGGTACTCGGACCGTCAAGATCTTTCTCCATCTGTCGAACGACGAGCAACGACGGCGATTTCTCGACCGCCTCGACGAGCCAGAGAAGTACTGGAAATTCAGTATCTCCGACATCCACGAGCGTGCATACTGGCCCAAGTATATGACGGCCTATGGTGAGTGCCTCGAGGCAACGAGCACGCATCCTGTTCCCTGGTACGTCGTGCCCGCCGACGACAAGGAGAATGCCCCACTGATCGTGTCCCGGATCGTCGTCGACGCGCTCGACGGACTCGAGATGGCGTCTCCGCAGCCAACCGCAAAGCGTCGGCGAGAACTGGCGGCGGCTCGGAGAGCGTTGTCAAATGGGCTTACTTAGGCAGAATCCCGCCGCACTGCCCGCCAAACGGAGAAGTACCCAATCACGGCAACAAGGGGAGCGTATGCAGATCCTGATCAGTACGGACCACAATATCGAGGGGCGCGAGGCGAGAGCGGCAGAGATTTCCGACGTGCTCGCGGCTGACCTGGCGCGGTTCAGCGATCACATCACGCGGCTGGGAGTGCATCTTGCTGACGAGAATGGCCCGAAGGGCGGACATGACGACATCCGCTGCACATTGGAAGCTCGCATTGAAGGCCGCCAGCCGATCGCCGCAACTCACCATGCCGACACGATTTCGCTGGCCGTACATGGCGCAGCCGACCGTCTGGTCTCACTGATCGAGAACACGCTGGGTCGCACGGAGGCGATTCGGCGCCGAGAGCAAGAATGAGTGCGACTCGTCGGCTGCATGGCCAACGACATCGTCCGCACCATATTCCGCGGTCACCCAAGTCCACCGGCTGGCTCACCGTCCTTCCTCAGCGCATCGGATCGCTACTGCTCGCGGCTCCTCCGGCCGCGGAGCTTTGACTAAAGGCCACCACTTCCAACCGGCTGTGAAGCGCCAGCTTTTCTAGGACGTTGTGCACGTGACTCTTCACGGTGTGAACCGCGATGTGCAGCCGGACGCCGATTTCCTTGTTGCTCAACCCTTCGCCGAGGAGCGCGATCACCTGAATCTCGCGGGGAGTCAGGCGCACTGATTCTAGAAGTTGCAGCTTGTCGACACCCGCCGCGTTCCTGACGATCTGCGAGAATAGCGAATGCGTCAACGCAGACGGCAGTACCTCGGCGCCAGCTGCGACTCTCTGAATGGTGCTGAAGAGGTCCTCGAACGATGCATCCTTCATGATGAAGCCGGAGGCCCCGGCCCGCACGAAGGTCGCGATGTCCTCCTGCAGTGGCAGCAGACCCATGACGATTACCCGCGCCGCGGGAACTTCCGAGTGGACTGTTGCGGTCAGGCTCAAGCTGTCGTGATCGGCCAAACCGAAATCGATCAGCACGACATCTGGTTTCGCCTCTCGCACTTTCCGGAGTGCTTCGTCGACGTCGGCCGATGCGGCGAGCACCTCGAATCCAGGCTGCGAATGGATCATGGCGACGATCCCTTCGCGCAACAACCGATTGTCGTCGATCAGAACCAACGCGATCGGTGGCCGCGATGGCGCGTCCGCGGTGTGTGTCTCATGCACCGGACGTGTCGTCGCGGCGCGCTGCTCGCCCCGCGACACTCTCACCACCTTGGAGGAATATCGCCAGGGGCACGTCCGGTGTGCGTCGACGGCCCGTGAGAAGAGGTCGCGCCCCTGTGAGCATGCATCGATTCTCGCAACGCGTCATCGCGAGGAACGGTGGCACGCCGGCGGCCGAATCTGAAAGTCGATGACGTACGGCGGAGCCGATGCACTCGTTTTCTCCTATTCTTCCAAACCGACGGAGGCACTGACGAGCGCGGATCCGGGCGTGAGATCTGAGGACGTGCGAGCCCTTGACTTCACTGCTTATTCGACTCGCTTGGGCGCTTTACGGCCGCACGCATGGGCCGCGGACATACGCGAACACTCTCTGCGAGATCGGTCGAACACAAGTGTCGTGAAGAAACGGTTGTACAGAAATCAGCGAGGAAGAGGGACGCGACAATTCACCAACAGTGCAATCGCAAACTGTAAGGTTTAAGGAATCCGAGGGCCCGGAACGAGCAGTGTCTGTCTCTTAAGTTTCGCGAATACCCCAGCCATACCCGGGCGACGTCTTCATCGGCTGTACGTCGGTCACGTCGCTGACGTCGACCGAGCTGCGAATGAGATTCCCGGTAAAATGCCAGTCGAGCTTCCCGCCACGCACATCGATCGTCAGGCTGGAAAAGATCGTCGCCGCCGCCACCACCATCAGCGCGACCGCGCCGGCGATCGAGAGCGCCACCGTTCGCGAGGGGCCGGGTGGCATTGCGCGCAGGCTGGTTGCGGCGATGCCAGCGGTGAGCACGAGGCCCACTGCCAGCATGACGAGCAGGCCGTAACCAATCTGTGTATGATGGTAGCTGGACGCTGAATCAGTCATCGGATTCCCTGTCGATGAGAGGGACTCGCACGTTCGAAACGAGTAAGCTACACTACCAACCCGGACGGATGCGTAGCGCACGTTTCCGACGAAGTTGCAGCGTGTGGGGAGGAGGCGGCATGGAGAGCAATGAGCTTCCGGAGTGTCGAAAATGCGGGAAGGGCGCGATGCTTCCGTTGAGCGACTATGGACGGGACGGCGCGCCGATCACGTACAAGGCGTGGGTATGCAGCAATCCCGACTGTGGCTTCAACATCCGCATCGACAACGGCGAGATCAGCTTCGGGCGCACGGTCACCCAATCGCACAAATGAGCACGACTCACGCAATCGCAGACAGCCGCGGCGGCCCACGAGGCCGCCGTCTTTCGTTTCTACTCGTCACGTCGCGCACGCCGTGACGCTCGCGCGCGTGACAACGGCCGCCGAGGCCGCGATGCTCGACACGCGCGCGATAGCGGCGGGCACTCCGGCACGCGCACTCATGCAGCGCGCGGGAGAGGCGGCTGCGGCGGCGATCCTGCGCGCGTATCCGGACGTGAAGGGCGCGACGGTGAACGTATATGCGGGGCCGGGGAACAATGGCGGCGACGGGTGGGTCGTCGCGCGCGCGCTCGCGGGCTACGGCGCGCGCGTCTTCGTGCGCGAGGCGGGCGAGGCGCGAAGCGAGCAGGCAAAGGCGGAGCGCGAGCGCACGCGACGGATGGTGACGCGCGGCGAGTCGCTCGACGCGCAGCTCATCGTCGACGCGCTGCTCGGCGTCGGCTCGAAGGGCGAGCCGCATGGAGAGATCGCCGCATACATCGCGAGGATCACCGAAGCGCGCGCAAAGGGAACGGTCGTCGTCGCGCTCGACATCCCGAGTGGGGTCGATGCGGATACGGGCGACGCCGCGGGCGCCGTGCGCGCGGATCTGACGCTCACCTTCGCGACGCTCAAGCGAGGGCTCGCGGTCGCGCGTGTCAATGCGGGGCGCGTGGCGGTGCTCGACATCGGACTCGACGACGCGGGCTCGTCGGATGCGCTGCCGCGACTCGTCGATTCGCACTGGGTGCGCGCGCACGTGCCGCTAATTCGCGCCGACGCGCACAAGGGAACGCGACGCAAGCTCCTCATCATCGGCGGCCAGGTCGGGATGGCCGGCGCGCCGATGCTCGCGGCGCGTGCGGCGATGCGAAGCGGCGTCGGCATGGTGCGCCTCGTCGTCGCGCGCGAGAATATCGCCGTCGTGCAGGCGGCAGTGCCGGAGGCGCCCGCGCACGCATGGCCGGAGAGCGCCGCCGACGTCGAGAGCATCGTCTCCGGCTGGGCAGACTGCGTGGTGATCGGCCCCGGGCTCGGCGCGTCGTACGGAAGTCGCGCGCTCGTCGAGCGCGTCCTGCACGGCTATGGCGGACCGGTCGTCCTCGATGCCGACGCGCTCAACGTCTTCGCCGGTGAGCCCGAGCAGCTTGGCGCGCTGATTGGCGAGC
>JBDSHG010000093.1:0-15447 GCA_039918615.1 Gemmatimonadaceae bacterium | reverse complement strand
TCCGCGCGGGGCGGCTCGTCGACGTCGAGAAAGGCACGGTGCTGCGCGACCAGGTGATCGTCGTGCGTGGCGACAAGATCGCGTCGATCGAGGCGGCGCCGGGACACATCCCCGCGGGCGCGAAGGTCATCGACCTCTCGAAGTACACGGTGACGCCGGGACTCATCGACTGCCACACGCATCTCATCGGCGGCGACGAATCCGCGAACGCATCGGCGCCGCTCGAGCGCTCGGCCGGACAGGAGGAGCTCGACGGCGTGAAGAACGCGCGCCGCACGCTGCTCGCCGGCTTCACGACCGTGCGCGATGTCGGCACCTATCGCGCCTTTCTCGATGTGGCGCTGCGCGACTACATCAACGATGGGAACGTGATGGGGCCGCGCATGGCGGTGGCGGGTGCGTACATCACGGTGAGCTCGGGCGGCGGTGAGGTGACGGGACTCGCGACCGATGTCGGCATCCCTGCGGACATGCGCTTCGGTGTCGCGAACAACGCGGACGAGGTGCGGCAGCGGGTGCGCGAGATTCTCAATCGCGGCGCGGACCTCATCAAGATCATCGCGACGGGCGCGGTGCTCGCGCCGGGGACGAAGCCGGGCGTGCAGGAGTTCAGCGAGGAGGAGATTCACGCCGCAGTCACCGAGGCGGCGAAATACGGTGCGCGTGTCGCGGCGCACGCGCATGGGCCCGAGGGGATCAACGCGGCAGTGAAGGCGGGGGTCGCGTCGATCGAGCACGGCTCGCTCATGACGGACGAGTCGATCCGGCTGATGAAGGAGCACGGCACCTATCTCGACGCCGACATCTACAACGGGACCTACACGGATGTCGAGGGGCGGGCGCAGGGATGGTCGGCCGAGATTCTGCGGAAGAATCTCGAGACAACGGATGCGCAGCGCGACGGCTTTCGGAAGGCGGTCGCGGCAGGGGTGAAGATGACGTTCGGCACCGACGCGGGGGTGTATCCGCACGGACTCAATGCGCGGCAGCTGCCGTACATGGTCAAGTACGGGATGACGCCGATGCAGGCGCTGCAGTCGGCGACGATCAACGCGGCGACGTTGATTGGATGGCAGGACAAGATCGGCTCGATCGCGGCGGGGAAATCGGCGGACATCATCGCGGTGGAGGGCGATGGGCTCGCTGACGTCTCGCGCTACACGAACGTCGCGTTCGTAATGAAGACGGGGACTGTCTACAAGGCGCCGTGATGATGCGAACAGTTGTGCGCGCGGTAATCGGTAGCTGCGCGGCGGCACTGCTCGCCACGCGCACGCTCGGCGCGCAGGCGCTCGACATCATGAAGCCGCCCTATGCGCCACCCGACAGCACGGTCGTGACGGCGGTGCGGGCCGGGTGGCTCGTCGATGTCGAGGCGGGCCAGGTGCTGCGTAACCGCGTGATCATCGTGCGCGGCGACAAAATCGTATCGGTGGAGGCCGCGCCGGGACACATCCCCGCGGGCGCGACGGTGATCGATCTCTCGAGGTACACCGTCACTCCCGGCCTCATCGACTGCCATACGCACCTCATCGGCGGCGAGACATCGGCCAACTATCTCGTCCCGCTCGAGCGCTCGGCCGCGCAGGAAACGCTGGATGGCGTCGTGCACGCGCGCCGCACGCTGCTCGCCGGGTTCACCACTGTGCGCGACGTCGGCACGTATCGCGCGTTTCTCGACATCGCGCTGCGCGACTACATCAACGACGGGCTCGTGATGGGACCGCACATGGCGGTCGCGGGTGCTTACATCACCGTGAGCTCCGGCGGCGGTGAGGTCACGGGGCAGGCGGCCGACGTCGTGCTTCCGCCGGACATGCGGATGGGCGTCGCGAATTCCGCGAGCGAGGTGCGACAGCGCGTGCGTGAGATTTTGAATCGCGGCGCGGATCTCATCAAGGTGATCGCAACGGGCGCGGTGCTCACGGCAGGGACGAAGCCGGGCGTCGAGGAATTCAGCGAAGAGGAGATTCACGCCGCGGTGACCGAGGCCGCGAAGTACGGCGCGCGCGTCGCGGCGCACGCGCACGGCGCGGAGGGGATCAAGGCTGCGGTGCGCGCCGGTGTCGCATCGATCGAGCACGGCTCGATGCTCGACGATGAAGGGATCCGGCTCATGAAGGAGCACGGAACGTATCTCGTCTCTGATCTCATCGACGGCGAATACATCCGCACGATGGGACCCAAGCTGGGGTGGTCGCAGGAGATTCTGCACAAGGACTCCATCATGTCGAAGCTCAAGCACGAGGGGCTGAGAAAAGCCGTCGCTGCCGGGGTGAAGATGGCCTTCGGCACCGATGCAAGCGTCTACCCGAACGGTGAGAATGCGCAGCAGTTTCCGCTCATGATCACCTTCGGCGGCATGACGCCAATGCAGGTGCTGCAGACCGCGACGATCAATGCCGCGACGCTCATCGGCTGGCAGGATCGCCTTGGCTCGATCGAGCCGGGAAAGTCCGCGGACCTCGTGGCGGTCGAGGGCGACGGACTCGCCGAGGTCGGCAAGTTCGCCCACGTGGCGTTCGTGATGAAGTCGGGGACTGTGTACGCGAGGCCATCCGAACACTGAGCCAGAGCGCCGTACCGATACGAGCTCGGCAGGGCTGGCGGAAGCTCCATCGATCACCGATCTTTCCTGAGCGAATCCAGAGTCAGTTTCTCTGTCCTTTTTCATTGTATACAATCATGGCGAAGAGCTACGACGTCGTTTTCATCGGTGGTGGCCACAACGCGCTCGTCTGCGCAGCCTACCTCGCACGCGCCGGCAAGAGCGTCTGCGTCCTTGAACGGCGTGAGATGGTCGGCGGCGCATGCGTCACCGAAGAGCTCTGGCCGGGCTACAAGGTCTCCACCGCCGCCTACGTCAACAGCCTCCTCCGCCCCGAGATCATCAAGGAGCTCGAGCTGCACAAGTTCGGCTTCGAGCTGCTCCCACGAAGCCCCTCGTCGTTCTCACCCTTCCTCGACGGCCAGTCGCTGCTCATGGGCCCCGACAAGGAGATGACGCACCGCGAAGTGTCCAAGTTCTCGAAGAAGGACGCAGATGCGCTGCCGAAGTACGAGGCGATGCTCGAGCGCTGCGCGGATCTCATCGAGCCGACGCTCATGCAGACGCCCCCGAGCCCGTGGAACATGCGCCCAAGCGACCTCGTCCACCTCGGCAAGACGGCGTGGAAGTTCAAGAAGATGGGACCAGAGGGCGCTGCGGCGATCGAGATCCTCACGGGTGCCGCGCGACCGATTCTCGACCGCTGGTTCGAATCCGAGCAGCTCAAGGTTACGCTCGCAACCGACGCCGTCATCGGCGCGATGGCCGCACCCTCGATGCCTGGCACTGCGTACGTGCTCTTCCACCACGTGATGGGCGAGTGCAACGGCGTGCGCGGCGTGTGGGGCTACGTACGCGGCGGCATGGGCGGGATCAGCAACTCGATCGCCGCATCCGCGAAGTCGAAGGGCGCGGAGATTCGCACGAATGCCGAAGTCGCGAAGGTGCTCGTGAAGGACGGGCGCGCGATCGGCGTCGTGCTGAAGGACGGCACGGAGATTCGCGCGGCGAAGGTCGCATCCGGCGCCGACGCGAACGTCACTTTCCTCAAGCTCTGCGACGAGAAGGATCTCCCGGCCGACTTCGTCACCAGCGTGAAGGGGCTCGACTACTCGAGCGCGAGTCTCAAGATCAACGTCGCGCTCAGTGAGCTGCCGAACTTCACCGCGGTGCCTGGCGCGCAGGCGGGACCGCAACATCGCGGCACGATCCACATCTCCCCGGACATGGACTACATCGAGCGCGCGTACGACGACGCGAAGTACGGGAAGCCGGCGGAGAGCCCGATCCTCGAGTGTACGATCCCCTCGGTCATCGACAAGACGGTTGCACCCGAGGGACAGCATCTGATGTCGATGTTCATCCAGTACTTCCCGTACAACGTGAAGGGCGCGGAGACGCAGGCGCAGTACGACGCGGCGAAGGAGAAGTTCGCCGACCGCTGCTTCGACATCCTCAATCAGTACGCGCCAAACTTCAAGCAGTCGGTGATCAACCGGCAGGTACTCTCACCGCGCGATATCGAGTCGCGCTTCGGGCTCACCGGCGGCAACATCATGCAGGGAACGATGTCGCTGAGCAGCCTCGCCTTCATGCGGCCGCTGCCGGGATGGGCGCAGTACCGCACGCCGATCAAGAATCTGTATCTCTGCGGTGCGGCCACGCACCCGGGCGGCGGCGTGATGGGCGCGTGCGGTTACAACGCGGCGAAGGAGATGTTGAAGGACTAAGTCAGCGCGCGCGGCGTGCGGAGGGCGACGATCGCCGCGCCTACCTGCCATCCGCACAACAGCGAGACGGCGCCGAGCATCTCGGGCGTCGTCTCGTCGAAGAAGATGACGCCGACGAGGCCACCCGCAGCCGCGATCCACGCGAGCACCGCCAGCCACCGCGGGCGCCCCACCGTCATCCACTCGACAGCGCCGAGGAGGATGGCGCCGAGCGCAATGAGGTAGTTGCCGAAGCGCGCAGCCATCAAACCCACGGGGTGCATCAGCTCGAATTGTCGGGTGACGGCAGCGTCGCCGGCGGTGAGCGCGCTCGCCATGCGCCACGCGGGGCCGGCCATGAAGGTCGTGTTGAGCGAGTCGAGCGCGATGCCGACGGTGATGATCGTGAGCGCCGCGATGACCGCAAGGTTCGTGGAGGCGTGCGCGGGCGCGCCGACGAGCCGCACCCAGATCCCGATCACGATGAGCCCCGTGCCGGCGAGCATGCAGAGATGCATCGTGCGCCAGATCGGCATCGAGCCGATCATGCCGAGCTCCATCGAGCCGTCGCCATGGAGGATCGGGTGCATCGACGCTCCGCCGGCGAGAAGGAGGGTGCCGAGCAGGAGCGCGAGCGCGAGCGGGCGGGTGAGCGGGCTCACGGATGCGTGGTTGTGCGGGTTTGGTTCGAGGGCGAGGTTGATCGCATGCTTCGTACTATAATGACGCGTCGTGAAGCGTGCCGGGCGAAGAAAGCGAGGTGCTCTCCGTGAGTGCTGCGGATTTCATGGCGGGAAGGATCTGCGTCGTCACCGGCGCGACGGCCGGCATCGGGAAGGCGACCGCGCTCGCGCTCGCGACGTTGGGGGCCACGGTGATCATCGTCGCGCGCGACGCGGCGAAGAGCGCGCGAACGGTCGACGAGATCGAGAGGACCGTGCCCGGCTCGACGGTGGATGTCGTGCTCGCGGACTTCGCGTCACTCGATGCGGTGCGTGCGGCGGCCGCCGAGATCGCGAAGCGGTACGGCGCAATGCACGTGCTCGTGAACAATGCCGGTGTGGCGAACAAGGATCGACTGGAGAGCATGGACGGATTCGAGCTGACCTTTGCCGTGAATCATCTCGCGTCCTTTCTATTCACGCGCGAGTTGATGCCGCTCCTGCGTGCAGGGGCGCCGTCGCGCATCGTGAACGTGGCGTCGGTGGCGGAGAGACATGGACCGATCGACTTCGATGATCTGCAGAGTACCAGGGGCTATCGTGGCTTTCGGGTGTACGGCAAATCGAAGCTGGCGAACATCCTGTTCACGTACGAGCTCGCGGCACGGCTCACGGGCTCGGGAGTGACGGCGAACTGCGTGCATCCGGGCGCAGTCGCGACGGACATGCTGAAGAAACTTCCATGGCTACTGTACGCGATGATCTCGCCGTTTCTGCTGACGCCGGAGCAAGGCGCGGCGACGCAGCTCTATCTCGCGAGCTCACCGCAGGTCGAAGGAGTGAGTGGCGGCTATTTCGTTAAGGGGAAGGCGGCGCGCTCGTCCGAGCGGTCGTATGACGTGGCCGCGCGCAAACGGCTGTGGGAAGTGAGCGAAGCGATGGTCGCTTCGCACTCGAGCAGCGGCACGACTGAAAACAATCAATCGACGTGATGGTCTCATGAGAGTCTTTCATTCGGCCGCTCTAGCAGTGATGGCGAGCGGCGTAGTTCTCGCGGCCGCCTGCGCGAAGTCGGACGCCCCATCGGTCGCTGCGCCATCGTCGGCGCCGACGCTTCCCGCGCTCAAGGTGCTCGACGTCGCCTATATGGACACGACGGTGAAGGCGTGCACCGACTTCAACCGCTTCGCGAACGGTGGGTGGCTCGCGCACGACACGATTCCCGCGGCGTATTCGAGCTCGGGCGTCTCGCGCGACATGGCCGACCGCAACGAAGCCGTCGTGCACTCGGTACTCGATGACGTGATGGCGACGCGCGCGTCGTTTCCCGAAGGAAGCACGCAGCGCAAGCTCGGAACGTTCTATACCACGTGCATGGACTCGGCCGCGGCCGAGCGTGAGGGGATCAGCCCGGTGGAGCCTGAGCTCAAGGCGGCCGCCGCGGTGACGACGCGCGACCAGCTGCTCGACGAGATCACGGCTCTGCAGGCGACCGGTCACAACGTGCTCTTTCGCTTTGGCCCCGACGTCGACGCGCACGATGCGGCGCATTACACGGTGTGGCTCTCGCAGGGCGGACTCGGGCTTCCGGATCGCGACTACTACACGCGCGTCGGCGCCGGCCCGGACTCGGTGCGCACGAAGTATCTCGCGCACATCGAGAAGGTGCTGACGCTCGCGGGCGAGCCAGCCGCCGATGCGAAGAGCGATGCGCAGCAGGTGTACGATCTCGAGAAGGCGCTCGCGACGGCATCGCTCACGCGCGTCGCGATGCGCGATCCCGCGGCGACCGACCATCCGATGAGCGCGCAGCAGCTCGCGTCGCTCACGCCGCACGTCGCATGGGATCGTTACTTCCACAGCGTGGGCGTGACGCATCCGGTGACGAAGGTGATCGTCGCGCAGCCAGCGTTCTTCGAGCGAGTGGACTCGCTCCTCACGAATGCGCCGCTGGCGCAGTGGCGCGCGTATATGCGCTACCACATCCTGTCGTCCGCGTCGCCGTGGCTGAGCACTCCGTTCGTGAACGAGGGTTTCGCCTTCAGCTCGACGTTCTCGGGGGCGAAGCAGCTGCTGCCACGGTGGAAGCGCTGCATTCGCGCCACCGACAATCAGATGGGTGAGGCGCTCGGCGAAGCGTACGTCGCGAAAACCTTCCCGCCGGCTGCGCGTAATCGGGCGCGGCAGGTGATAGAAGACATCCGGGCGGCATTCGGCGAGCGGCTGAAGAAGCTCTCCTGGATGTCCGACACGACGCGCGCGCGAGCGCTCGAGAAGTTGAGCAGAATGGGGAAGAAGGTCGGCTATCCGGACAAGTGGCGCGATTACTCGAAGCTCGAGGTGAGCGACGGTCCGTTCGTGCTCAACGATCTGGCGGCGAACTCCTTCGAGTGGAAGCGCACGGCGGGGCGGCCGGGGACGGCGGTGGACACGAGCGAATGGGGGATCACGGTGCCGACCGTGAACGCGTATTACGATCCGTCGAAGAACGAGATGGTCTTTCCGGCGGGGGCGCTCGTGCCGCAGACCTTTGATCCGAAGGCGGACGACGGGGCGAATTACGGCGCGCTCGGCGGCAGCTGGGCGGGGCACGAGCTGACGCACGGCTTCGACGATGAGGGCCGGCACTTCGACGCCGCCGGGAATTTACGCGATTGGTGGCAGCCGTCGGATTCGGTGACGTTCAGCAAGCAAGCCGCGCGCATCGTCGCGCAGTACAACGGCTATATCCAGGCGGACACCTTTCACGTGAGCGGAGCAATGACGGAGGGTGAGAACATCGCTGATTACGGCGGCGTGCTCACGGGCTACGACGCACTGCAGCGGGCGCTCGAGCGCAACGGACGCCCCGGTCCGATCGACGGCTTCACGCCGGAGCAGCGCTACTTCATCGCGTACGCACAGTCGTTTCGTGGCCACGATCGCGTCGAGTCGCTAAAGACGCGCGTGACGACGGATCCGCACTCGCCGGACACGTGGCGCGTGAACGGCCCGGTGTCGAACTCGGAAGCGTTTGCGAAGGCGTTCGGATGCAAGCCGGGCGATCCGATGGTTCGCGCACGGGAGCTCGTTCCGGAGATCTGGTAGAGAGTGTAGTCTTCGCGAATGGAGACGAACGACATGGAGAAGAGGTCGGCACCGGCGCCTGAAGCGCATTCCGCTGCCAGCGCGCACACCGATTTCGTCGGAGCGATGAGCTACGGCGACTACCTGCAGCTCGACACCCTGCTCAGCGCACAGCAGCCGCGATCCGATTATCACGACGAGCTGCTGTTCATCATCATCCATCAGGCGAGCGAGCTATGGATGAAGCTCACACTCCACGAGCTCGGCGCCGCGCGCCGACTCATCCTTGCCGATGAGCTCCAGGGGGCATTCAAGCATCTCGCGCGCGTGAGCCGGATCCAGTCTCAGCTCATCCAGTCGTGGGACGTGCTGTCGACGATGACGCCGAGCGACTATTCGAGCTTTCGCGGCGCGCTGGGGCAGTCGTCGGGCTTCCAGTCGGTGCAGTACCGGCTGATCGAGTTCGCGTTCGGCAACAAGCAGGAGGCGATGCTCGCGCCGCACCGGCATCGCGAGGATCTGCGGACGCTGCTGGAGCAAGCGCTCGCAACGCCGAGCATCTACGACGAGGCCATACGGATGCTGGCGCGGCGCGGCTTCGCGATCGATGCGAGTGTGCTCGAGCGCGACGTGCGCCAGCCGTACGTGTCGAACGACTCGGTGCTCGCGGCGTGGACCCAGGTGTATCGGGATCCGAAGCGCTACTGGGATCTGTATCAGCTGGCCGAGGAGCTGATCGATCTCGAGGACTGGTTTCAGCAGTGGCGCTTTCGACACGTGACGACGGTGCAGCGCATCATCGGGCGCAAGCGCGGCACGGGTGGAACGGCCGGCGTAGGCTACCTGCGCCAGGTGCTCGATGTCACGTTCTTCCCGGAGCTTTGGGACGTGCGCACCGAGCTGTAGGTCGACTGATGACCGCCGAAACCATCTCTCGCGCCGAATGCGAGGCGCTCGACCGCGACGATCCGCTGCGATCGTTTCGTGAGCGCTTCACGCTGCCGCAGGGCGTGGTCTATCTCGACGGCAACTCGCTGGGCGCGATGCCGAGTGCGACGTCGAAGCGCGTGCGAGAGGTGGTGGAGAACGAGTGGGGCCGCGACCTCATTCGCAGTTGGAACATCAATGGATGGATCGACATCCAGCAGCGCATCGGCGCGAAGATCGGGCGACTGATCGGCGCGAAGGAGGGCGAGACGATCGTCGCCGATTCGACGTCGATCAACCTCTTCAAGGCACTCTCGTCCGCGCTCCAG
The DNA here is from genome assembly GCA_039918615.1 of Gemmatimonadaceae bacterium. Lineage (GTDB taxonomy): Bacteria > Gemmatimonadota > Gemmatimonadetes > Gemmatimonadales > Gemmatimonadaceae > FEN-1250. The sequence goes on along the minus strand of JBDSHG010000093.1, from coordinate 6,206 downwards.
CTGAACCCCGATCGCGAGGTCATCCTCTCCGAGCCGGACAACTTTCCGACGGATCTGTACATTGCCGAGGGGCTGATCGGACAGCTCGATCGCGGGCACACACTGCGCGTTGCGGAACCCGAAGCGATCGAGAGCGCGATCACCGACGATGTGGCGGTGGTGATGCTCACGCACGTGAATTATCGCACCGGCCAGATGCACGACATGCGGCGCATCACCCAGCTCGCGCACGAGCGTGGCGCGATCATGCTGTGGGATCTCGCGCATTCGGTGGGCGCGGTGCCGGTCGATCTCGCCGGCGCGGATGTCGATCTCGCGGTGGGGTGCGGCTACAAGTATCTGAATGGCGGGCCCGGCGCGCCCGCGTTTCTCTACGTGGCGCGGAAGCATCAGGCGAAGATCACGCCGGCGTTGAGCGGGTGGTTCGGGCATGACTCACCGTTTCGATTCGAGCAGTCGTTCCGGCCGGCCGGGGGGATCGAGCGCATGCTCGTCGGTGCACCGCCGATTCTGAGCCTCACGGCGCTCGAGGTGGGTGTCGACCTCATGCTCGAGGCGCCGCGCGAGGCGGTGCGTGCAAAGTCGGTTCGCATGGGCGAGCTGTTCGAGCAGCTCGTGGCGCAGGAGATCGAGCCTGGCACACTGACGCTCGTATCGCCCGCAACGTCCGCACGGCGTGGCAGCCAGCTCTGTTACGCCTGCGAGAACGGATGGCCGGTGATGCGGGCGCTGATCGATCGCGGGGTAATCGGCGATTTCCGCCAGCCGAACATTCTGCGCTTCGGGTTCACGCCGCTCTATGTGGGCTATGCTGATCTATGGGACGCGGTCGCGACGCTGAAGACGATTCTCGCCGAGCGCGCATGGGACCGCCCGGAGTATCACGCGGCGACGAGGGTGACGTAGCGCCGCTCCACCAGCGGTTCACAGTGCGTCGATCTCGTCGATTCTCCGCTGGTGCCGGCCGCCCTCGAACGGCGTTTCGAACCACACCTCGAGGATCGGCTCGAGATCCGCTGCAGCCACCAGCCGCTCGCCAATGGAGAGGACGTTCGCATCGTTGTGCAGCCGCGCGTAGCGCGCAGACTCGACGTTCCAGCAGAGCGTGCAGCGAATGCCCCGCACGCGATTCGCCACGATCGCCTCGCCATTGCCGGAGCCGCCGAGCACGATGCCGCGCTCGAAGTCGCCCGCTGCAACCGCGAGCGCGACGGGGCGGATGAAAAGCGGATAGTCGACCGGCGCATCGGAGTCGGTGCCGAAGTCCGTCACGTCATGGCCCCAGCGCGCAAGAATGTCCTTGATGCGCGCCTTGTACTGGAAGCCCGCGTGGTCGGAACCGATGGCGATGCGCATGAGAGCCTACGTGGTGGCCGGAGGAGGAGCGTCGGCGATGACGTCGCCGGTGGAGCGCGAAAGCTAAATCACTCTTCGCGCTCGCGCGGCGACCGAAGCGCCTGCTCTCTAGTTGATCGGCACGAGCGCGGTCCAGCTTTCGTTGATGTTCGTGCGCCCGTTGGGGTCGTAGGTGGGATCGTCATGCTGAATAAGATGCGTGCCTCCTGACTTCAGCCACTGATGATTGTACTGGCTGCTCGCCTCGATCTTCCGGCCGCTGGATGGAGAGCGTGGACACGTGACACGCGACGACCGTCGACACCGTCAACATCGATTCATGGACCGGATTCTCCGCAGCAGAGACGAACGCGGGTGTACGCACCGCTCGTCCTTCTACGCGAGAGTCCTACGTTGGGTTCACGCGCGACGCGTTAGTACTGCGCGAGCCACCGGTTCGTGGCCGACAGCGTCGCGAGCACCGCGGCCGTCTCGACATCCTCGCGCACCTCGCACACACCCGTGAGCGGGACGATCTCGCGCCCGCGTCGCGCCGCGACGGCGACCACCACGTAGCGTCGCTCGAGCGAATCGATGAGAAGCACGTGCTCGATCGCTGCCGTCTGTGCCGCGACATCTGCCGCGCCCAGCGCAGCGAGCGTCGCGCGCGAGGCCAGCTCGGCGCGCGAGCGCTCCGACGACGCTCCGGTAACCTCGCCGCTCAACACCAGCGCGCCCTTCCGCAGTGACACGCGGCACGTGATCCCCGACGTGCGCGAGCGGCGCACCTCGAGATCCTCGAAGTACACGCGGCGCGCGAGACGCGGCGTGTCGCTTTCGTCGGCCATGAGGATGCTGCTGCCGCTCGGGCGCCGCTGCTCGAACGACACACCGGCATCGCTCGGCCGCGCGCTCGTCGATCCCGAGCGCGCGTTCACGTGCGCCACGAAAATCTGCTCGGGCGAGATCTTGAGATCGAAGGTGGTGCGGAGCGTCTCGTCGACGGTATTGATGAGCGAGCTGGTGTCGACACCGGCGGCAACCATGAGATGGATGCCGACGATCTCCCCCGTCGGGCGCACCTCGACGCGCGCCAGCGTCACGCCTGGCAGCGACACGAGATGCTCCTCGAGCGATGTCAGCAACGCGCGCGGGATCCCCGCGCCGCCGGACGTGCGTCGAGCCTGGCGGGGCGATGCGGGGTCTTCACCTTCGAAACTGCTCAGCTCGCTGAATTTGGCCAAAGAATTAGCCGGAGCTCGTCGCTGGACGAGTGCCGGCGGATACGGGTGAATCCAGCAGGAATTTCAGTCCCGCAATGTATGGTGAGATGTATCACAAGGTCTATCACGCCACGGACGCACATCATCACACCCATTCCGGACGTTAGACCGTCATAATCGAATTTCTATGCTCATGTGCCACAATGTGTTACGCTTTTCGGTCCGCAGCGCAACCCCTTTGTCGCGCTCCGGATCGCGTCACATTCCCGCGCGAGCTTTCAGCGCGTTCCCCTTGAATCGTGCGCTCGGGACGCGCTGTAGAGATTCGCGCGAAGCTCGACGAGCACCGGGGTGTCCGCGCGCCGGGGTGTGTATGCCAGCTCCCGACCGCACTGTCGCCGTCGTCGCACTCGCCACTCACCGCCGCCGCGAAGGCAGCGCATCGTCTCGCGCCAGATGGGAGTGCCGCGTCCGAACGTGGCCGGATAGTTGGTGCTCGAATACTTTCGCCACTCCAAAGTCGCGTGAATGAAGACGACGTTCATCGAATCGCGCCCATCGTTCGCGACGAGTAGCCGAGCGCGTGCTGCAACCCTATCATATTCCCGACGATTCAATCCGTTGCAGGGTTCACCCTCGAATCATTGGAGGACTCTTGCCTCGCGCACACCGAATTCTCTCTCTGCTCCTCGTGCTCGGTGGCTGCGCGCGCCCGGGCACGCTCAGCACGAGCGGCCCGTTCGACCTCGCGCGCGCGCCGAGTGAGGGGCTGCGTTACTTCCTCACTCGTGATCTGCTCACGGTCGACGCGAAGGTCAGCCACTTCCACGATGTCGTGCGCGAGCGTGGCGTGTGCGTGACGCACGACTCGCTCTCGACGAGCTGGACGCTCACCGTCACTACGGTTCCCGACCGCCGGCAGGTCTACCGGCTCGGCCTTCGCCCCTCGGTCACCCTCGACCAGACGCTCGGCGTAAAGGTCAGCGAGACGGGAGTGCTCACCTCGCTCAACTACGCGGGCGCCGACCAGCGCGCGGCAATCGCGACGACGATCGCTAAGGGGACGTTCGGCGTGCTCGGCGCGTTCGTGCCGAGGACTGCGGCGCACGACACGCTTTGCGCGGCGCCGTTGAAGGCGAAGGCAGTGCCGGTGTCGACGAAGCATGTCATTCGCACCTTCGATTTCACCGAGCTCCCGGCGGCGCCGGATGCAGGCGCGAGCTGGACGACGATCGCGAAGCAGAGCGCGGCGTACGCGCTCGATGTCGAGCTGTACTCGCACGCGAATATTTATCTGACCGTGTCACCGCTTCCGGAGCCGGCGAGCGCGCTCGATCCCGCGTCGAATGCGAGCGGCTCGGCGATCGGCTGCACCGGCGCCGACAGCGTTTGCGCGAAGATCTATTTCCGCGAGCCGATCACACGGATGATCCGCGTGCACATTCCCGACCCGGAGTCGCGCGGTGGGCTCACGGTGGCGGAGGAGCGCATCGTTTCGGTCGTCTCGGCGGCCGATCCGATTCTGAATATCGCGTTCGGAACCGAGGTGCTCGGCGCCGGGAAGATCGCGCTGACCTTCGGCCCGCACGGAAACGTCACTGGCGTGGAGCAGACGTCGAGTGCGGCGCTCGGGAATGCGGCATCGGCGGTGACGTCGGCAGGCGCGGCGGCGCGCGACGCGTACGATGCGGCGCTCAAGACGCGGGTGGAAGAGCTCGACCTCGAGATCAAGGCAGCAAAGGACAACGCGACACTCCGCAGCATGTCCGACACTTCGACGAGCACACCATGACGTTCACGCGCTTCGTTCTATCGTTCATCACCGCCACGATAGCGGCAGCGAGCAGCGCAAACGCGCAGGCGCCTGGGAGTGCACCGAGGCGCGTCGTGCTGCGCGCGGCGCACGTGATCGAACCGCGCACGGGGAAGCGGATCGACAACGCGGTGATCGTCGTCGACGGCGACAGGATCACGTCGGTGACGGCGGGCGGCGGAGCTCATCGACGTGGCGCTGCGCAACGCGATCAACGAGGGCGTGGTCGAAGGGCCGCACATGCTCGTCGCCACGATGCCGCTCAGCGCGACCGGCGGTCATGGTGATCTCAACGGCTTCTCGCCGTATCTGCACTTCCAGCGGCTGAGCAGCATCGCCCACGGCGTCGACGAGGTGCGCAAGCAGGTGCGCGTCAACATCAAGTACGGTGCGGACGGGATCAAGGTGCTCGCGAGTGCGGGGGTGCTGTCGGAGGAGGAGTCAGTGGGCGCGCCGCAGTACTCGCAGGAGGAGCTGAACGCGATCGTGACGGAGGCGGCGCAGTGGGGGCGGAAGGTCGCGGCGCATGCGCACGGGGCCGAGGCGATCAAGCGGGCGACGAGGGCGGGGGTGGCGTCGATCGAGCACGGCGGGCTGGTCGACGAGGAGGGCGTGCGGCTGATGAAGGAGCACGGGACCTATCTCGTCCCCCACATCTACACGGACGCGTACATCCTCGATTGCGGGAAGGAGCTCGGGCTGCCGGAGAAGATCATCGAGAAGGAGCGGCAGTTGCGCAAGGCGCAGAACGTGAACTGGCGGCGCGCGATCGCGGCGGGAGTGAAAATGGCGTTCGGGACCGATGCCGGCGTCTACCCGCACGGGACTAACGCCAGGCAGTTCAAGTATCTGCTGGAGCTCGGGCTCACGCCGCTCCAGACCATCCAGATGGCGACATCGAACGCCGCTGATCTGCTCGGTTGGCAAGACAGGGTGGGGACTTTGGCGCCGGGCGCGTGGGCGGATCTGATCGCGGTGAAGGGCGATCCGCTGAGCGACGTTACCGTATTGGAACGTCCCTCTTTCGTGAGGAAAGGTGGAACGGTTTATCGCAGCGCGCCGGCCTCGGATTCCGCTGCAGCACATTAGAGCTAAAGCCCTGCGGTAAAGAACGTTTCACCCGCTGGCAGATTCCGATTCAGAACGGTATCTTCGCTGATTAGCGTCTCATAACGCAGGGCACGGGCATTGGCGACGAACGGTCTCGATCGGCTACAGACTGCCCTCGAAGGGCAGTACGAGGTCGTGCGCGAGTTGGGCCGCGGTGGCATGGCAACCGTGTACCTCGCGAAGGATCTGAAACATGATCGCGAGGTCGCGATCAAGGTGCTGCTTCCGGATCTGGGGATGGCTCTCGGACCGGAGCGCTTCCGTCGCGAAATCCAGCTCGCCACGAAAATCAGTCATCCGCACATCCTGGCGCTCTTCGATTCCGGAGAGACGCCGGACCATTTGTTGTACTACGTGATGCCGTTCATCGAGGGCGAGTCGTTGCGCGCGCGGCTCGATCGCGAGCAGCAGCTCTCCGTGGATGAAGCGGTGCAGCTCACGATCGAGGTGGCGTCGGCCCTCGACCATGCGCACAAGAACGGCATCGTGCATCGCGACATCAAGCCCGAGAACATCCTGCTCGACGAGGGGCACGCGATCGTCGCGGACTTCGGCATCGCGCACGCTGTGAGCGCGATGGGCGACGAGAAGCTCACGCAGACCGGTATCACGCTCGGTACTCCCACGTACATGAGTCCCGAGCAGGCGATGGGCGAGAAGGACATCGATGGCCGGAGCGACATCTACGCGCTCGGCTGCGTGCTCTACGAGATGATCGCGGGGAC
>JBDSHG010000092.1:0-24838 GCA_039918615.1 Gemmatimonadaceae bacterium | reverse complement strand
GTGCTTGTAGCTGGTGGACTTTTGGTGATGGAACTCGATTCGCGACGTGCCTCGTTGGCGGCGGAGCTCGCCCTCGCTGACGGCCGGTATCGCGATGTCGCGGTGAGGCTCGATCTCGCCGGACGCGAGCGTTTTCTGATTGCGAGACGAAAGGACGAATAACCGTGTTGGAAGACAAGGCGAAGGAGCTTGGCCGCTTGATCGGCCAGAGTGCGGAATACAAGGCGGTGAAGCGCTCGAACGACGCGCTGAACCAGGACAAGGATGCGGTGACGCTGCTTCGCCAGATGGAGCAGATTCGCATCGACGCGCAGAAGATGATGGAGCGCGGCGAGCAGCCCACCGAAGAGATGGAGAACAACCTCGACGCCCTCCTCGGCCAGGTGCAGGGGAAGACGGTGTATCAGAACGTCGTGGCGTCGCAGGAGAATTTCGAGAAGGTGATGGCGCGCGTGAACGAGTGGATCCTCGACGGCATCAAGAAGGGCGCGACCAGCTCGATCATCACGCTGGCGTGACCGTGACGCGCGGACGGCTGGTCGTATTCGAGGGGCCCGAGGGTGCGGGGAAGACCACGCAACTTCGCCTCGTGTGCGATTGGCTCGCCGCGCATCAGAAGCCGTACACGGGGGTGCGCGAGCCCGGCGGCACCGCGCTCGGCAACGAGATCCGGCACATGTTACTCGAGCCCGGATGCGAGATGAATGCGCGGGCCGAGGCGCTCCTGTTCATGGCGTCGCGCGCGGAGTTGATCGCGGAGGTCGTGAAGCCCGCGATCGCGCGTGGAGAGCTCGTGCTCGCCGACAGATTTTTTCTGTCGACGTATGCGTACCAGGTGGTGGGTCGCGGGCTCGTGTTCGAGGAAGTACGGGCGGCGAACAGACTCGCGACGGCGGGACTCGTTCCCGATCTCACGATTCTGCTGACGGCGCCATCGGCGATGCGCGATGCGCGCATCGTGGCGCGCGGCGGCGCGGATCGCATCGAGAGCGCGGGCGATGAGTTTCATGCGCGCGTCGAGCGCGCGTTCGCGGCGTGCGCGACGGCCGCATGGCAGCGCGAGCATCCCGAGTGCGGACCGATCGCGGCCGTCGAGGCGAGTGGCACGGAGCACGAGGTGCTCGAGCGCGTGACGGCCGAGCTGATGTCGCGCATGCCGGAGCTCTTCCCCGACAAGAGTGCGGTGGCGCGTGTCTAACGTCGAGATGCCGGACACGAACGCCGGACGGCTGCGCGCGCGGGCCGTGGTCGCAGTCGCGGCGCTCTCGCTCGTGCTCGTGCTCGGCGGCTGGCTGCTGCAGCGCGGATTGCACCGTGACATGGGCGCGTACGAGCGCGCGCAGCTCTTCGAGCAGGTTCGATCGCACGTCGAACGGGATTTCGTCGACTCGATCGCGGACAGCGACATCTATCGCAAGGCGGCTGAGGGGATGGTGCGCGAGCTGCACGATCCGCACTCCGTCTACCTCACGTCCGACAAGCTGCGAGCGCTCACGGAGAGCACGACCGGACACTACGCGGGGATCGGTATCCAGATCGACGTGCGCGACGGCTGGATCACGATCGTCGCGCCGCTGCCGGGGACGCCGGCCGAGCGCGCGGGAATTCAGCCCGGCGACCGCATCGTGTCGATCGACGGCAAGAGCACGAGCGGGTGGACGCCGGACGACGCGCGCGGCTCGCTTCGCGGCACGCCCGGGTCGACGGTGTTGTTGCAGATCGAGCGACCTGGAGTGTCGACGCGGATTCCGTTCACACTCGCGCGCGGAGAGATCCGCGTACGCTCGGTGCGGCACGTCTCGATGATCGGCGATGGCGTCGGGTATCTCGATCTCACGATCTTCAGCGACTCGAGTGCGGACGAGGTCAAGCAGGCGGTGACACAGCTGCGCGCGCAGGGGATGAAGACGCTCGTGATGGATCTGCGCGCGAATCCCGGAGGGTTGCTCGAGCAGGGGATTCAGATCGCGGATCTCTTTCTCGATCCGGGGATGCCGATCGTGTCCGTGCGCGGACGCGGCGTTGCGCAGTCGTACGTGGACGAGGCGAAGCAGCTGTGGCCCGATCTCAAGCTGATCGCGTTGGTTGATGAGCACAGCGCGAGCGCGTCGGAGATCGTCGCGGGGGCGCTGCAGGATCACGACCGCGCCGCGATCATCGGCACGACGTCGTACGGGAAGGGAAGCGCGCAGTCGGTGTTCCGCCTCGACGACAGCGCGAGCGCGCTCAAGCTGACGACGGCTCGCTGGTTTACGCCGTCGGGGCGAAGCATCCAGAAGGCGGCTGTTGTCATTCCCGGCAGTGTTGACGATGACGACGCCGCGCCGCCGAGCACGGCGAAGGGTGTCGCGGCGGACAGCGGGTCGGAGCTTCCTCTGGCGAAGCGGATGCCGTTCAAGACCGATGACGGGCGCATTGTGTACGGCGGCGGGGGGATCACGCCGGATCTGTTCGTCTCGGCGTCGGACTCGATCAACGGGACGCGCGCCTTCTGGCGGATGATCGGCGCGGGCGCGCCGAAGTTCCGCGATGCGCTCACCGAGAGCGCGCTCGCGGCGAAGGGCGCGCATGCGGTGCAGGCGCCGGACTTCGTGGTGACGAGCGCGCTGCGGGAATCGCTCTGGCAGCGCGTGTCGGCGAAGGGCATCAAGCTCGATCGCGCGCACTTCGACTCGGCGGGCGCCGCGGTCGCCCGGCTGCTCGGCCTCGAGATCGCGCGGTATGCGCTGGGGCCCGAGGCGGAGTTCAAGCGGCGGCTGGACGACGATCGCGTGATCGCTGCGGCGCTCGAGCTGACCGCAGGCGCGCAGGTGGAGAACGATCTGCTGCGACGGGCGGGGACGCGGCGGGCAGAGAAGCACGAGGACGTTCCGCACACGACATGACGCTACCTCGCGTGTTCGTGGTCGGCGCGGGACGAGCGGGGCGAGCGCTGGCGCACGCGATGCGTGTGGCGGGGGTCGATGTGGTGGGGCTGCATGGGCGTCGCGAAGGGGCCGACATCACGTGGGGGAAGTGGCCGTCGTCGCTCGAGAGCGCGACAGTGGTGCTGGTGACGGTGCGTGACGCTGAGCTCGCCGGCGTGCTCACCGAGCTGTCCGGTGCCTCGCTGAGCGCGGACGTCGTGATGCTTCACGCGAGCGGGAGTGCGGAGCCGGCGGCGCTCGACCTGTTGCGCGAGCAGGGGCATCCGTGCGGCACCTTCCATCCGCTGCTGCCGTTGACTGATCCGACGCGCGCAACGGAGCAGCTGCGGCGCGCGTGGATCGGCATCGATGGTGACGAGGGGGCGCGGGCCACGTCGCGGGCGCTCGCAGCAGCGATCGGAGCGAAGGTGCTTGAGATCCCCGCGGGCGAGAAGGCGCGCTACCACGCCGCCGCGGTGTTCGTCTCGAACTTTCCGGTCGTGCTGATGTCGGTGGGGATGCGGCTGCTGGAATTAGTTGGCATTCAAGATACTTCCGCGAGGAGTGCGCTCGGCATGCTGCTCACGGCCGCCGCGCAGAACGCGGCGGCGGTGGCGCCGGCACAGGCACTCACGGGGCCTGTGGTACGCGGGGATGTCGAGACGGTGCGGGCGCATCTCGCGGCGTTGAGGGAGACGCCGGAGATTCTGGAGTTGTATCGGGCGTTGTCGAGGGAGGCGTTGCTGATTGCGGTGAAGGCGGAGACGGATCCGGCGAGGGTCGAAGAGCTGAGGAGAGTGTTGGACGAGCCGTGACTGCTTGTGCGCATCGCTCGCCCGGACCGCGAGTCACGCTACTGCCAAGCTCCAGATGCGATGATTCTGAATTTGCGATCGAAGTGGAACAGTATGTCGTTCGGACTCGCAAAGCCCGCGTATTCACTGCCGGTCCGCATCAAATAGATCGGGCCTTTGATCGGGGTCTCGAAGAAGCTCTTGTTGAGCGAAGCAATCGCGCGCTCGCACGTCGCTTCGTCCGTCACCCACGTCGCGGCTTCTGTCTTCTTGAACTTCAGCATCCGCCGGGAGGCCGTGTCGTCGTCGGCAACGACGATCTTGTGAATGAACTCCTCAGAGATCGCCGCCTTGGGACCAGTGCTTAAGCCGCAATTCGGCAAATGGGAGCGAGACGCGGTTGCGCTCGAGGTAGCATCGCTTGTCGCAAGCGCGAGACACAGCGTTCCGATGGCCACCACCAATTGCGCGGACATCCTTCGCCGAGGCTAGCTCGCCGGCCCATCGTACACCTTCACCCCCGCCGGCACCCTGAACACGAACGCGCTCGCATCCACACTCGCGTTCTTGGCGAACTTCGTCACCGTGATGAGCCGCGTCACGCCGCTCTGATCCACCGTCTCCACCCTGCGCAGCAGCGCGTCCCCATCGTTCACCCACAACGTCACCTTCGTGAACGGCGACTCCTTGCTCTTCGGCGTGAGCATCACCTCGTGCGTGGCGCTGCCATCGATGCTCGCGGTCGCGCCACCGTTCACGGTATAGCTCTTCCGCGGCGACTCGAGAAACTGCGCGGCGAAGTCGGGCGCGCCGACGTCCGCGCCGAGCTTCGCGCGGATCACCTGCCCGGGATTCGTGCTCGGCAGGTACACCCACACGAACTGCCCGTCACTCACGATTTTGTCGCCCGAGCCCTCGCCGAACGTCACCGCGAAGCGCGAGGGACGGCGCTGCTGCAGCTCGCCCTGTGTCGTCACCTTCGTGCCCGTCAACGAGTTGTCGATCGTCTGCGTGAAGGAGATGCGCGCGGTCTTCACCGTCGCATACGCGGCCACGGCGCGATCGAGCGTGCTATCCGCGCTCTGCGCCGCGACCGACCCCGCAGGCACTGCGAGCGCGATACCGATGAGCGCCGCAGCGCGAAACCAACTCCCAGCGAAGTGTCCCATGTGCAATATTACCCCGCCGCCACCGCGGCGGTCCCCGGCGCCGGCGTAATCGTGCGCCCGATCGCTGCCGAGATGCTCCTCAGCTCACCCACGAGCTGCGCGAACTGCTCCGGGTACAGCGACTGCGCGCCATCGCTCAGCGCGCGCTCCGGATTCGGGTGCACCTCGACGAGAATCCCATCCGCACCCGCCGCAACGGCGGCGCGCGCCATCGGCGTCACCAGGTCGCGAATGCCCGTGCCATGACTCGGGTCCGCGACGATGGGGAGATGCGACAGCTGCTTCACGATCGGGATCGCCGTGACGTCGAACATGTTGCGCGTGGCCGGATCGAAGGTGCGCACGCCGCGCTCGCACAGGATCACATCCTTGTTCCCGCTCGCCAGCACGTACTCCGCGCTCAACAGGAGATCATTGATCGTCGCCGCGAGACCGCGCTTCAGCAACACGGGCTTGCCGAGTGTGCCGACGAACTTGAGCAGCGAGTAGTTCTGCATGTTCCGCGCGCCGATCTGGATGCAGTCCGCATACTCGGCGACGAGCTCCGCGCCCGATTCGTCCATCGCCTCGGTGACGATCGCCAGTCCCGTCTCCTTGCGCGCGGTCGCGAGATACTGGAGGCCGACCTCGCCGAGCCCCTGGAAGGAATACGGTGAGCTGCGCGGCTTGAAGGCGCCACCGCGCAGACACGACGCGCCCGCCGCCTTCACCTGATGCGCAGCGAGCACGATCTGCTCCTCCGTCTCCACCGAGCACGGGCCCGCCATGATCACGACGTCCCTGCCGCCCACCTCGACGCCCGGTGCGACCGTCACGACGGTGTTTTCCGGCCGCCATTCGCGCGACACCTGCTTGTACGGCTGCGTGACGTGAATGACCTGCGCCACTCCCGAGAGCGCGCTGATGCGCGACGAGTCGACGCGGCCATCGTTGCCGACGAGCCCCACCGCCGTGCGCTGTGCGCCGGGCATGGGGCGCGCCTGGTAGCCCATCTCCTCGATCACCGCGACGACCGCATCGATCTCCGCTACGGACGCGCCGTGCTTCATTACGACCAGCATTACCCTTCCTCGATGTCAGTGGACCAGCCGTCGCTCGCAATGATCACCTGCCCCGAATAGCGCAGCGCGATGATCTCGCCGATGTCTTCGTCCAGCACAGGCGGATAGAAGTGCGTGAGCACCAGCCGCCCGGGCTCCGCGACCTCCGCCATTACACCCACCTGCGCCGGCGTCAAATGACTCGGCACCGCGAGCTCTTCCGGCAGCGAACACTCGCACAGCAGCACGCTGCACTCGCGCGCCCACTCCGCCACCGCCGTATCGAAGCCGGTGTCGCCCGTGTACACGAGCCGCGCGGCGCCACGCATTACGGAATATGCAACGGATTCGGCCGTGTGGGGGACCTTGTGCGCCTCGATCGTAACTCCGTCGCCGAGATCTGCACGCTCGCCGGGCGCCAGCTCGCGCACCGTCAGCGGAAATCCCGGATCCTTCAGCGTGTTTCCATAGATCGCCGCAAAATGGTCGATCAGCTGCTGCAGCCCGACCGGACCGAGTATCGTGAGCGGAGCCGATCGTGGCGGCAGCGTGCCGTACTTCCACGCGAAGAGCAGCGTGGTGAGGTCGAGCGTGTGATCGGGGTGGAAGTGAGTGATCGCGAGATGCGTGATGCCGAGCCAGTTCACGCCGCACTCGCCCATGCGATGCACGACGCCGCTGCCGCAATCCATGAGCAGCGTCACCGTGCCGGCTTCCACGAGATGTCCGGCGTTCACGCGCATAGATGGCGACGCGGTGCCCGTGCCAAGCGTGGTGAGCTTCACGTCGCGAGCGGTCTGCTAGACCGTCGCGGGGATCTCGCGCTCCGGCACTTCGACCGCCGCGCCGCGCATCCGCACGCTCACGAAGGACGAGACGCCCGGCTCCTGCATCGTCACGCCGTACACCGCGTCCGCAGCCTCCGTCGTCGTACGCGGATTGTGCGTGATGACGATGAACTGCGTCTTGTCCTTGAAGCGGTTGAGCATGCGCACGAAGCGGCCGATGTTCTGATCGTCCAGCGGCGCGTCGACCTCGTCGAGCAGACAGAACGGGCTCGGCTTCGTGAGGAAGATTCCGAACAGCAGCGACAGCGCCACGAGCGCGCGCTCGCCGCTCGAGAGCAGATTGATGCGCTGCGTGAGCTTGCCGCGCGGGCTCGCGTGAATCTCGATGTCGCAGTCCAATGGTGTGTCAGGATTTTCCAGGCGCAAATCGCAGTCGCCACCGCCGAAGAGCGTCATGAAGATCTGGCGGAAGTGTTCGCGCACCTGCGTGAACGTCGTGAGGAAGAGATCGCGCGCCGTGACGTCGATCTCCTTGATCGCCTGGTGCAGCGAGTTCTTCGCGGCGATGAGATCGGCGCGCTGCGTCGTGAGGAAGTCGAGGCGCTTCGACTCCTCCTCGTGCTCCTCGATCGCGAGCGCATTCACCGGCCCGATACTCTCGAGCTCCGCGCGCAGCTGCGCGACCTCCGTGCGCAGCACCGGCTCGTCGATCTCGCTCGGCGGCACGGCCGCGAGCATCTCCTCGAGCGGGCGGCGCCACTCCGCCTCGAGGCGCTCGCGGATCGCGGTGCGGCGCCCCGACAGCTCCGTGAAGCGCAGCTCCGCGTGGTGCAGCGACTCCGTGAGCGAGTGCGCACGCTGGTGGGCCGCGTCGCCCGCGTGCTCGATCTCCTGGAGCGCCGCGTCGGCATCGTGCACCGCGCGCTCCGCGTCGTCGAGGCGGCGCTGCGCATCCGTGAGCGCCGCAGCGCGCGCGTCGAGATCCATCCGCCACGTGGCCATGTGCTGCGCGAGCTCGCGGTCGTGCTGCTCGATGTCCGTGAGCTCGGCCTGCAGTGCCTCGAGCCGCGTCCCCGCCGTCGCGACCTCGGCCGCGAGACGGCGCTCGCGGTCGGCCGCGTTCTGCAGCCGCGCCATGAGCTGCGCCTCGATCACCTGCGCGGTGCCGCGCTCGTCGCGCGCGAGCTCCTGCGCACGCTGGAGCTCGCCGAGCTGCGTGCCCGTGCCCGCGAGCTCGCTCTCCGCGCGCTCGAGCGCCACCGCGCTCTCGCCGCGGCGGCGCTCGACGTCCGCAAGCCGCGAGACGAGCTCCTGCTGGCGCGACTGCACGCGCTCGTGCTGCACGTCGAGCTGCTCGACTTCCCGCGCGGCACGCTGACGCCGGCGCTCGATCTCATCGCGCTGCTCCGCCGCACGGCGCACACTCTGATGCGCGATGCTCGCCGCCTCGATCGCCTTCGCGACCTCCGCCTCCGCGCTCTGCAGCGCGGCGCGCGCCTCGTCCGCCTCGCGTACCAACCCCGCGCGCGATGCATCCGCGCGCTCGAGCGCCGCGCGCGCCTCGGTGAGCTCCGCGCGCCGGCGCAGCGGGCCAGTGCTCGGCGCCGAGCCCGGGAGCCACACCGCGCCGCGCGCGTCGACGAATGCGGTGCCGCCCTCTTCCTGCTTCACGTGGCCGAGCAGGTTGCGAATCCAGGACTTCGCGGGCTCGGCCGTTTCGACGAGATCGGCGAGCGTGCCCGACTCGGCCTGCTCCTGCGGCGGCGCGTCCATCGGCAGCAGCAGCAGCGGGCCGGGATTCACGCGCGCGTGCCAGGCGCGAATCGAGTCTGCGGCAGCGCGGTCGCGCACGATGATGGCGTGCACCGTGTTGCCGAGGAAGCGCTCGACGGCCTGCGCGGATGCGGCGCCGGTCGACACGAAGTCCGACAGCGGGCCGACGACCGCGCCCTCGCCGAACTGATCGCGATCCTTGAGGAGCTGCGCCGCCGCGGGCGCGAGGCCGACGCGCTCGCGCTCGAGCGCCTCGAGTCCGTGCACCTTCCCCTGCAGCGACGTCCAGAGCTCTTCGGTGCGGAGACGCTCGCTGCGCGCCGCGCTCTCGCGCGCACGAGCTTCGTCGGCGGCTGCGCGCGCAGTGGTGACGCTCGCCGCCATCTCGGCAGCCGCGGCGTCCGCCTCTTCCTTGTGACGGTTGGCGAGCTGCAGCTCATCCGCCGCTGCCGTCACCGCTTCGGAGATCTGTTCGCGCTCGGCGCCGAGCTGTTCGGCGCGCTGCGACAGCTCGCGCTGCTCGCGCTCGGCGCTCTCGCGGTCGAGCTCGAGGCGACGCCCTTCGTCGCGCAGCTCGCGCGTGCGGCGCTCGTGCTGCTCGAACGCCTGCCGCGCATTCGTCACCGACGTACGCGCGCCTTCCTCAGCGCTCGTGCGCGAGGCGAGCGTCTCGCGCGCGCCCGCGAGCTCGCCTTCGAGCTGACCGCGCTCCTGCGCCACGGAGTTGCGATCCTCGGCGAGGCGGTTGCCGAGCTCCTCGCCGGAGCGCCGCTCGGCGTCCGCGCGCTCGCGACGTGCGAGCGCGTTGCGTTGGCGCTCCTCGGCGACCTTGAGCTCACTCTCGAGCTGCGCGGCGTTCGCGCGCTGCTCGGTGACGAGGCGCGACAGCTCCGTGCGTCCGGCTTCGGCGGCGGCGCGCGAGCCGTACGCGCTCTCGCGCTGACCCTCGACCTCGTGCACGCGCTGCTCGGCGATCGGGAGCGTCTCGCGCAGCGATGTGACCTGCAACTCGAGGCTCGCGAGCTCCGTCTGCC
Organism: Gemmatimonadaceae bacterium; assembly: GCA_039918615.1. GTDB lineage: Bacteria > Gemmatimonadota > Gemmatimonadetes > Gemmatimonadales > Gemmatimonadaceae > FEN-1250. The sequence continues at coordinate 15,334 of JBDSHG010000092.1, read as the reverse complement.
ACGCTTCCATCTCGCGCGCGACGAGCGTGATCTCGGCGACGAAGCGCTTCGCCATCAGCTCGCCGTGACGCTCGGCCTTCTTGCGCTGGCGCGCGAGTGAGCGCACCTGCGACTGCACCTCGGAGATCAGGTCGTCGAGGCGCGAGAGGTCGACCGTCGTCTCCTCGAGACGGCGCGCGGTGGTGCGGCGGCGGTCGCGATACAGCCCGACGCCTGCGGCCTCCTCGAAGAGCTCGCGGCGATCGTCGGGGCGGTCCGATAACAGCGCGTCGATCATCTTCGCTTCGATGACCACGCCGCTGTCGGCGCCGAGTCCGGTGCCGCGAACCATGTCGTGAATGTCGCGCAAGCGGCAGGCGGTGCCGTTGAGCATGTACTCGCTCTCGCCGCTGCGCGAGAGGCGGCGCGTGATTACGACTTCCTGGAACGGCACCGGGAGGGCGCCGTCTTCGTTCTCGAAGTACAGCGAGACTTCGGCGATGTTCACGGGGCGGCGCGACGACGAGCCCTGGAAGATGACTTCCTCCATCTTCGCGCCGCGCAGCGTCTTCGCGCGCTGCTCGCCGAGCACCCAGCGGACTGCGTCGGAGACGTTGGACTTTCCGCAGCCGTTGGGGCCGACTACGGCCGTGACGCCGGGCTCGAACTGGAGCGTCGTGTGATCGGCGAACGACTTGAATCCCTGCAGCTCGAGCTTCGTCAAACGCACTAGAAAGATCTCCCCGTCCGAATCGTCACCGTCGGCTGGTCGCCGTTGGCCTTAAAGCTAGTGACCAATGGCTGCGCCTGCTCGGCGGTACGGAAGGCTCCGGCGAAGAGGGTAGCGCTTCCATCCGGCTGCAACAGTGGGTACACGGGAAGTCCCTTCGACAGATAGGCGCGGACGAACATCGAGGCCTGATCCTGCGACACGCCCTTCTGCACGAGCACGGCGTACGGGAGCTTCACAATGTGCGCGGCGTTCGCGTTGCGATAGCGCTTCTCGCGCACGGCGCGCAGCAGCGAGTCGGCGCCGACGGAGTCGGGGAATGCGCCCGCGATGACGACGTACGAGAGCTGGCCATCGGCGCGTGGATAGGGCGCGAAGGTGACGACGGGGAAGTTGCGCGCGGACGCCTGATCGAGCTCGCCATTGGCGCCGGTGACCGTGGAGACATCGGCGAGGACGACGGAGTACGGCGAGCCGGCGCTGTCGATGCTCGCGGCGGCGCTCGCGAGTGCGCTCTCGTGCGGGATCGAAGCCGGATTCGTCGATGGTGACGGCGCCGGAGCGGCGAGCGCGGTCGGAGCGGGGGCTGCGATCACGTGCGCGGCGGGGTGCGCGGAGTCGGGCTTCGCGGCGAAAGAGTCGGTGCCGTCGTTGCGCGAGAGCATCGATGTCGTGAGCCAGGTGAGCAGCGCGGCAGCGATGAAGGCGCCGAAGACGATCGCGACCCAAAAGGAGATCGCCTTCGCGTTTCCCGCACGCGATACCGATGGGCCAGTGAACTCCTCCTCGCGCGCCCACGGCGGCACGAGCTCTGGATTCGGCGTGCGCTCGACGCGCTCATCGACGCGCTCGTGCGGGGGGAGCTCCTCGACCTCGGCGCTCAGTCCACGCGAGGCACGGCTGGAGTGGGCGACGTCATCCGCTTCGTCCTCCACATCGTCCTCGACGTCGTGTTCGGAGCCCTCTGGGATCGCCTGAACGGCGCTCCAGTCGTGGAACGAAGGGCGCGGGGGGACGGGAGGCTCGGCGTGCGGCACGGGCGGCACGGGCGGCGGCGACGCGGGCAACGCGGGCAACGCGGGCGGGGCCGCCGGCGGTGCTGTGCTCACCGATGCCGATGACCTGACGGGTGTCGGGATCGACGTCGTCGCTCGCGTCGATGTCGCCGATGATATAGCTGCTCCGGACGGCGGGGTCGGGCGCGCGGGGATCACCGGGAGCCGCGCATGCGCGAGCACGCGCGTGCCTGGCGCCGCCGCGACGTTGCCGACGAGCACCACTCCATCCATCACCTGGATGAGCGACGACAGCGCGCTCGATTCTGCCGGCGCGACGATGAGCAGCAGTCCATCGGCGGCGCGAAAGCCGTCGAGGAGCTTCACCCAGCGATCGCTGCCGAGGAGGGCTTCGTGATCGATCGGTGGCGCGCCGCTCGGGAAGATGATGAGATTTTTCGCCGGATCGACCGTGTACGCGATCTTGTTGAGCGACACGCCATAGAAGAAACTGTCGATGAGACCGTACGGCGCGTCCATCGGCACGAGATCCTCGAGCGGGCCGAGCTCGCCCACGGTGTCTGCTACGGCGACGCGTCGTCGCCGCGCCTGCACGCGCGCGATCCCGAGCGCGACCTCCGCCGCCGTTGAGGGACGCTCGCCAATGACGACGGCGCCTGCGCACGCATCGAGCGCCGCCGCGTGCCGATTGCCCTCCGCTTCCCACATCGAGAGGATCGGACCGAGTGGCGTCGACATCAGGGCGCTCCTTCGTAGATCCAGTACGCCTTTCCGGAGGTGCGCGCGATGCGATCGGCCTCCTCCCGCGTGTTGAACGGGCCGATCACGACGCGGTAGATAGTGACGCCTTCGCGCGTCGTCGCGACGAGTCGCGGTGTCGCGCCCTGCACGTGCACGTCGCGCAGCGCATCGCTCGCCGCCTCCTGCGCACGAAGGGCCGCGAACTGCACCGTGAAGCCGCTCTGCTTCGGCGCACTGTCCACCGGCGCGGCGTGCGTCTGCGGCGCGCCGGTGGCAGGTGGAGCGGCAGGGGGCGCCGGCTTCGGGCTATCGCCGGCAAGCGTGTCGCCGGGGCTCGGCGCCGCGCCCGCGAAGGGATTCTCCGTCGTGTCGCGCTGCACCGTGTCGTTCGACTCGAATGTCACCGGCTGATCGAGGCTCGCGGCGCGCGGACGAAAGCCGTTCCAGCTGATGAACAGCCAGTCGTCGGCAGCGCCGCCCGCGATCGTCTTGCGCGGCGCGAGCGACTCGGCGTCGGCGAGCACCACATCCTTGCCGCGCAGCAGCGCGAGCCAGCCATTCGGCGCGACGGCGGGGAGATCGGTGCGCCACTGCGTGGGCGCCTCGGCCACCATGCGATCGGTGCTCACCGAAATCACGTACGCGGTGTCGCCCGCGGATGCGCGCGCGAGCACGTAACGGCCGGTGGGATCCATCCGCAGCGCGATGGCCGCGGAGGGGAGGGTGATGTGTGTCGTGATGTTTCCACTGTAGCGGTCCACAACCAGCAGCTCGTTGCTCGAGTCCGCAGCCGCGTAGATGCGATCGCCGCTTGGCGACGTCACCACCGCGCGCGGCTTCGCGGGAAGCTTGAGGCTCGGCACGATCTGCAGGTCGCGTCCGCGCACGCCGACGAGCCCCGAGTCTACCGGAAAGTAGACGCGGTCACCGGCCGGTGTGCGAATCGACCGCGTGACGCGCGGCAGGAGCGCGCTGTCGGCGATGCGATCCTCGGGGGGGCGGATGAGCCAGACCATCGTTCCTTCGCCGCGATTCGCGAGCACGAGGAGCGTTCCGTCGGGCTGCGGAACGACGTCGTGCGCTGGGGTCGGCGGCTTGAAGGTCCAGCTGCCGGCCGGAGTCAGGCGGGTGACGGATCCGTCGGCGCCGACACCGTAGGCCGCGGAGCCATCTGCGGAGACGAAGTCGGAGAGCTTGGTCGCGGGGTCGCGGGTAACGTCGCCGCGTCGAAGATCGATGCGTACGATGCCGCCCTTCGCATCCTCGGCGAGCACCGATCCGGCGCCATCGTCGAAGCCGAGGAGGCGCGCGAGGGCAGGGGCCTTATTTGCGGCACTCCAGACGACTGAGTCGAGGCGCGGATAGGAAAATGCGCGCGCGACTCCGCCGCTCCGCGGAAATCGGAGTACGATTTGATCCGGTCCGTTCGCGCTGGCGCCGGCTGTGCTTACCGTGCTTTCGACTGCCGGACGTTTGTCCGCGCCGTGACACGCAGCAAATACGAGCGCCAGCGCCAGAGGCGACGTTCGCACGAAGCTGAAACTACGCGATCAGAACACAGGATACAACGAGAATTGCCAGAATCCGTGTCGTCCTGGCGAGTCCTGCGGGATCGCGTAATCCCATCGCAGGATCACGTAGTTGAAGAGATTGACTCGCACGCCGAAGCCGTAGCTCGTGAGCAGGGAGCGTACGTTCGCCGGATTGTCCTGGCTGTCGCGACTGAACTCGACCTTTTGCCCATTGAACCAGGTGGTGCCGGCGTCGTAGAAGAAGGCGCCCTCGATCGGCGGAAGCGGAATTGCGCCCGCCAACCCCGGGCGCACTATCGGGAAGCGAAGCTCGACGTTCGCGAAGGCGACCTTGCTGCCGAGCAGGCGATTGCATCGCTGCGCGTTCTGGACGTCGGCGGGGCAGTTGGCGTTCGTGATCGTGTAGCTCCGACTATCGTAGCCGCGAATGAGATCGCTGTAACCGAGATATTTCTGCAAGCTGTCCGCGTCGCGACCGTAGGACAAATTCGCCGTGACGCGCGTGGCGAGCGTGAGATAGCTGAACAGCAGCGCGTCATAGCGGCGATAGTCGCCGAGCAGCCCGAGCCACCTGAATTGCCCGACCGCAGGCGTCACGCCGAAGCGATAGCGACGTCCGTAGATCGGCCCGGTGTAGCCGAACAGCGTGTTGTCCGACACGAGCGAAAGGCTCGGCTCGAGGTAGACCTTCCTGCTGCCGGCGACCTCCTGCTGCGTCGCGTCGGAGAGTGGATAGCCGAACTGGTCGACGATCTGCTGGAAGACGAGGAACGAGCGCTCGAGATCCGCCACCGTGAGCCCGAGCTCGACGCGGGTGAAGCGGTTGAGCGGATAGATGCCGATTCCGAACGCGTCGCGATTGAGATAGCGCGCGATGACGCTCCGCTGAGTGAGCGTGCCGTCGCCGTTGTCGAGGAACTGTGAGCCCTGGCCGAAATAATACGGCGACTGCGAATAGCCGACCGAGTACTGCAGGCGGTGCGCGAGATTCGTGTAGGCCGCGAGCCCTTGCGCGTCCTTCAGCCGTCCGTTGATCGAGAGCGCGAAGGCGAGATGGTTGTTCCCCGTCATGTCGCTCAGCGAGATCGCGGTTCCGCCGAAGACGCCATTGCCGAAGTTGTCGCGCGAGTAGCCGATGGTCGGGCGCGCGACGAAGTCGGGGGAGAAGCGGATGTGGTACTTGTACTGCTTGAACTGATTCGTATCCGGAAGCGTGGCGAAGCCGCTGTCGACCATCGCCGCGACGTTGACGCGCGCTTCGGTGTGAGGGCCGGAGTCGGAGAGCGCGCTCGAGGCGCGGAAGGTGGTGCCCGAGCGATAGTAGGAATACGAGAGCGTGTCGATCAGCGCGGAATCGGCGCGTGCGCGCGCTGCCGCGGCGGCGCTGTCCGAGCGCGACGCCACCATCTGCGCAACCGCTTGCGGTACGAAGGGCTTCCGCTTGAGCAGGCGCGGGTTGTCGATCGTCCAGACGGTGTACTCGCCGTTCTCGAGATAGGTGAACGCCAGCTTGTCCATCTCGTGCGACCACGTAATCGCCGGGCTGAATTCCGTCAGCGAGATCACGCCGCCGACGACGCTCGTCAACTGGTAGTGCTGCTTTTCGGTGAGATCGTAGAGGAAGATGTTCTGTCCTCCGGTGCGATCGGAGACGAAGGCGATCGACTTCGAGTCCGGCGCCCACATCGGGTTGATGTTCAGCCCGTCCTGTCCGGGAATGAGCTCGACGTTGCCGCCGTCGACGTGGTAGATCGCGATTTGCCAGTGCGGAAAGCGCAGATTCGCGAGATCAGCGCCCGGACTTTGGTCGGTGGCGAAGGCGATCATCGTTCCGTCGGGCGACCATTGCGGCTGCTCGTTCGCGAACTGGTCGTGCGTGAGCTGCGTGAGGTTCTTCCCGTCCGCATCGATCGTGTATAGATCGGTGATGCCGCCCTTGTTTCCCGTGAACACGAGATGTTTTCCGTCGGGCGACCAGCTTGGCCCCACGATGCCGTCGAGATCGAGCTCGATCTTCGCGACGCGTTTTCGTCGCTGCACGTCGAGGAGGTAGAGCACCTCCTTCCCTCCGCCGAGCGCGGTGAAGGCGAGCAGCTTTCCATCGGGAGAGAAGGAGCTCTGCGAATACAGAATTCCGATCTCCTGATAGTTCGGATCGAAGGTGCTCTTCACCAGCCGCGAGATGCGCTTGCCGGTTTTCGCGTCGCCGAGCCAGAGATCGATGAAGACCTGGCCCTTGAGGAAGCTGCCGTTCGAGAGGAAGGCGATGTACTTGCCGTCCGGCGACAGCGCGGGGGCGAGGAAGACCTGGCCGCCGCTGATTTTCTGCGAGAGGAGCGGCTTCGCGAACTGGCGCGGGCGCTGGAGCGTCGCTACCTCGGGCAGGTACTTCACCTGCATGGCTTCCTTCCACTCGTCGCCGAGGTCTTCGAGCGACTCACCCGTCTCGCGCTTGAAGGCTCGCTCGACGCCCATCGAGGGAACGTCGGCCATGATGGCGCCGATGATCTCGTCGCCGAAGCGTCCCGCGATGTACGCCCAAAGTGGCTGGCCGTAGCGATACGGATCGTAGCGGTCGGGCCGCTCGTTCATCTTCACGATCGTCGGCAGGTCGCCGTTGATCGCGGCGTCGCGCATCACCGTGGACGAGCGGGCGTAGTCCGGCCCGAGCGACAGGTACTCGGCCATGCCCTCCATGAACCAGAGCGGCGGATTCACCTGCGTGAGTTGGGCGATGCCGCCGCCCGCACGCCCGCGCGCGAAGATGTCGAACTGGAACTCGTGCGTCATCTCGTGCGTGAGCACGTGCTCGAGGCCGCGGAAATCGCCGGTGAAGGGCATGAGCATGCGATGACGGAGCGGCTCCGTCACACCGCCGGTGCCCTCGCCGAGATCACCCGTGACGTTGTTCTGCCCGAAGTCGGCGCGCGAGGCGAAGAAGAGAATCGGCTTCTTCTCGCGGAACTCGTGCCCCAGGATGTGCGAGAGCCGAGCGTAGTCACGCTCGGCCATGCGCGCGCCTTGCATCGCGGCGATGCGCTCGCTGGGATAGTAGTGGATGAGGAAGTGCTCGGTCTCGATGACTTGCCAGTCGAAATCCTTGTACTGGACCTGGTTCTGCCCGAAGTACTCCTGCGCCCTTCCTCTCGAAGCGAGCATGCCGCTCGCAGCAAGAGCGACGAGCGCCGTACGCCAGACAATGCGTAAGCTCATACCTTGGCTTCCTCCGCGTCGATGGCGACGATCCGGGCATCACCCCACAGGCGCTCGAGCTGATAGAAGTCGCGCAACGTGGGGTGGAAAACGTGCACGACGAAATCGACGTAATCGAGAAGAACCCATCGTCCCTGCTGCAGCCCTTCGACGTGATGTGCGCGCACCCCTTCCTTCTTGAGCTCATCCACCACGTGCTCGGCGACGGCGCGCACGTGCGTGTCGGAGGAGCCGCTGGCGATGAGGAAGAAATCCGTGGCGTTCGAGACTTTGTCCAGGTCCAGAACTACGACGTTGTTCGCCTTGAGGTCATAGCACAACGCGGCCGCACGCTGGACTTGCGCGAGAGAAGAAGACACTGGTTCGAGGCGCCTGATGGATGTGGTGGGAACGCACGACACAGAGAGCTCTAGCGCGCAATATGAGCGGGAAACCGGGGGGCTACCACCACCACTACACGAACGCCCGGCGGAAGTTTCCGCCGGGCGTGCCAACCATGCGCAGAGGACGAGCGCTGTTTACTGCTTGATCACCCAGACACGCACTTCGGGCTTCACGTCGGCGTGGAGGCGAACGGGGACCTTGTAGACGCCAAGCGCCTTGATCGGCTCGTGAAGGTCGATCTGGCGCTTCTCGATCTCCGGAAATCCCTGCGCGTGCAGCTGCTGCGCGATATCCGCCGAGGTTACCGAGCCGAACAGCTTGTCTTCCTCGCCGACGCGGGCGGAGAAGGTGAGCGAGACCTGCTCGAGGCGGTTGGCGAGCTCCTGGGCCTGACCGCGGCGCTCGTTCTCCGCCGCCTCCAGATGCGCTTTCTCGCGCTCGATGCGCTTGCGATTGCCCGGCGTCGCTTCGTACGCGAGTCCGCGGGGGAGAAGAAAGTTCCTGCCATAGCCGGGAGACACCATCACGATGTCGCCGGGCTGGCCGAGGTTGTCGATCGCCTGCTTGAGAATCACTTCCATCGGAGTGCTCCTAGTTAGTAGCGCCGGGGCCTGCGGGCGAATTCGCCGTCCGCACACGTCGCCGCCAATCGATCCACGTATCGGTGACTCCCAGCCCGACTGCAAGCGGGAGCGACACCGGCAACAATACCACTGCGACTGCGCTTGCCGCCAACTGCGATGCGAGCGTCGGCTGGGGGTAGAACCAGGCGATCACTCCAAAGCCGCGGAGCGCGTAGAGCGCGCCGAAGAACACCACGAGGTTCGCCCCGACGACGTGGAGCGAATCAAGCGCGGGAAGAACCGAAATCGTCATCCCGGCGACCAGCGCCCAGATCAGCTCATCGCTGAACCGGAAGAAGCGAAACGGCGCCATCGCCGCACCGAGTCGCGCGCGGCTCATACGGTGGTACAGTCCCCACGCCAGCGCGCATGCCGCAAGCGACTCGAGCGCGAGCAGCGCCGGATACAACGGTGCTGCGAAGCTCCCCGACGCGCGCTGCAGTTCGATCGCCCTGTCGCCCGCCCACTCCCGCACCGCGGGAGCGAAGTCGGCGCCGGGGAAACCGCGAGCCCATTGCGCGAGCGTCGCCGAATTCCGCAGCTGAAACTCGTTTGCAAACACATCTTCGATCCGTCCGGCCGCGTGCGGCGCGAACGCCATTCCGATCATCGCGATGAGCGCCGCGATTCCGACGGCCGCGAGCGCACGGCCGAGAAACTGGCGCCGCCAGCCGAGAATGCAGACGAGGCCGAGCGAGCCGGCGACGAGCACTCCCCATGATCGGGCGAGATCCGTGTACGCCTCGCTTCCCGGCCGCGAAGGAATCGCCAGGAGGAGCCCCGCGAGCGCCGCCCATGCGAGCGCGAGCGCGGAGGAACCTCCCCTGCGCCACCCCGCTACGAAGCAGGCGGCGAGCGCGGGCACCAGCAACAACAACGTATCGACGACAGGTGCGGCCGCCCTCACGACCGGTGCGTGCGAGAGCAGGAGGAACGCCAACAGCGCGATCACGATGCGCGTCCAGCCCTGTTCCCGCGGCGGAGCCGCGAGAGCGTCGTTCATACTATGCCTGGTGACCCCGAATGTACGGCACGAGCGCGAGGTAGCGCGCGCGCTTGATCGCGGTCGACAGCTGGCGCTGGTGGCGCGCGCAGACGCCGCTCAGACGACTCGGCAGGATCTTGCCGGTGTCGGTGAGGAAGCGTCCGAGGGTACGATCATCCTTGTAGTCGATGAACCGCACGCGGGTTTCGCAGAATGGGCAGCTCTTCTGTGGGCGTCGCATGCTAATCCTCGTCGTCGTCGTCGTCACTCGCGCGCCCGCGTCCAGCGGCGATCTCTTCCTCGGTCATCGGCGGCGCGCCGACTTCGTGCTCGTGCAGCGTGATGAGATAGCGAACGACGCTCTCATCCAGCTTGAGTGCGCGCTCGTACTCCGGCAGCGTGGCCGCGTCGGCTTCGAAGTGCGCGATGGCGTAGTGTCCCGTCTCGCGACGGCCGATGGGATACGCCAGCTGGCGTTTTCCCCAGTGCTCGACGGCGACTTCGCCGGCGCCGAGCAGCGCATGCACGCGCGTAAGCGTGTCGGTGATGGCCTGATCTTCGAGAGCGGCATCGAAGATGTAGACCACCTCATACTTGCGAGGCATTGCTGTAATTCCTCCCTGTGGACTGCCGCCTCCCGCGCGGACGGCGGGAGGAGGGGGGCAAGTCTTGTTAGCCTAGAAAGTTAGCCTCGCCGAGGGGTGCCACGCAACCGCTGCCGCATGGCGCGCGCGGTGGCGCGGAGGGCAGCGCCGAGCGCCGGCTCTTGCGGCGGCGGAGCCCGCCGCGCTTGGGAGGCAGAGGCGCCGGGCTGGATCATCTCGCGCGTCTCAGTGCAGAACACCGAGCGCCCCGAGAGCTGGGCGATGTGCGTGGAGAGCGCGGCGTCGCTCTCCACGAAGAGCCATGCCCCCGTCTCATTGTAGACGTCGGCCTTGAAGCGCGCGTATTGCTTCGCGGCACGGCGGGCGGCCATGTCGGGGTACTGCATCATCCGCAGCTCGCCGTAGACAACGTCGTGCCGCTTCAGCCACTCCTCGGTTTGTGCACGGTATTTCTCGAGACGCGAAGTGACGAGCCAGCCCACGGGCGAGGTCGGGAGCATGAGCGCCGGCGTCTCGCGGAGGAAGCACAGGTAGCGCTCGCCGTCGTCGTTCTCGTCGTCGGTGGGATCGATGCAGAGGACGCCGTCGATGTCCATGCAGCTGTTCGCCAGCGCGGTGCCGTGCATGAGATTCCATTCGAAGACGCGCGGCATCTCGACGACCTCGCGATACAGATCGACGTGCGAATCGAGGCGCGCCTCGGGCGCCATGTAGACGGCAGCATACGTGAATCGATGCGGAAGCCCGGCCGCCGCGAGCTCGGCCTTCGTCTTCGCCATCGCCGAGCCGGAGCACACGCTGTCGTCGACCACGAGCACGTGGCGTGGCTTCCAGAGGAAGCGGCGCGGATCCTCGCCCTTGAAACGCGCACCGGACTGGATGACGCGCCCCTCCACGAGCCCCGCGACATCCGTCATCGGAACGTTGAGGTGGAGCGCGAGGAGATTCGCGACGAGGAGCCCGCTGCGCGGAACGCCGGCGACGATGTCGATGTCGCGCGGAAGCTGCGCGAGCCAGCTCACGACGGCGTCGTCGAGCTGGGCGACGGTGCGGTATTCCACGCTACTCTGTCCCGCCGAAAGAGGAAGTCATCTCATCGATGGACGATTGCGTGAATCGTCGCGCAATTCGCGGCGCTGTCCGCGACGGGCGTGCGCCAGCGCCAGGCCATGAGCCGCGTCTGCGGCGCGAGCGGCACGGAGTCCATCGTTGCCGCGATGTAGTCGGCGACGGCGGGCTGAATGCTCCACGGCGTGCGCCACTGTCCATGCTCGGCCACAACGAGCCCGGTCGGATAGCAGGCGCGCAGCTCCTCGAGCGATGCGACGGTGCTGACGACGGGACGCGCGAGCTTGCGGAAGACGAAGTACTCCGGCTTGCGCGGGTTGCCGAGGTAGTCGACGCTGAGGAGGACGTCGGCGCGGTGGAGATAGTAGAGCGACTTGAGCTCGGACGACGAGATGACGACGGCGGCGCTGTCGACGGCGGGGGCGAGTGTGGCGTGGGCTGCGTCCCAATCGGGCTCGCCGCGGTAGAGAAGGGCGAGCTGCCAGTCTGCGTCACTGGAGCGGAGCATCTTGATGGCGTACGACGTCGCGCCGTTGCCGATGAGCGCGAACGCGGCGATGAAGGTTGCGACGAGTGCGAAGGCTATTCCGCGGGCGCGAGACGATGTGGGGCGACCGGCGAGCCAGTCGAGCGTGCTATCGACGACGGTTGCAAGAGCCGGGCGAAGCCGGCTCGCGCCCTCCGCGATTCCCATCCCCGCGATCGCGAAGAACAGCGGCATCACGTAAAACAGATAGCGCTCGGCCTTCCACGCGGCGATCGAGTGTGCCACGAAGGCGACGACAAAGGGGATGAGGGCGAAGAGCGCCGCGCGCGCGTTGCGTTTTATCGCGAGCAGCGCGAGGAGTGGGAAGAGTGTCCAGAGCGTCGCGTACTGATCGAGAAAGAGATCGCGGTAGAAGTACCCGTTCTGTCGGTTCTGCGCGGCCCACTGATCGAACTTGCTGAACATCGAGAGCTGGCTCGCGAAGAGTCCGCGGTGAATGGCGAAGGCGGCGATCGCGGTGGCGACAACGAGGGCGGCGAGCGCGGCGGGGATGCGCGAGCGCGAGAGCGTTGCGCGTGCGCGATCCAGAAGCGCCCAGGCGAGCACGCCCGCGATGCCGACGATCGTGATGACCTGGAGGTGGAGCGCGAGGAGGAAGAGGAGCAGCGCGCCGATGGAGAGCAGCGCGAGGCGCGTGCGAGAGAGCGCCGGCGTCGTGACGGCGCGATAGACGAGCACCGCCCCGCCGAAGAAGCAGAGCGTCTGGATCGTGTAGAAGCGGGCGAGCTCGGAGAGGTAGAGCGATTCCGGCTGGAAGCAGAAGAGCATCGCGGCCGTCCAGGCGGCTGCCCGACCGGCGGTGGGACGGACGAACGCGAAGAGCGCGGTGACGAGCCCGGCACCGGCGAGCACCGCCGGGATCCGTGCGACCGCGAGGCTCTCGCCGAAGACGCGGAAGAACGCCGCGACGAGCCATGTGAAGAGGCGGGCGCGCGTGTACGGTTCGCCGCCGGGGGTGAGCTCGAGCGTTCCGCGCTGCAATAGCGAATGCGCGGCCATAACATGGTTCAGTTCGTCGACATACGGCGTGTGGTGCAGTCCCACGAGACGACTTGCCAGCGCGATCGCGAACACCGCGAGTGCTGCGGCGATGGCGGTCGATTGCAGCCGCGATGGTCCGGTGGTGCCCGTGGGTGGCATGAGGGAAATCTACTGTTCAAAAGAAGACGCCCGCGACAATCGTCACGGGCGTCAGGACTGCTGTATCGAAACGTGCTAACGATTCAGCACGTGCAGGAAGGGCTCAGCTGACCAGCCACTGGGCAACGCCGCCGTGGCGGGAGCATGCGCCGGTGCGATGGGCGGAGTGCGAATACATCCCGTCCTTGCATTTGGCGATGGCGCCGGTGGGGTCGTTGTTCTCGGCCTTGCCTGAGCCGCCCGTGTTGCTCGACGCTGAAGAAGACGAGCCGGTGCGCGACGTCGTCGTGCTGGTGGTCGTTGGCGCGCGTGCGGCAGGTGGCGCAGGAGCGGGTGCGGGCGCTGGAGCCGGTGCGGGCGGACGAGCCGCCGGTGTCGCCGGAGCCGGCTGCGGCGCGGTGACCGAGGCAGCGGTCGCTATTCCGCCATGGCCCGAGCACGCGCCGCGGCCGCCCTTCGAGGACGTTCCATCCGTGCAAGACACGGCGGACTTCGTTGACACCTTGACGTGCGCCGCCTTGGTGGCCTTCGCGTCTACGCCGCCGTGTCCAGAGCAGGCGCCGCGGCCGGTGGCCGTGGAGGTGGAGCCGTCGGTGCAGACGGAGCCCGTGCCCTGTGCGGACGCTTGCGCCGATAACGTACAAAGGGCGGCGAGGGCCGCTGTGGCAATGAGAAAACGCACGCGCATGGTATGGCTCCAGAAAGATGGGATGACGATCTTCAGGACGCTCGCGCTCGCAAGGCGCGGTCCCGTGACGTTGCAGGGCGTATCATTTCCGCGCCAGTATAGGGGCTTAGCGGGCTCTGGGGTGACTGACAACGAGTGACGGGCGTCGATATAACGAGCTGAACAGTCATAGGCTCGCCTGTGATATCGACAACCTCGGAGCCCTTCATGCGATTCGACGGACGCCACCTTGCCGCCACGCTTTTCGTCACCCTCGTGATTGCGGTCGAAAGCTCGTGCCGCTCCGACAGCTCGTCGCCCGTTGCAGTGGCGTCTGTCGCGGTCACGCCGGCGGCCGGCACGGTGAATGTCGGCAGCACGTTCTCGCTTACTGTGCAAGCACTGGACGCACGCGGCACGGTGATCACCGGGCGCCCGATTGCCTTCGTCTCCTCCGACACGAACATCGCGATCGTCGCTTCGTCTGGAATCGTCACTGGCGTCGCGCCAGGTACCGCGACGGTGACCGCCACTGTCGATTCCAAGAGCGCACCGGCACAAATCACGGTGCTCGCCGTGCGCGACGACTGGACGACATACGGACACGACGTGCGACGCACGTCGGCCTCGCTGGGGAGCGTCACCGGTCCGCTCTCCGTCGCGTGGTCGTACGTCCCACAGGGAACGGCCGGCCACGATCTCGTCACCGTGCTGAACGCGATCGGCACGGTCGACGGACTGTTCGTGCGCACCTCGCTCGCGTCCCACTACGGCTACGGCACGTCGTCCGCCATCGAGCGCGTTTCGCCCGTGGGTCAGCACGTCTGGACGTTCAACATGGGTACCGATGCAGACTTCGGCGACTGGGCATCGCTCATGGCGAACCGCATCATCGTCAACTCCGACGGCACGCGCTTCGTCGACCAGACCTCCGGTGTGTCGGTGCACAGCAACGGCGTCGACACGTGGGGCGAAATCCTCAGCGATTCCTCGACGCTTTATTATGCGAACGACGTGCAGATCGACGGGCCCGGCGTGTACGCGGCCGCGTACGATAGCGCCTTCAAGGCGCGGTGGACGGCAAACAAATTTCAAAGCTGTCGCGGATCAGCGGCCGCGACGGCGGGTGGCCTTGCGCTGAGTAACGGCACGCTCTTCTACGCGCCCAACTACAACGTCGGCAAGCCCGCGACTGTGCTCCCCTTTGCATCGGGCGTGTACGCGTTCAACGCATCGACTGGCGCAAAGTCGGCGTATCATGCGAGCACCCCGTTCAGTCGTATCAGCGCGGACGATTCGCGTGTGTACCTCATCGAAAATCAGAGTACGCTCGTCGCGCTCGCGCAATCGGATCTGCACGTACTGTGGTCGGCACCGATCACTGGTCCGGGCGAGCAGTCCCCCGTACTCGCCAACGGGCTGGTCATCGTCGGCACGGCATCGGGCGTCGCCGCCTACAATGCCGCGAGCGGTGTGAAGAGCTGGAGCTCCGCGACGCTGAGCGGCGCCGCCGCGCACTGGTATTCGACGTATCAGGGCGGCAACTGCGGCAACGTGCAGATTCCCGTCGCTTATGGTGCAACGGCGACGATCGCTGCGGCGCTCGGAAGCCGGACGCTCGTCGTCACCGCGAGCGACGGTGTGCACGTGCTGGCGCTCGCGACGGGGATCGACCTCTGGCATGCGCAAATCCCCGGTGTCGCCGGAGTGGCCGGCAATCCGGTGATCGTCAACGAGCCGAATCGCGGCGCGACGGTGTACGTCGAGACGACATCGAAGGTGTATGCATTGACGCCGCCGGCGGCGCTGGGAATAGTCGGCAGCGCGCGCGCAGGCAACGTTGCTCAAACGCGAGTGCGGCACTAGCCGAACGTGTGGAGTGTGGCCCGCGCTCTTTCGCGCGCGTGGAAAGCGTGCTACGATGCGGCGCTCACCCGCCACGCTCCCTTCGCCCCATTCGTGATGCAGCTCCGCTCTGCCTCCTCCGCGATCCTCGCGGCACTTCTCTCCATCAGTGCGCTGCGTGCGCAGACGGTCACCGGAACGGTTACCGCCCCGGCGGGCGCCGTCGTCGGCGCGTCCGTCCGCCTGCTGGAGCTCGAGC
>JBDSHG010000091.1:0-49648 GCA_039918615.1 Gemmatimonadaceae bacterium | reverse complement strand
CCAGATATCGCCGCCCGAGACGAAGGCGATCTCGCGACGGTCCGCCGAGTAGGCGGGCTCGGAGAAGGAGCGCCGCGCGGGGGCGGGTGCGCGAGAGGGCGCGCGCTCGCGCGCAACGATCGGCATCGCGATGGATGCGGCCGCAAGGAGCGCCGCCGCGGCTGGACGAATGATCATCATGGTGGGGAAAGCTAGATGCGAGTCGCACGCGCTGCGACTGGCGCCGTACAGCTAGTCGACCTGTCGCGTCTCCACGGACACGGTCAGCCGCTCGTCCGCCTGGCCGCGGAAGGTGCCGCGCGTGGGCGGAACGTCCGAATAATCGCGACCGATCGCCATCTTGATGTGCGCGGTACTCGCGACGAGGTCGTTCGTCGGATCGAAGCCGCGCCACCCATAAATCGGCGTATATGCTTCGGCCCACGCATGCGACGCCTCGGTCTCGGGCATTGGCGCGCTCGCACCCGTCCCACCAGACACCGTGTATCCACTCACGTAGCGCGCCGGAATTCCGATCGAGCGACAGAGTCCGATGAGCAGATGCGCGAAATCCTGGCAGACGCCGCTCCGCTGGGCGAGGACGTCGTGCACGGTCGTCGCCACGGTGGTGACGTTCTTCGTATAGTTGAACTCGTCGTGAATGAACTTCGACATCCTGCGTACCGACTCGAATGCCTCGTCGGGCGTGCCGGGGCGAAAAGGCTCGGCGAGCGCCGCGAGCTTCGCGCTCACGGGGACCAGCGCGGACGGCTGCAGACAGTCCGCGAGCTCGCTCGGTGTGAGCGGACGCGGACGCTGCATTGGCGACGAAAATGGATCCGTGAGCGTCGTGACGACGTCGCATCGGGTCACGACCTCGAGCATCCGGTGCGCCTTCGCCACCGTAATGAGATGCGCGCGATTGCCGAAGCCGTCCGTGTAGCGGCGCACCGACCCGGATGGACTCACGTTGATCGTGAAGACATCCCATCGCTGGTCCGCGTCCGAGAGCGGCCCGAGACGAGCGTCCATCACTCCTTCGACGACATCGGTGCTGTAATCGAGCCGGGTGATGTGCTCCAGGTGAACTTTCATTGCTGCTGCTGCTGTTGCTGCTGCTGCTGTTGCTGCTGCTGCTGCTGCTGCTGCTGCTGCTCGGCCATCAGCATCGCGGCGCGGGCAACGGCAACCACGCGCCCTGGCTGCGGCTCGTCGCGAAGATACACACGCGTGACCTGGTCGCAGACGCGCGCGATGTTCTTCTGCAGCGCCGCGAGATAGGTATGCAGCCCGCTCTCGAGGATCTCATCGACGGCTGCGTGTTCGAGCTGCGCGCTCAGAAGCCCGAGCGATCGCGTCGCGATCGTGACTCCTTCCCTCCCGGCCTCGACGCGCTGCGAGCCGCTGAGCTGCTGCAGCGCGTTCCACGCGTGACGCAGGCTGAAGCGCACGGTCTGCGGAAACGACGAGTTGAGGAGCATGAACTCCACGACGCGCGCGGGATCGACGCGCAGCGAGTAGTAGCGCGCGTAGGCTTCCGCCGCGCCGCACGAGCGCAGCACGGCGAGCCATCGCACCTGGTCGTCGTCATTCCGCTCGTGGAGCAGGTGCGCCTGCAGCGTGAGCATGTGCGCGACGTTGTCCGCGCGCTCGAGATACTTCCCCAGGCAGGTGAAGTACCATGGATCGTCGTGCGAAAGGGTCGCGTCGGCGAGCCCCTGGATGTACTGCGTCTCGATCAGCACGCGACGGTAGAAGGGATGCGAGTCCTCCTCCAACGCCGCGTCCGCGCCCCCCGCCGCGAGCCAGAGGTAGAGCGCGTTGATCGCCTCCCACATCTCGCTGGAGATGCTCTCGCGCACGCGGCGCGCGGCCGATCGGCCGCGCTGCACGCACGACACCAGCGAGCGCGGATTGCGAAGATCGCGCGCGACCCAGTTGCGCACCGCCAGCGGCTCGAGCCCGCCCGATGCGGGGGTGAGCTCCTCGGGGAGCGCGCCGTCGCCGGCTCGCGGCTGCACGAGCCGCTGCCACAGCTCACGACGAGAGAACGCGTCGCCCTCGTCGAGCTCAAGATGGCCCGTCACGTCGAGCAGCCTCCCGACCGCGGCTGCCCGCTCCACGTACCGGCTCATCCAGAACACATCCTCCGCAACACGACAGAGCATCGCCATCTCAGCTCCCTCCCCCTGCAAGTACCCAGGTATCCTTTCCGCCGCCGCCCTGCGAGGAGTTCACCACGAGCGAGCCGTTCCGCAGCGCCACGCGCGTGAGCCCGCCCGGCTGCACCTTCACCTCGCGACCGAACAACAGGAAGGGACGAAGATCGATGTGCCGTCCCTCGAGATGATCGTTGTCCCAACACGGCGAGCGCGAGAGCGCGAGCGTCGGCTGTGCAATGAAGCTGCGCGGATCCGCGCGCACGCGCGCCGCGTACAGATCGCGGTCCGCCTGCGACGCGTGCGGCCCAATCAGCATCCCGTAGCCGCCGCTCTCGTTCACCGACTTCACGACCAGCTTGTCGATGTTCTCGATGATGTACTCGAGCTCCTTCGGCCGCGTCGGCAGAAAGGTCGGCACGTTCGCGATGATCGCATCTTCGCCGAGATAATACCGGATGATCTCGGGGACGTACGCGTAGATCGCCTTGTCATCCGCCACCCCCGTGCCGATCGCGTTCGCGAGACTCACGCGCCCCAGCCGATACGCCGCCACGAGCCCCGGCACACCGAGCAGCGAGTCGCTGCGGAAGGTGAGGGGATCGAGAAAGTCATCGTCCACGCGGCGATAGATGACGTCGACGCGCTTGCGCCCCTCCGTCGTCCGCATGAACACCTGCGCATCGTCGACGAAGAGGTCGGAGCCCTGCACGAGCTCCACACCCATCGCCTTCGCGAGAAAGGCATGCTCGAAGTACGCCGAGTTGTAGGCGCCCGGCGTGAGCAGCACGACCACCGGATCCTCGGCGGTGGGCGGCGCGATCGCGCGCAGCACGTCGAGCAGATCCTGCGGGTAGCCTTCGACCGGCCGCACGTCGTAGTCCTGAAAGAGCTGCGGCCACGTGCGCTTGAGCACGCGTCGGTTCTCCACCACGTACGACACCCCCGATGGCGTGCGCAGATTGTCCTCGAGCACCATCAGCTCGCCGGAGCCGTCGCGCACCAGATCGCTGCCGACGATGTGCGTGTAGACGCCGAGCGGCACGTCGACCTGGCGGAACTCGCGACGGTAACCGCGCGCGCCAAGCACGAGCTCCGCTGGGATCACGCCGGAGCGCAGGATGCGCTGGTCGTGATACACATCGTGCAGAAAGAGATTGAGTGCGCGCACGCGCTGCTCGAGCCCGCGCTCGATGCGCGTCCACTCATCGGCCTCGATGATGCGCGGGATGAGATCGAAGGGCATGATCTTCTCGACGCCCTCCGCCCCCTGATTCACCGCGAAGGTGATTCCGCGCACGGTGAACGAGAGCTCGGCCGCGCGCTGGCGCCGCGCGACGTCAGCGGAGTTGAGGGTGGCGAGCTGGCGCGCGAGCGTCGCGTAGTACGGACGCACGATCCCGGGCGCCTCGAACATCTCGTCCCAGAAGGCGCCGGGATCGTATGGCGGAACGGTGCGCTCGGGAGCGGCGGCCGTCATGCGGACACCATCTGCGCGTCGACGACCCATGCGTCCTTCTTCGGCACGAGGCGGCTCCCCGCTATCCCGGTGTACGAACCGGATGTCGGCGCGACGTCCGCGTAGTCGCGGCCGACGGCCACCGTGATGTAGCTCATCCCCGGGAAGCACCTGTGCGTCGGATCGTAGGCCTTCGCGATGAGGCGCGACGGCTCCCGCGGATCGGGAAGGATCGCTTCGAACCACGCATGCGGTGCCCCTTCGCCGAGCACGTGTCCCGAGACGTATCGCGCGGGCACGCCGAGGGTGCGGAGCACGGAGATGGCGATGTGCGCGTAGTCCTGACAGACGCCGCCGCCGAGGTGGAGCGCCATCGCAGCGGGGGTCTGCACGCCCGTCTGTCCGTGCTGGTACTTGATCGCCTTGCTCGTCCACTCGCCTGCGAGGATCGCGAGCATCCACTGCCGCAGCCCGTGCGCGTCGAGCAGGACGATCTCCTCGGGAACGGGCGCGTGCGGAAGAAGGGCGTGAAGCGCGGCGCCGGCCTCGCGGATGCGATCGTCGGGGGCCGTGAGCGCGGTGGGCGCGAGGAAGGCGTCCACGGTTGCGCCGTGGCTCAGCTGCTGTTCCAGCGGCGGAGCCTCGCGGTCGACTTCGAACTCCACGGCGAAGCGCACCGATTCGTTCACGCGCGACGCACGCACGTGACAGGCGGAGTTGCCGAAGCGGTCGGTCTCCCACGTCGTGATGACATCGTCGGCGCCTTCGACGGTGAGCTCGTGCGACACGAGCCGCTGGTCTCCGTACTTCGCCGGAGGAATCATGACGAGTCGCTGACGAATGTCGGTGACGGGCCCGGTGTACGAGTAGCGATACTCCTGCTGCACGTGATGGCGCACGCGCACAACCTCGCTCCACTCCTTCGGAAGGGCGATCGATGGACGCGGCGATTGCAGGACGGCATCGGCCATCAGTGCTCGGCGCTCTCCGCCCCGGAAACGCTCAGTCCCGGTGGAGGAGGCACCATGCCGTCGTCGGCGAGTTCGCTGTGGACTTCGTCCGCCCACACCGTCATCCGCTCCAGGCGCAGCGAGCCGTACGACGTGGTCATCGCGACATCAGCAGCGTCGCGGCCATAGCCGATCACCACGCGGCCGATGCGCGGCACGTTGTGGCGAGCGTCGAAGGTGTACCAGCGGCCTCCAATGAAGGCCTCGAACCATGCATGAAAGTCCATCGCGCCCTCGACGACGCCCACCGCGATATCCGGGAGATAGCCGAAGGTGTAGCGTGCCGGGATGTTGAGCGCACGACAGAACGCGACGGCGAGAAGCGCGAAGTCGCGGCACACGCCGACGCGCTTGTTGTACACCGTGAGGGCGGTGACCTCGGGCGAGCTGCTGCCGCCCTTGTACGCGACGTTCACGTGGATCCAGTCGCAGACGGCCTGCACTCGCTCCCAGCTCTGCGGGGTGTTGCCGAAGAGGCGCCACGCATCGTTCGAGAGGATGTCGGATTCCACGTAGCGACTCGCGAGCGTGAACTGCAGCGCCTCGTCGGGGAGCTCGTCCACCGGCGTCAACGGAGTGCCGGGGTGCGTGGGATCGGGCTCGTCGTCGACGTCGACAACGGCATCGTAGCGAAAGGTGGTGATGCCCTCCGGCATCGTCATGCGCCAACACGTGTTGCCGAAGGAGTCGTGGTATTCGCGGATCGCGAGCGCGGGGTCGATCCAGCGCGACTCGTAGATGATCCGGTGGCTGCCGTCGGAGCGTGCGCGCACCAGCATCACGGTCGGTACGGACGACGGCGCATCATACTGGAATTCACAGCCGACCCGCACACGCATCTTGTTCCCCCAGGTAACTCGATCCCGACATGCACCCGTTTCGCTCGGCCGATGCGTCCGCACACGATAGCGCCGAGGGCGAACGCTCCGACACTATCCGAACGGGCAGGACGCCGCTCGCACGAACGTGTCGCGCGGACTTGCGCGCTCATTCATTCTAGCGGAGTGGGAGGCAGGTTTAGTGCCTGCTCGGGACCGATGTCTGGCGGAGCGCGACGAGGAATCGTATCGTGACTGCTTCGGAGTGGGCGCTGAGCTCCCGGCATCAACGCGAAGGAGAACAACGTGGCGAGCCTGAGCAGGAGGGCCGTGCTGGTGGCCGCGATCGCGGGGCTGCCAGGTGCATTCCGGTCGGATGCACCTGCGCCCCCGCCAGGTCGTCACGCGCTCGTCGTCACGGCGTACGAATACACCTTCATCGCGCCGGACAGCGCCGCGAGTGGCATGGTGACGATACGACTCGTGAATCGCGGGAAGGAGGCGCATCAAGTGACCTTCGCCCGATTGGACGATTCGTCATCGCTTCCGAGAGTCATGCGGTCGCTGGTGCGCAACGCGGATCACACGGGAGGAATTCGGTGGGCGGGAGGGGTCGAACGTGCACTCCCAGGGGCTTCGAGCGAGACGTCCGTGCTGCTCAAACCGGGACGCTACGTGATGGTGTGCGCCTATGGTGCCGAGGATGGCCACGCCCACATGTCGAGGGGGATGATTCGCGGACTCGTGGTCTCCTCCGGCGCACCGTCGACAAACCTCGTCCTCCCCGTTGCACCGGTCACGATTCGACTGACCGACTATCGAATCTCCATCTCGGGAGAGCTGCGCGCAGGGCGACAGCTGCTGCGGGTCGAGAACGTTGGCAGACACTTGCATCAGCTTTCGTTCTCGCGCCTCGTGGGGAACACCACCATGGAACAGCTGGATAAATGGGATGGCAAGAGCAAGCCTTCGCCGATCGAGGGAATCGGAGGCGGCGCAGCTCCAATGGACGCGGGCCAGGTGAGTGTCATTTCCATCGCGCTGCGCCCGGGGCGCTACGTGCTCGACTGCGGTCTCAGCGACACGACTGGCGCCAAGCCGCACTACATGCTGGGCATGGAGCGCGAGATCACGGTGAAATAGCGCCGCGTCGCCGAGCCTAGTGCGCGTCGACCGGCCCGCTTATCGCGCTGGGCTTCCGCAGCAGCAGCACCGCCGGCGCGACGCAGAGGAAGCAGAGCAGGATCAGCAGCCACGAGTCATTGTACGCGAGCATCGATGCCTGTTTGCTCAGCGTAAGATCGAGAATCGCATACGCCGTCTTCTGTGCCTGCAGCACCGACGTGCCGTGCGCCACGAGGTTCGCGACCGTTCCCTGGAAACGCAGATCGAACGCCGGATTCCCCGCGTAGAAGTTCTGCACGAGATCGGCGCGATGATACTGCACGTGTCTCGTGAGATAGGTGCTCAGCACCGCGATGCCGAACGAGCCTCCGAGCTGGCGCGAGAGGTTGATCAATCCCGACGCCTGCTGCGCCTCGCTCCGCTTCAGGCTTCCGAACGCCGCGTTGTTGATCGGCGTGAAGAGCAGCCCCAGCGCCGCACCGCGAACGATGAGCGCGATGCGCGCGTCTCCCTCGCCGGCGACAGAGGTGAGATGCCCGAGAATCCACATCGACGCGCTGAACGCGATGACGCCCGAGATGATGAGATAGCGCGCGTCGACGAGCGGCACCTTTCCGTTGAGCAGACGTCCGCACACCACCGCCATCACCGCCGTCGCGAGCCCGCCGGGGAGCATCGTCAGCCCCGTCTCCGTAGGTGTGAAGCCGAGCACTCCCTGCGTGAAGAGCGGGAAGAGAAAGGTCCCACCGTAGAGCCCGAAGCCGAGCACGACGAAGAGGAAGATCGACGCCGAGAGATCGCGGTTGTGGAGAACGCGGAAGTTGATGACTGGATGCTTGTTTCGCTCCGACAGCTCCCACAACACCATGCCGACGAGACACAATGCGGAAACGATCGAGAGGCGCAGAATGAGATCGTCCTGGAACCAGTCATTGCGATTTCCTTCCTCGAGCACGTACTGCAGCGAGCCCACGC
The DNA here is from genome assembly GCA_039918615.1 of Gemmatimonadaceae bacterium. Taxonomy (GTDB): domain Bacteria; phylum Gemmatimonadota; class Gemmatimonadetes; order Gemmatimonadales; family Gemmatimonadaceae; genus FEN-1250. The sequence goes on along the minus strand of JBDSHG010000091.1, from coordinate 42,123 downwards.
CGACGATCAGGAGTGCAATGCCGAGCCAGTCGACGGGCTTAATGACACGCGCGCCCTCGGGATCCTTGAGGAAGGTGGTGACGAGGAAGGCCGAGAGAATGCCGATGGGGATGTTGATGAAGAAGCACCAGTTCCACGTGTAGTTGTCGGTGATCCATCCGCCGAGCGTGGGACCGAGCGTCGGTGCGACGATGATGCCGAGCAGGAAAATGGCCTGAATCATTCCCTGCTGCTCGCTCGGGAAGATCTGCCGCAGCGTCGCCTGCGCGGTGGAAAGGAGCGCAGCGCCGCCCGCGCCCTGCACCAGCCGCCAGATCACGAGCTCGCTCAGACTGTGCGAAGTACCGCTCAGGAACGATGCAACGATGAAGAGAAGGATCGAGAACGTGAGATAGTTGCGCCGTCCGAACCGCTCCGTGAAAAACGCGGTCATGGGCAGCACGACGACGTTCGCGAGAATGTAGGAGGTGCTCACCCATGCGATCTCCTCCGTCGTGGCGCCGAGATTTCCGGCCATCTGGGGGAGGGAGACGTTGATGATCGTGGTATCGAGCACCTCCATCACGGCGGCCGTGATGAGGCCAAGGAGGATGAGCCAGCGGTATGGGACGCCTTCGTCGCTGTCTACTTGAGCGGGAGCTACCTGTGTGGCCACGTCGTCCGAATCGAAAGGGTGTTGCGGGTCAACGCGTGGGGGGCTGGACTAAGTTCCTGACCGGCCAGTACTAGTCCCAAAAAAAAGGCGGTCGACCGTCGCCAGCCGCCGAAGGGCCTTCACCCCTCGAAGGTGGTCATCCACCGCTCGAAGGTTCACTCCCGCTCGGAGCGCCCATAACGTCACCCCGTGCGCAAATCCTTGGCAGTATTCGCCGCGTTTGCCGGTGTGGCCGCCCCCGCCGCGCGAGCGCAATGTCGTCCCCGAGCGACCAGCAACGAGGCCAGGCTGCTCGCATTTTACTCCGTCCCGATCACTTTTTCGGCGCTTGACGCCCCGAGTCGCCAGTCGGCGTGGCACATCGAGCTGCAGGCGGAGGTCGCCCCGGTGCCGACCGCCGACCCGTCGATCGAGCACGCGAGCGAATGCTACACAGCGAGCGCGCAGCAGCACTCCAGGCTTACGAGTGTGTTCGCTCGTCCGCGCGCGCTGCTTACCCTCCCCTTGGGGTTCGCCATCGAGGTGAGCTATATCCCGCCGATTCAGGTGGGGGACGCGCACCCGCACCTGGGCGGCGCCGCGATCTCGGAAACCATGGCGCTGCACGGATTTGGGCCCTTCGCGTCATCCGCATTGATGCTGCGCGCGGACGGTACGGTTGGGCACGTCCGCGGGCCGATTACCTGCGCGCGCGCCGCGTTGCAGCAAAGCGAGCCCGACAGTGCGTGCTACGGCAACAACCCTTCGGACGACAAATTCTCTCCTACGATGTTTGGGCTCGAAGGAGTGTACGGCGTTAAGAGCCGTGGCGGCCGTTTCGAGTTCTTCGCGGGAACGGGGGTGTCGTGGCTCCGGCCGCGCTTCGAGGTCGGGTTCACCAACCTCGACGGGATCGCGGACCACACGCAGGTGGAGGTCAACCTCCGGCGCTGGTCCGTGCTCGGCGGCGCGACGCTACATCTCCCCGCGTCCTTCGCGCTCACCACTGAGGTGTATTCGGTGCCGAAGGACGTGACGACCTGGCGACTCGCCGCCAGCTATCGGTTGCACTGATGGATGCGCCGTGGCCGACCGTTCGGCGACTTGGGTGGCTGCGACTGATGGAGCTCGGCCTCGGCGCGATCTTCATTGCGGCGGGAACCGTGAAGATGGCGGGCTTCGCGATCATGGTCGAACTGTTTGCGAGTCTGGGCATTGGGCAGTGGCTCCGCTACGTGACGGCGCTGATCGAGATCGCCGGCGGGACGCTGCTGCTCACGGGGCGACTCCAATATCTCTCCTCGCTCGCGCTTGCGGTGATCATGGTGGGCGCCACCGATGCGAGCGTCGTGGTGTTCGACCGCTCACCGATCCCTCCGCTGCTCGCACTCATCGCGCTTTTGCTGGACGCCTGGATGCGGCGCCCTTCCGATGAGACCGACCGCGGGCAATGATGGTGCCCATGAAGAAGGCTCGTCCGGCGATCGAAGTGCAACGCGAGCGCGCGGAGCGGCTGCTCAACGGCGTGCGCGCCGCTGTGCTACTGTCGCTCGCGCTCACGGCGCTGCTGTACGGTCCGCACATCCCGGTCACCGTGCAGCGCGTGAACTGGGCAGTGCTGATGCCGACGCTGGCGTGGTCGCTCGCGCAATTCTGGCTCGACCTGCACCGGCATCTCCGCGACGAGCCGCTCCCCGCGTGGGTAGCGCTGGTGAATCCGCTCGTCGACATCACGGCGGTGACGGTGATCCTCGCAGGCTACAGCATGGCGGAGCCGAGTGCGCTCGCACTCAAATCGCCGATTTTTCTCGCATACTTTGTGATCCTCGCCGCGCGCCCGATCGCGTCATCGACGCGCAAGGCTGCGGCGGCGGCGACGCTGGTGGTCGTCGAGTATGCCGTGCTCGTGGCCGTGCTCCTGTTCAGTGGACGCGTGCCCATGACGGACAGCCCGATCATCGCGAGTGGCAGCGCCGCGGTCTCCTTTCTCGACGAGGGGGCGAAGATGCTGCTGCTCATCGTCGCAGGGGCGATCGCGACGTACGCCACGTCGTGGCACGAGCGGCTCGCGGAGACGTATTACCGCGAGTCGCAGGAGCGCGAGGATCTGCGCGTCGCGCTCGCGCAGTCGCAGCTGCGGAGCCTGCGGCTACAGCTCAATCCGCACTTTCTGTTCAACACGATGAACGGGATCGTCGCGCTCATCTCGAGTGACGCGCGAGCGGCGGAGCGCATGCTCACGGGTCTCAGTGACTTCCTGCGGCTGTCACTCCACAACGCGGGCGAGCAGGAGGTGCCGATCGAGCGCGAGATCCAGCTGCTCGAGCGATACGTGAACATCCAGCAGTTGCGCTTCCAGGATCGGCTGAAGATCTCGATCGCGATCGATCCGGCGGCGAGCCACGCGCTCGTGCCGAATCTCCTGCTGCAGCCGCTCGCGGAGAACTCGATTCGTCACGGGCTCAGCTCGCGCGCATGCGGCGGGAAGCTCGCGATTCATGCCCGGCGATGCGGCGATCACGTGGAGCTCGCGGTAATCGATGATGGCGTGGGGTGCGCGCTGTCGGCGCCGAACGAGCTGCCGAAGGGGATCGGCTTGAGCAACATCCGTGAGCAGCTCGAGCGACTGTACGGCGATCTGCACACCTTCGAGGTGACGACCGCGCCCAATGCCGGGTTCGCGGTACGAATCTCGATTCCGTATCACACTGGAGAGGAGCTGTCGTGAGCGCAGCCACCAAGGGAAAGGATCCCGCACGGATACGCGCGCTTGTCGTTGATGACGAGCCACTCGCGCGCGCACGCATGCGGACGTTGATCGCCGATCATCCCGACATCGAGATCGTCGGCGAGTGCGGTAACGGGGCGGACGCGATTCTCGCGATCGAGAAGCACACGCCGGATCTCGTTTTCCTCGACATCCAGATGCCAGAGCTCGATGGTTTCGGCGTAATCGAGGCGGTGGGTCCCGAGCGCATGCCGCTCGTGATCTTCGTGACGGCCTACGACGAGTACGCGGTGCAGGCATTCGAGGTGCACGCGCTGGACTACCTGCTCAAGCCGGTGGAGCGGGAGCGCTTCGCCGCGGCGCTCCTGCGCGCGAAGGCGCGCCTCGCCGGCCCGGAGGCCGCGCGCAGCACTGCGGGCCCCGACAAGGCGCAGCTTCACGCGCTGCTCGAGCACCTCGGGCGGAGGCAGCGACGCGACTTGCGTCTCGCGATCAAGGTAGATGGCCGGCTGCTGCTCATTCGCACGGCGGAGATCGACTGGATCGAGGCGGTGGACAATCACGCCAACATTCACGTCGGCACGGACACGCATGTCGTGCGCGACACGCTCACGCGCCTCGAGTCACGGCTCCCGGCCGCGCGGTTCCTCCGCATCCACCGCTCGACGATCGTGAATACCGAGCGCGTGAAGGAGCTCCAGCCGTGGTTCCAGGGGGATTTCGTCGTGATCCTGCACGACGGCTCCCGCCACACGAGCGGCAGGAGCTATCGGCAGAAGCTGCAGGCGTTCATCCGCGACGCCCTGTAGTTGCGCGATGCAGCCGCGCGTCACGGCGCGGCTACTGAACGAGGAGCGAGCCCGTCATCCCCGAGTGAATCGTGCAGTGGTACTCGTACGTGCCGGCAACGGGGAAGTCACGCGTCACCGAGACGTTCGATGACGCGTCGATGGCGGCAACGTTCGCGCCCGGCGGTTGCGAATCCCACACGACGGTGTGCGGCTCGGCCTGGAAGATCCACGTCAACCTTGCCGCCGCCCCGCCGCGTGTCACGGTCCTGAGCTGCGGTGTGAACGCCGCCCCGCCCGTCGCAGTGACCGATCCGGTGTCCGCCGGTGCGACAACGGTGATGCTTGCTTCTCCAACTTCGGTGACACCGTTGTAGGTCACCGTGCTGCGAGCGATCACTGTCCCAACCGCGATGCCGGCGATCGCGCCACCCGTAATTCCGACGGTCGCGACGGACTCGTTGGACGACGACCACACGCCGGTCGTCCTGATCTCGACACCGGCACGATCGCGCGCCGTCTGGTGCATGTGCGGCCACACCGCTCCCACTGCCATCACCACGTCGCGCGGCTCGACGTGGACCGAGTCCAGCACCTGCTTCGACGATGTTGCATCGCCGCCGCACGCCAGGAGAGTGATCGCCGCACACGCAGTCGCTGCCGCTCGAGCGTATCTCATCCGTTGCATTCCTACCTCGTTGGCTGTGAGTATTTTCGGCGGCTACTCGACGATGACGGTGCCGGTCATTCCATCGTGGAAGGGGCAGTGATACGTATACGTGCCGGCCACGGTGAGCTCACGCACCACCGATGCATCGTGCGTCGACGGCACGGTCTCGAGCGCCGAGCCGGACGGCTGCGTGTCCCACACCACCTTGTGATTCGTGCTCTGGAAAGTGAACGTCAGCTCGGCGCTTCCACCACGTCTGGAAAGTGTGAGCGACTGCGGCGCGAAGTGCAGATCGGTATTTGCAACGACAGTTCCCGCAGATGGCGGTCCGGCGACGCCGTCCGACCCGCAGGCGAAGAGCGCCGCGGCAAGAGTGCCGACGAGAACCGTGCGTGCAAATGCACGTGACATTCGAGATCGCTCACTTTGTGGGGGTCATAGGGTGACGCCGTGTCGACTCGGCTGGTCACCGTTTCCACGCCGCTCCCGCGTTAGCCCCGACGAGCAACGGCTCCCACCACTTGCGTGACGAGAGCCGTTCTGACTGCTGCAAACTTCCTTGCCACTCCTCTGGCGCTACTGCACCACGACGATTCCCGACATGCTGGAGTGAATCGAGCAGTGATAGTGGTACGTGCCGGCGACGGTGAAATCTCTGGACACGTTCGCGCTCGACGTTGCACCAATGTCGGTGACGGATCCCGGCTGCGCATCCCAGACGACCGTATGCACCACGGACTGGAAGTGCCAGGTCACCGATGCGGTGCCGCCGGAGCGCGCGATCGTGACGGTGCTCGGGTCGAACGACAATCCGGTCGTCGCCGTCACGCTCCCGGAGGCCGTCGGCGTCGTCACGTTCACGGTCTGACTCCCGGTGTGCGTCACGCTCCCGATCGTGATCGACGCAGTGACGCTCGACGTGCCATTCGCAACACCGGACACGACACCCGTCGTCGAGTTCACCGTCGCCACAGCGGTGTTGGCGGATGACCATGTCGCACCCGTCGCGCCGGGAAAGACGTTGCCGCTCTGATCCTTTGCGATGGCGGTGAGCGCCGTCGTGCCACCCACCGCAACCTCCGGAGCGGACGGCGACAACGACACCGAAGTGAACACGGGCGTCGGTCCGGTGCCACCGCCGTCGCTGCTGCCTCCACAGGCAAGGATCGCCGCGGCCACACCCCCGGCAGCGATTGTGCGCACGATACTTCGTAACATGGCCTTGGCTCCCAGAAAAAGGTTCTAAAGTGACGTGTCAGTTTAGAACCGCCCATCTGGGCCGGGAACGAATCGGGGGTGAACCGTCTCGCGTCGGCGGCGAGCGTTACCACGGGCGCGGCTACCGCGCGGCGGTGGAGTCCGCCCAGGCGCCGCCGAGCGCCTTATAGAGCTGCACGCCGGACACGAGCTCCTCACGCTGCGCCTGCGTCAGCGCCAGCTCGCTCGTGAACAGGTTGCGCTCTGCGTCCAGCACCTCGAGGTAGCTCGAAACGCCGTTCTGATAGCGCCGGTTCGCCAGATCGAAGGCGCGACGGAGCGCATCGACCTGCCGCTGCTGCGCCACCGCCTGATCGCGTGACGTGCGCACCCCGACGAATGCATCCTCGGCCTCACGCCGCGCGACCAGCGTCGCCTGCTCGTACGCGAACCGTGCCTGGTCGGAGCGCGCGCGCGCCGCGGAGAGCTCACTCCTCAACGCGCCGCCACGAAAGAGCGGGATCGAGATGCCACCGAAGATCTGGTAGATCTCGCCATTCTTTTGAAAGGTGTTGCTCAACTTTTCGCCCTGCCTGCCGTACTGGCTCGACAGCGATACCGTCGGGAAGAGCGCGGCCTGCGATGCGCCCACGCGTGCGTTCGCCGCGACGAGCGCCTCCTCAGCCTGGCGAACATCCGGGCGGCGAGCGATGAGCTCCGCCGGAAGCTCCGTGGGGAGAATGAACGTCCCCAGCACATCCGTGAGCGACAGCCCGCGCGCCACCGGCGCAGGGGTGTGCCCTACCAGCACGCTCAACGCATTCTCCTGCTGCGCGATCCGTCGCTGGAAATCCGCAATGCTGACGGCCGAGTTGTCGACCTCGGACTCGAACTGCCGCACGTCGAGCTCGGAGATGAGTCCCTGCTGATAGCGGCGCAGCGCGAGGTTGAGCGTCTGCTGGCGCGACGCGAGTGTGCGCTGCGAGATCTCGAGATCGAGATCGAGCTCGCGCAGCTGCAGATACCCCGTCGCGACATCGCTCACGAGCGTGAGCACCACCGACCTGCGCCCCGCCTCGCTCGCGAGATAGTCGGCGCGCGCGGCCTGGCTGTTCCTGCGAATCCGCCCCCAGAAGTCGAGCTCCCACTGTAGATTCGCCGTGACCTTGATCGCGTTGAATGCATCGTTCTGACCCGGTACGAGCACGATCTTCTGGCGACCGCCCGTGAACTGGCCATCGATACGCGGATAATACGCGCCCTTCGCCACTCCATACTCCGCCCGATACTCGGCGATCGTCGCGATCGCGACGCGGACATCGCGATTGTTGCGCACCGCAGTGTCGATGAGCGCCTGCAGCGCGGGATCCTTGATCAGCTCCGCCCAGCCGAGTCCACCACCCTTCGCGTCGAGCGGGCGCGACTCGTAGCTCGCGCGCCAATCGGGACGGCGCACGGTCGCTGCACCGGACGGCGTGTCGGCTCGCGCAGCAGTCGGCGGCGCGATGAGATTCGTCCCGCTCGCGAGCGAGTCGAAGAACGAGCGCACCGAGTCTTCCGCCTTCGACGGCGCGCGCCATTCGGGCGCGACATCAACCGCGGGGCGCTTGTAGTTCGGTCCAACGGCGCAGCCGGCAACGACGAACAGCGCGAGGAGCCGCGGAGCAACCCTTCGTAGTACCGGCATGCTCAGTCGTCTCCCGACATCGAGCCCGCGGCGGCTGGTGCCGCCACGTTCCTTCGCTTGAACAATCCACGCTCACTCAACATTCGAATCTCGGCAAAGAACGATGGGACGAAGAAGATTCCGACGGTCGTCGCGAAGAGCATTCCGAAGAACACTCCCGTTCCGATCGAGTGTCGGCTCTGGGCACCGGCGCCGCTCGCGACGAGCAGCGGCACGACGCCGAGGATGAAGGCGAACGACGTCATGAGGATCGGACGCAGTCGCTCGCGCGCCGCCTCGGTGGCCGCCTCGCGAATCGACAAACCTTGCGCGCGAAGCTCGTTCGCGAACTCGACGATCAGAATCGCGTTCTTCGCCGCCAACCCGACGACGACGATCAGTCCGACCTGGAAGTAGACGTCGTTCGGCATTCGGCGAATGAACACGCCGAGGAGTGCGCCGAGCAGTCCGAACGGAACGCCGAAGAGCACGGCGAAGGGGATCGACCACGACTCGTAGAGCGCCGCGAGCACGAGGAAGACCATGATGATGCCCATGGTGAACACGAGCGACGCGGTCCCTCCCTGCACTTCCTCGTACGACTGCCCACTGAAGGCGTACCCCACTCCGAGCGGCGCGTATTTTTCGTCGGCGAGCTTGCGAACGGCGGCGAGTAGCTGTCCCGAGCTCTTCCCCGGCGCTGGCGTTCCGTTCACGACTGCCGCCGTGAAGCCGTTGAAGCGCGTGACGATGTTCGGCGCGACCTTGAACTCCGTCGTCACCAACGACGACACCGGAATCATCTGCCCGCTCGACCCGCGCACGTAGAGGCGCCCGACATCCTCCGGACGCTCGCGGAACTGCGGCTGTGCCTCCAGCTGCACGCGAAACGTCTTGCCGTAGATGTTGAAGTCGTTCACGTAGAGCTTGGACAACATCGCCTGCTGCGTCTGGAAGAGATCCGTGAGCGAGATCCCCAGCGACTTCACCTTCTCGCGGTCGACGTGCACGAAGAGCTGCGGGAAGTTGATATTGATGTTCGTCGTCAGCCCCTGCGCTTCGGGGAGCTTGTTCGCATCCGCTACGAACTGCTGCGCGAGCGCGGCGAACTTCGTGACGTCGTTGACGCTGCGATCCTGCAGATCCATCTCGAGACCGGCGGTGACGCCGAGTCCCGGAATTTCCGGAAAGTTGAAGCCGAAGATGATCGCGTCCTTGATCTGCGAGAACGCGCCGTTGGCTCGTCCCAGGATCGCCTCGAGCTGCGTGTCCGCGGACTTGCGCTGATCCCACGGAGTGAGACCAGCGAATACGGTGGCGGAGCTGGTCTGTGCCGCGCCACCCTGCAGCAGGCTCAATCCCGTGAGCGCGACCGTGTGCTCGACACCCTTCTGCGCGAGCAGATACTTCTGCACCTGCGCGACCACCGCGTCGGTGCGCTGGCGCGATGCACCGGACGGAAGCTCGACCGCCACGGCGAAGAAGCCCTTGTCCTCGGTCGGAAGGAAGCCGCCTGGAACCGCGCGCACGAGAACGATCACGAGCGCGACCACCACCGCGAAGGCGGCGAACACCGTCTTGGGGCTGCCGAGCATGCGCCCGAGCGAGCCGAGGTATCCAGTGCGCGCGCGATCGAAGTTGCGGTTGAACCACGCGAGCGGCCCTGCCTCCGGCGGGTGCGACCCCGGCTTCAGCATCACCGAGCAGAGCGCGGGGGTCAGCGTCAGCGCGACGATTCCCGAAAGCACCACGGAGATGACGATCGTGACCGCGAACTGCTTGTACATCTCGCCCGTGATGCCACCGACCAGCGCCACCGGAATGAACACGGCGCACAGCACCGCCACGATCGCGACGAGCGCGCCCGTGACCTGCTTCATCGCCCTGTCTGCGGCGACGCGTGGCGAAACCTTCTCCTGTTCCATGATGCGCTCGACGTTCTCGATCACCACGATCGCGTCATCGACGACGATTCCGATCGCAAGCGTAAGGCCGAAGAGCGTGAGCAGGTTGATCGTGAAGCCGAGCACCCAGAGTCCGAAGAACGTGCCGATGATCGAGACCGGCACCGCGAGCAACGGAATCAGCGTCGAGCGCCAGTTCTGAAGGAAGATGAAGACGACCAGCGTCACGAGCGCCATCGCGATGAGCAGCGTGTTGATGACCTCGTGGATCGACGTCGTGACGAATGGCGTCGTGTCGAAACCGATCTCCTGATGCACGCCGGCCGGAAAGCTCTTCTCCAGCTCCGCCATGCGCTTGATATACGCGTTGCGAACTGCGATCGCGTTGGCGCCCGGGCGGAGATACAGGATGATCAGAGCGATCTGCTTCCCATTGTAACTGCCGACGAGGCCGTAGTCGCGACCGCCAAGCTTCACGGTGCCGACATCCGAGACGCGCAGCACCGATCCATCGGGGCGCGCACGGATGATGATGCTCGCGAACTCCTCGGGCGTGCTGAGCCGGCCAACGGTAGTGACGGGAATCGTCAGCTGCGTTCCGGCCGGAGCCGGCTCGCGCCCGATGGAGCCGGCCGGATTCGTACTGTTCTGCTCAGTGACCGCCGCGTTGACATCCGACACCGTGACTCCGAGCTGTGCCATCTTGTCGGGGTCGAGGTCGATGTTCATCGCGAAATTCAGATTTCCGAACGTCGTGGCATTGCCGACGCCGGGAATGCGCTTGATCTCATCCTCGAGATAGATCTTCGAGTAGTTGCTCAGGAACTCGCCGCTGTAACGTGAATCCGTGGACGTGAGCACGCCGACGAGCAGGATGTCCGGCTGCGCCTTCTGCACGATCACGCCGTTGCGGCGTACCTGCTCCGGAAGCTGCGGAGTGGCGAGGGCGATCTGATTCTGCACGTCGACGGCCGCGAGATCCTGATCGCGCGTGATGTCGAAGGACACCTGCAGATTCATCGACCCGTCGCCCGAGCTCGTGGACTTATAGTAGAGAAGTCCCTGAATGCCGGCGAGCTGCTGCTCGATCGGCGCGGCAACCGTGGTCGCCACATCGAGCGCAGTCGCCCCCGGGTAGTTCGCCGACACCGAGACCACCGGTGGCGTGACGTTCGGATAGCGCGCAATTGGAAGCTTGTTCAGCGCGAACAGTCCGAGAAGCACGATCACGATCGAGATGACTGCCGCGAAGATCGGACGGCGAATGAAGAGATTGCCGATCTGCTCCGCCGCTCCATCCGCCTCGACCTTCGCGTGCGGCTGGTCCAGCGGATCGGACCCCGCGCCACTCATCGCGTCACCTGCATCTTCGCGGCGCTGTCGCTCGGCGCCTTAAGCGTGGAGTCCCTGGCAGGCTCGTACGGCGTGGCGTGCACCGGTGCGCCCGGACCGACCTTGAGCGTACCATCGACCAACACCTGGTCGCCGGGCTTGAGGCCGTCCTGGATGAGCCAGCGGCCATTGTCCCACGACGTGGCGGACACGTCGTGCGGAATCACCTTGCTATCGGCGCCGAGCAGATAGACGAAGGTCCCCGCGAGCCCTTGCTGCACGGCGCGCTGGGGCACGAGGATCGCGCTGTCGTTGGCAATCCCCATCGGACGCACGCGCACGAACTGTCCGGGAAGCAGAATGTGCTCCGGATTCGGAACCGAGGCGCGCAGCAACAGTGTTCCGGTGTTCGACTGGAGCGACTGATCGACGAACGTCACGATGCCGACGTGCGGAAATTTGCTCTTGTCGGATAGCGTGATCGCGACTTTGAGCTTGCCACTCGCGATCATCTTCCTCGTCGCCTCGTTGTGGCGCCACGAGAGCACATCCTTATCCGACGGATTGAAGCTCACGTAGATCGGATCGACCTGCTCGACCGTGGTGAGCAGATCGTTCGGACCGGTGACCCGCGCGCCGAGCACGAGCAGCGCGCGCCCCGCGCGTCCGCCGATTTGCGCGCGCACGAAGGTGTCATCGAAGTTCTTCTTCGCCTCGTCCACCGCGCCGCGCGACTGATCGACGCCGGCCTTCGCCTGCTGCAGCTCCGTCTCCGCATTGTCGACGTCGACCTGCGCCACCGCATGCTCCTCGAGCAGCGGCTTCACGCGATCGAGACTCCGCTGCGCATTGGCGAGCCGAGCTTGCGCATTCGCAAGCGTCCCCTGCGCGCTTCGGAGCGCCGCCTCGTAGGTGGTGGGATCGATGCGATAGAGCACTGTCCCCGCCGCAACGTCGGTACCTTCCGTGTACGGTCTCGCGACGATGACCCCCGTAATCTGCGAACGCACCTCCACGGCCTTCGACGCCTCAGCCTGCCCGACGTAGTCGAGCTTCACATCGACCGTCTCCGGCTTGACGGTGAGCACCGTGACTTCCGCCGGTGGGTACGCGGGGGGCGCCGCCTTCTTGCATGCGGCGAGGATGACGCAGGCGACGAGTGCTGCGCGGGTCAGAGCAATAGAGACAGATTTCATGTGTGGCGAACGGGATTCTTGTGGTGAGCGTACGAGGCCGGCCGCAAATCAAGGGAGCTCATAAGGGAACGAGCGCCCGCCGAGATGAATTAGTTCCTTGAATCGACACTCTACTCGGGAGCGCCAAAAGGTGGAAACACGACGGATCGGAAAGTTGGAAGTTTCAGTCGTCGGCCTCGGCTGCAACAACTTTGGGTGGCGCATCGATGAGCAGGCCACTCGTGCGGTCGTCGATGCAGCCATCGATGGTGGAATCAACTTCTTCGACACCGCCGATACCTACGGGAAAACGAAGAGCGAGGAATTTCTCGGCAGGGCGCTCGCGGGACTGCGGGCGAGTGTGATCATCGCCACAAAGTTCGGAAAGAAGGTCGACGAGACGCGGACCGGCGCTCACCCCGCGTACGTGCACCAGGCGTGTAACGATAGTCTTCAGCGACTCGGCACCGACTACATCGACCTCTATCAGCTCCACGCCCCCGACCCATCGGTGCCGATCGAGGACACACTCGGCGCACTGAACGAGCTGGTCGTCGCGGGAAAGGTGCGCGAGATCGGATGCTCCAACTTCTCCGGCGAGCTGATCGCCAAGGCGGACGCGATCAGCGAGAGCGCGCACATCGCGCGATTCGTCAGCGTGCAAAACCACTACAACATGTTGAAGCGCGACGACGAGCTCGACGCGATCCCGGAGTGCGAACGGCTCGCCATTTCGTACCTGCCGTATTTCCCACTTGAAAGTGGACTACTCACGGGCAAGTATCGGCGAGGAGCGAGCGTACCCAAGGGCACGCGCATCGCGGATGGCGGGTGGCTGGCCGAGAAGCACACGGATTGCAACATGGAGCTGATCGAGCGGTTGATCGCGTTTGCCGACGCGAACGATCACACGATGCTCGAGCTCGCGATGTCGTGGCTGCTGCGCTTTCCCGTTGTCGCTTCGGTGATCGCGGGCGCCACGAGCGCGGAGCAGGCTCGAAGCAATGCGGCGTCACCGAACTGGGATCTGTCGCCGAGCGAGATCGAGGCCGTCGACGAGATTCTGAACCATGTCTGAGCTGTCCCCTTACCGAGTATCTGGAGTACGCGCATGACGACCAACGATTCGACGAAGCCGCGAGAGTTGCTCGCCGTGGGAACGAAGGCGCCGGAGTTCACCCTCAATGCCACCCCCGATCAGCGCGTCTCGCTATCCGAGTTCAAGGGGACGCCCGTCGTGCTGGTGTTCTATCCGGCGGACTGGAGCCCGGTCTGCGGCGACCAGATCGCGCTCTACAACGAGATGCTCGACCAGTTCGCGGAGTCGAATGCGCAGCTGCTCGGCATCTCCGTCGATGGCGTGTGGAGCCATCTCGCGTTCGCGAGCGACCGCAAGTTGCACTTCCCGCTGCTGGCCGACTTCGAGCCCAAGGGAGAGGTCTCGAAGAAGTACGGCGCCTACCATGACCAACTCGGCGAGTCGTCGCGCGCGCTCTTCGTGCTCGATGCAACCGGAGTGATCCGCTGGAATCATCTCTCCCCCGACGGCGTGAATCCGGGAGCCGCCGGTATTCTCAAGGCGCTCGACGCGCTTACCCCCGAACAGCGCGGGTCGGCACCCACGGGAGCGAGATCATGACGGTCGACCGTGAAGGCTCGACGCTCTCGATTCCCGTGAGCGTGAAGGATCACGTCGAAGGACCGGCGAGCGCCAAAGTCACGCTCGTGGAGTACGGCGACTATCAGTGTCCGTACTGCGGGAGCGCTCATGCCATCGTGAAGAAGATTCAGAAGGAGATGGGCAAGGAGCTGCGCTTCGTATTTCGGAATTTCCCGCTCGCGCAGGCGCATGCGCACGCGACGCACGCCGCGATCGCCGCTGAGGTTGCGGGGGAGAAGGGTGAGCAGGAATTCTGGGCGATGCACGATACGCTCTACGAGAATCATCGAGCGCTCGAAGACGATGATCTCGTGGGATATGCAGAGTCACGCGGCGTGACCAGCGGAGAGCTCGAGGCGGCCTATGCCGGTGGCGCTGCCGCCGATCACGTGCGCGCCGACTTTCGGGGTGGCGTTCGAAGCGGGGTGAATGGCACGCCGACATTCTTCGTGAACGGCGAGCGCTACGATGGGGATTGGAAAGATGTTCCGAGCTTCGTGTCCGCGCTTCGCGCCGCGGCGAAGTCGTAGACAACGGAGCGCAGCAAATGGAACGAAGCCCTCGCGCGGGCAGTTGACCCCGCACACCCACATTCGTACTCGACCCAGGGACAATCGCTGATGCCACAGACCGCCGAATACGCAGCAAAGCAGACCAAGGCTCCATCCACGAAGACCGCCGCGTACGCCGCGCTCAGCGCGAAAACGCCGATCGAGCCGTTCACCATCGAGCGCCGCGCCCCGCGCGCCAACGACGTCGCCATCGAGATCCTCTTCTGCGGCGTCTGCCACTCCGACATCCATCAGGCGCGCGACGAATGGGGCGGATCGATCTTCCCCATGGTCCCGGGGCACGAGATCGTCGGCCGCGTGTCGAGCGTCGGCAGCGCGGTGACCAACTTCAAGGCGGGCGATCTCGCCGGCGTCGGCTGTATGGTCGACTCGTGCCGCGTCTGTGAGAGCTGCAAGGATGGCGAGGAGCAGTACTGCAACAAGCCGGGCGCGACGCTCACGTACAACGGCCGCGACAAGCTCGGCGAAGTCATGCAGGGCGGCTACTCGACGTCGATCGTGGTCGACGAGAGCTACGTACTGCACATCTCGGACAAGCTCGATCTCGCCGCGTCGGCTCCCCTGCTGTGCGCGGGCATCACAACCTATTCGCCGCTGCGCCACTGGAAGGTCGGCAAGGGCAGCAAGGTCGGCGTCATGGGACTCGGCGGCCTCGGCCACATGGGGCTCAAGTTTGCGCACGCGTTCGGGGCTCACGTGGTTCAGTTCACGACTTCGCAGAACAAGGTTGCCGACGCGAAGAAGCTCGGCGCGGATGAGGTCGTGATCTCGACCGACGCGACGCAGATGGCGGCGCACGCGGGCACTTTCGATTTCATCCTCGACACGATTTCGGCCGCGCACGACGTCGCGGGCTATCTGCATCTGCTCAAGCGCGACGGCGTGCTCTGCATGGTCGGCGCACCGGAGGCACCCCTCTCCGTCCCCGTGTTCTCGCTCCTCGGCCGGCGCGCCTCGCTCGCGGGCTCGGGCATCGGTGGAATT
The DNA here is from genome assembly GCA_039918615.1 of Gemmatimonadaceae bacterium. GTDB lineage: Bacteria > Gemmatimonadota > Gemmatimonadetes > Gemmatimonadales > Gemmatimonadaceae > FEN-1250. The sequence goes on along the minus strand of JBDSHG010000091.1, from coordinate 26,813 downwards.
CGCGAGACGCAGGAGATGCTCGATTTCTGCGCCGAGCACGGCATCGTTTCGGACATCGAGATGATTCCGATCCAGAAGATCAACGAGGCGTACGCGCGGATGCTGAAGAACGACGTGAAGTACCGCTTCGTGATCGATACCAGCTCGCTGAAGTCCGGGGCAGTTGCGGGCTGATCCGCTCTGAGTGTAAAGGAACGAGGCGCCCAAGGGGTGTCGAAAGGGTCATTTTCATGAAAGCGACAGCTAAGGAGCGGTCGCTTTCATGCGTTTAGGCGCTATATTCGGCTTCCTTAACGAGCACGGGTGGCGTTTGGTGGCTTTGCATTCGCAACACGACCAGTCCGGTGTCGGCAACGAGCTGGATGACACCCCCGCGGCGAACGTGACGGTGCCCGAGGGCGGTGCGGTCGAGCGGATGATGCCGCTTGTCTACGAGGAGCTGCGCCGGATAGCGCGGCGGCAGCTGCGACACGAGGGAATCGGGCACACCCTCAACACCACTGCGCTCGTCCACGAGGCCTATCTGCGACTCGCCGCGCCGTCGCATCTGGACGTCAGCGGACGGGCAGAGTTTCTCTCGATCGCCGCGATGGCAATGCGCCGGGTGCTCATCGACTACGCGCGGCAGCGCACGGCGCAGAAGCGCGGCGGCGTGCAAATGCGCGTCGAGCTCGACGACATCGAGGTGGCTGCGGACGATCGCGCCGAGCAGCTCGTCGCGCTGGATGAGGCGCTGACGGCGCTCGCGGCCTCGAACCCTCGGCTCGCGAGAGTGGTGGACTGCAGATTCTTCGGCGGCATGAGTCAGGAGGAGACCGCGCTCGCGCTCCAGCTCACGCCGCGCACAGTGCGCCGTGACTGGACGAAGGCGCGCATGTGGCTCGCGGTCGCGATGGAAGCGGAGACGCCGTGACACGCGCGGCCGTTGCCGAGCTGTGGGAGCGGATCGAGCCGATCCTCGACAGCGCGCTGGAGCTTCCTCCCGATTCGTGGCCCGCCTATCTCGACATCGCGTGCGGTGCCGACACGGTGCTGCGAGAGGCCGTCGAGCGGCTGCTCGTGTCGGCCGGCAACACCGAGGCGGCGACGGCATCCGATGCGGGCGCCGTGGCGTGGGCACAGCCGCTGTTCACGGAGCGCGAGCCTGCCCCGCCCTGCCGCATCGGACCGTACGTGATCGATCACGTGCTCGGCCGCGGAGGGATGGGCTCCGTCTACCTCGCGGCGCGTGACGACGCGGAGTTCGCGCCGCGCGTCGCGCTGAAGGTGATGCGCAGCGGGCTCGATCAGGACAGCGTGCTTCTGCGGCGCTTCGCGGAGGAGCGGCAGATCCTGGCGACGCTCGAGCATCAGGGCGTCGCGCGGCTGCTTGAGGGAGGCGTCACCGGCGACGGGCATCCGTGGTTCGCGATGGAATTCGTGGATGGGATGCCGCTCAACCGCTACGTGGAGGCGCACGCACTCACGCTCACGGAGAAGCTCGGGCTCTTCCTGCAGATCTGCGACGCCGTGTCGTACGCGCATCGCAATCTCGTCGTGCATCGCGATCTCAAGCCGTCGAACATTCTGGTGACGGTAGATGGGCACATCAAGCTGCTCGATTTCGGGATCGCGAAGCTGCTCGCGCCCACGAGTGCAGCCGATGCGCCGATCACGCGCACTGGCTTCCAGCCCTTTACCCCGGAGTATGCGAGCCCCGAGCAGGTGCTCGGCGAACCCGTGACGACGGCCGCCGATGTATACGCGCTCGGCGTGGTGCTCTATGAGCTACTCACCGGTGAACGGCCCCTGAATCTCGCGCGCTCGAATCCCGCGGATTGGGCGCGTATCGTTCGCGAGGCGGAGCCCAGGGCGCCGTCGGCGGTCGTCGCGGACGGGCGCGCGCTGCGCGGCGACCTCGACACCATCGCGCTGATGGCGCTGCGCCGGGAGCCGGATCGCCGCTATGCGTCCGTGGATCGTCTCGCGGATGATGTCCGACGTCATCTCGAGCAGCGCCCCGTACTCGCGCGCGCGGACAGCCGCATCTATCGCGCGCGAAAGTTCGTGCGGCGGCAGCGCGTGGGCGTGGGTATCGCCGCGCTCGTGCTCATCGCCCTCGCGACTTTCGGCGTCGTGTCGCGCCGGCAGAATGCGAATCTCAAGCGCGAGTCCGACCGGACCGCAGCGCAGCGCGACCAGGCGAGTGCGGTGACGCACACACTCTGGTCGCTGCTCGCCCAGCTCACGGATTCTCTCGGGAAGCCGCTTTCGGTGAGTGAGGTGCTCGACCACGCGGAGCCGACGATCGCGAAACAGTACGCGACGCAGCCGAACGTCCGCGCGACGATGCAGTCGGCGCTGGGGGCGATCTATATCAGCAATGGCGAACAGGCGCGTGCGGAGCAGCTGCTGAGAGCGGCGGTCGCGAGTCAGCGCGCGTACGGACGCGACTCTGCCGATCTGGCGATGCGACTCGAGACGCTCGGGCGTCTCCTGCTTTTCAGCCAGCAGTTCGCTGGCGCGGAGTCCGCCGGACGAGAAGCGAATGCGATTCGCGCGAAGCTGACGCCGGGAGTGTCGAGCTCCGAGGCTGCTGGTACGTACGGCAGCGCATTGATGGGAGACGAGAAGTACCACGAGGCCGAGCTGATCTTTCGAGCGCTCGTGGCGGATGAGAAGAAGAACGGGAAGACGGCGCCGGGAAGCTCGCCGTTCATCCTTCTCGGAGAGGCGCTTCGCCGACAGGGGCGCCATGAGGAGGCCGCGTCGCAATTTCGCGCGGAGCTCGCGCGGTTGGCGGCAAGTCAGGCGACGCAGCCGGAGGATGTCGCGGGAGCGACGTCGTATCTCGCGGCGGCGGAGGCGCTGATGGGCCACGGCGTCGTCGCCGATTCGCTCATGCAGCGGTCGTACGCTCTGCTTGGGTCAATGCAGCCGATGCTCTTTCGCCGGATCGGCCAGGGGACGGTGCTCGCGAACCGCGCGGAGCTCGCGGCGCGCACGGGCGACGATACGAAGGCGGTGGCGCTCGCGGACAGCGCTCGGGCACTCTGGAAGGGGACAATCCCCCAAGGCGACGGCCGATGGTCATCGCTCGCGCGCGTGGATGCGCTGGTGCTGCGCGATCACAATCAGCCGGCCGCAGCGGTGGCGAGACTGAAGGCGGCGCTCGACACGCTCCGCTCGCAGCGGCATCCGACTCTCTACTATTATCGCCGCACCGAAACGGTGCTCGCCGACATCTTCGACCGCTGGGGCCAGCCCGACAGCGCCGCGGCGCATCGGGCGCTCGCGCGTCCGGGGGCGCCGATCACAGTTGCGAGCACATCGCTCGGCTCGATCGGCGCCGAGTCGCTGGATGCTCCGGCCGCGGACTCCACGCCGCTCACACGCGCGCAGGTCGTCGCGCGACTCGATTCGTCGTCAACCGACCATCCCGCGAATTTCTCCGGGCAAAATCTTTCGGGGCTCGATCTCGCCGGGCTCGACTTCAAGCGCGCGAATCTCTCCCATGCGACGCTCGTCGGCACGAAGATGATGAAAGCCAAGCTGTTCAGCGTGAACTTCGACGGCGCGAACGCGCGCAATGCGGATCTCTCCGGTGCGACACTCGATGTCGCGACGATGCGCAATACGAACTTCACGCACGCCACGCTGCGTGACGCGAGCCTGTACGCGGTGATCATGGAGAAGGTGAATTTCACCGACGCTGATCTCACGCGCGTGCGCATCATCGGACTCGCGACCGGCGCGATCTTCGTGCGTGCAAAGCTCGATTCCGCGGACATGGGAGCCGACCCGCGCAACCAGCCGATGGGCGTGATGCGTTCGGACATGACTGCGGCCGACTTCAGTGGCGCGGATCTCACGGGCGCGAATCTTCGGAAGGCGAGGCTGACGCGCGCAGTGCTGACGGGCGCCAATCTTACCGGAGCCGATCTGACGCTGGCCGAGCTGTCGGGAGCGAACTTTCAGAAGATCGTGGGGCGCGATGCGATCAAGGGGCTGGATCAAGCGAAGTTCCGCGACGAGGCGACGTTCGACCCTCGCTGAGCTCCCCTGCGCCCGAACGCGACTTCGCGGGATGGAAGGGCGCGGCCAGGACTCGCGTGCGCGTTACACTTTCGCTCGCATCGACATCAAATGTCGCACACGTCCAACGATGGCCTTGGAGAGGGCGCATGTCACGCACAGTCACGCTGCACAGATGCGCCTGGGCCGAGGGCGATCCGCTCATGCAGGAGTATCACGACGAGGAGTGGGGAGTGCCGCAGCGCGATGGCCGCGCGCTATGGGAAGCTCTCATTCTCGATGGCTTCCAGGCGGGGCTGTCGTGGATCACGATCCTCCGCAAACGCGAGGAGTTCCGCAAGGAGTTCCGCGGCTTCATTCCGAAAATCGTCGCTGGCTTCGGCGAAAAGGAGATCGCGCGCGCCCTCGAGAATCCCGGGATCATCCGCTCGCGCGCAAAGATCGAGGCGACCATCGGCAACGCGCGCGCGTATCTGAAAATGGAGGCGGACGGCGAGCCGCTCTCCGAGTTTGCGTGGTCGCTCGTCGGCGACGTGCCCGCGAAAATCCGCGGCGAGGTTCCGGCGAAGACGGCGCTCTCGGAGTCGATCTCGGTCGCTCTCAAGAAGCGCGGCTACACGTTCGTCGGTCCCACCACCGTGTACGCGTGGATGCAGGCCATGGGACTCGTCAACGATCATGTCACGGGCTGCTTCCGCCGCAACGAGGTGTAGTCAGGGGCGCGTCGCTACCTGAAGCGTCGCGGTCACGAAGTCGCTCTCCCACACAGTCTCGCCGGTGGTCGAGCGCCTCAAATTCGTTCCGTTGAGCAGCCACCGGCCGCCACGATCCAGAATCACACCAGCCCGCCCCTTCGCATCGGTGCGGAAAAAAATCGCCTTCGATCGCCCCTCGCGAAACGCACCCACGGAAAAGCCCGCCAACGGTGCGCCGTGCCGCAGCGCGCGAACGAACAGCGTGTCGCCGCCACGCAGGTTGGTCGGATCGCGCTCGGGCACGAGCTCGAGCCCAAGCCCAAGCTGCTTCGACCAGTGCCTGTCCGCCGTCCAGTTGCTGTCGGGATGTGCCGGCGTGACGCGCACGAACGTCATCGCGTGCTTGGTATACGACTCCGTCCACTTCTGCCCGTCGCCGAGCGACTTCCAGGTCGCGCGAATAGAGGAGTCGGCGTTTATCTCAACGAGGTATTCCTCGATCAGCTTCGGCGCGAGCACCAGCGTAGTCGGTTTGAGCTCGATGCCGACCGTCGCGACGCCGGGCGCCTTCGGGCTCCAGAGATAGCGAAGCGTGCGCGCGGTCCCCGCAGGAGTCGGAAGGGAGCGCGTAAACGACCCCTCGCGCACGATGGCTCGCGCCACCCGCGCGGGCTCGATCGCGAAGTCATCCGTGGGGAAGGTCTCCCCGCTCGTGAGGTCGAGACGCACCGGCGTTCCGACGCGAGCGACCATCGTCGCGGTGATGAGCCAGGTATCGTGCGCGGCGGCCTGCGCGACGACGAGAAGGGTGAGCGCGAGCGCGCCCAGAACCGCGATGCCGCGGCGTGCTGCGCTCGGAACGTGAGAGATGGACGATGTCATACGCACCAGTCTAACCCTTCCTCGCGCGCGGCGCCCGCGGCGCGTTGCTTCTGGCCGGCGGTACACGGCACCCATTCCCGGAGAACGACAGATGCGATCGATCGTGCGCACGGCCACGATCGTGACCTTTCTCGGACTCGCGACGGTGCTCGGCTGCGGCGGCGACAGCCCCGACCCGGGTGGAGGCAATCGTGCCACCGAAGTCGATAGCATCACCTATCCGTCGTCGGGCTGTGCCCAGCTCCACGGATCGTTTTTCTCGACTGAGACGGTGCTCATCAAGGAGACCGACGGAACGCTGATCAGCCAGGGAACCCCGGACTCCGACAGAAACGCATTTACGCTGTCCACTATTCCAACCGGCACGCACAGCTACGAGATATTCGTCTCGTGCGATTCCGGCCCGGAGAGTCTCGGCAACTTCACGTTCAACGAGCCGTAGCCGCCTGCCCATGCGCTTTCGCGGAGGACTCTGAAGCAGGAAGTGCCGAATCCGTTCTCCGCCTACCGGTATGAGCACGATCGAGTTGATGGCCTCCAGCATCCGTGACAACAGCGGCGGAAGGAATTCGCGAATGGTCCCTGCCTCGTCGTGAGTGTCGAACGCGTAGAATTTCTGTCGATTATGTTGAAGGTAAACCGCAGCGCAGCGCGTTCTACGACAAAACGGTGTCACTGAGCGCGCTACAGACCGCTTTCGCTGCGAAGTATCCCGGCCAAACGTCCGCGCTCGAGCAGCGCGTCGTGTTCGTGCAAGGAATTCCCGCTACGGCGGCGCTCCCCTCGACCGCAGCATCGCTCGGAGACATCCCGGCGCAGGTCACGCTCCCGATCGCCTGTGGTGCGATCACACGCGTAAAGTAGCCGTCGCACGGCCAAACACTGCGCGGTGCACAGCCGCCGAGGATGCAAAACGGCCTCCGCTATTGGTGCGGAGGCCGTTCTGTTCGTCTCGCGCTATCGGAGCGTGCACGAGCGGGCGACCGGGCTCGAACCGGCGACGTCCAGCTTGGGAAGCTGGCATTCTACCAACTGAATTACACCCGCAAAGCTACGGTTGAGATTTAGCGGATACAGAACGGAGCGTCAACCGGCCGACATCGCATCGGAGCTTCCCCGGGCTGGCTCGGACGACCCCGGCGCACTCACGCCGCGGGACCCCCGCGGAAGGGTGAGCACGAACGTCGTCCCGACGCCAGGCATGCTCTCCGCCACCAGATCGCCGTTCATGCTACGCGCGAGGTCGCGCGAGATGGCGAGGCCGAGGCCGACACCCTGCTGGCTCCCACCGATGAGATGGCGGTCGATCTGCACGAAGGGCTCGAAGATCTCCTCCAGCTTGTCGTTCGCGATCCCGCGTCCCGTATCGCGAATTGCAACAGACACGATCTCGCGCGGTTCGTCCGCGCTCTCCGTGTCCGCATCACACTCGACCTGCACGCTCCCGCCCTCATCCGTGAACTTGCACGCGTTCGACAGCACGTTGAGCAAAATCTGCTGCAGCTTCTCGCTGTCCGCACGCACGCGCAGCGACGCGTCGCAGCGCGGATAGCTGTAGCGAATCTTCTTCGAATTGAACTGTGGTGCGACGAGCGCGTCCACATTCTCGAACACAGTCGCGAGCGACACATCGCGAATGTGCAGATCGAGCTGCCCGCTCTCGATCTTCGCGAGGTTGAGGATGTCGTTGATGAGCGAGAGCAGATGCTGTCCGCTCTTCTTGATCCGTCGCAGGTCCTCGCGCTGCGGCTCGACGAGCGGGCCGCGGATCTCGAGGGCGAGCAGGTCGACGTAGCCGCCGATGGCGTTGAGCGGCGTACGCAGCTCGTGCGACATCGTCGTCAGGAAGAGCGACTTCGCGCGATTCGCCTCTTCGGCGCGGCTCGTCGCCTCCTCCGCCATTGCCGTGTGCTCCTGCAGTGCTTCGACGGATGCATCCAGCTCCTCCGCCTGCGCCTCGAGCTCGGTCGCCTGCTCCTGCAGCTGCTGGTTCTGCATCTCGAGCTCGCTTGCCTGCTCCTCGAGATGCACCTGCTGCGTCTCCATCTCGGCCGCCTGGTCCTGCAGCTGCTGGTTCTGCAGCTCGAGCTCGACGGTCTGCTCACCGAGGAGCCGATTCGCGTCTGCAAGCTCCGCGTTCTGTGCGTCGAGGCGGCGGGCAGCAGAGGTCTGCCCATCGGCAAAGCGCGTGAGCAGTGTGTTGAGGAGGAGCGCGATCAGCACGGCGGCGATCGTTCCGCCGATGACCGTCACCTCGACGATGCGGTAGCGTCGCTCCAAGCCGTTTGTGCGCTCGACGAGCAGCGTCTCCTGGCGATTCGTGATCGTGTGGAGCGTCGCGCGAATATCATCCATCGAGTTCTTGCCGACGTTGGACGTCACCACCGCGAGCGCGGAGTCGCGAAGTCCCGCGTGCGAGAGCCGGATCGTCTCGGCGATCTCGCCGAGCTTGAATCCGATGCGTCCGGAGAGCGTGTCGAGCTGCCGCCGCTGCTGCACGTCGGCGCCCGCGAGCTGCCGAAGCGTCGTGGTGTCCGCCGTGATCGCGAGCAATGCGGCGTGGTAGGGGCCGAGGTAGCGCTCGTCGTTCGTGAGCATGTAACCGCGCTGTCCCGTTTCCGCATTCGTGACGTCCTGAAGTGTCGCCTGCGTCGCCTCGATCACACGATGCGTGCCGGCGACTACCTCGCGCGCGTCGCGCATGCTGTTGATGCCGTCGAAGGTGAGGAGTCCGAGGAGCATCACGATGAAGGCGATGCCACCGGTTGCGCCGAGCCGCTGGAAGGTCGTGAGTCGCACGCCCGCGCGCGGGGGCTCGCGATTCGCGCGTCGGTCTGCCGATCCCGCTCGTAGATCAGTCATTCGACTCCGAGCTGACGTGTCGTTCGGAAGTCGAGGCGTGCGAAGGAGGTGCCTCGACTCAGGAGGTTCGGAGACGCAAAACAGACAGGCGGAATTTTACACGTTCGGCGAGATAGAGGCAACGAATGGCGGCAGTGGGGCGGGCACGGAAATGTACGTTTGTGCACGATTTCGCCATGTCGGCGACTCGGTCGGAAGGAGTGCGCTATTGTAAACGCCGAGCTCGCCGAGCTGCGCGCTTGAGACGTTATTTTGCACCCTACACACATCGCTGCGGAGGACCAATGATCTCGCTCGCCCCAATCACTCTCGAGGGATACGGTGTGCGGCTCGAGCCGCTCCAGCCGGCGCACACCGATGCGCTGGCAGCGGCGGTGACCGACGGGAAGCTGTGGGAGCTGTGGTTCACATCCGTCCCGGAGCCCGAAGACATGCGCGCGTACATCGACGAGGCGCTCTCGGGGCAGCGAGCGGGCACGATGTTGCCATGGGCCGTGCGGGAGCTGGAGAGCAACACGGTCATCGGCACGACGCGCTATCACGACATCGTGCCGGCGCTCGACCGCGTGGAGATCGGGTGGACCTGGTATGCGAAGCGCGTGCAACGCAGCCACGTGAACACGACGTGCAAGCTGCTGCTCCTGACCCACGCGTTCGAAGCGCTGGATTGCGAGGTCGTCGGGCTGCGCACTGACAACTTCAACTTCGCGTCGCAGAAGGCCATCGCCGGAATTGGCGCGAAGAAGGACGGTGTGTTGCGGCATCACATGCGCCGGCGCGACGGGAGTGTGCGGGACTCGGTGATCTTCAGCATCCTGGCGGCGGAGTGGCCGGATGTGCGGAAGCATCTCGAAGGGAGGCGGGCACGGGGAAGTTCGGCGGCGGGGTAGCGACGTTCAGAGCAAAAAAAAGCGCCCCCGCAGATCGCGGAGGCGCTTTGAATATTCACGTTGGTTCCGTTGAGAGCCAGCTCCGAGGATCGAACTCGGGACCGCTCGATTACGAATCGAGTGCTCTACCGCTGAGCTAAGCTGGCGACCGTTCTCTCGTTCGTTGCTTCCGATCTACATGCCCTGACGCGGACTCGAACCGCGACGCCTTGCGGCACCACCCCCTCAAGATGGCGTGTCTACCAATTTCACCACCAGGGCCTGCCCTGCAACTGTCAAACGACCATCCGACTGCAAACGCCACCTGCACCATCACTCGCAACGTGACCAGCAAAAACGGGGCTGACGGGGCTCGAACCCGCGACCTCCGGTGTGACAGACCGGCACTCTAACCAAGCTGAGCTACAGCCCCTCGAAAAACGTCCAACCCATCCACTCCAACCAACTCCCCATAGCCCCAAGGGGAATCGAACCCCTCTCTGCACCGTGAAAGGGTGCCGTCCTAACCGATAGACGATGAGGCCGCACGTCCCATTGTACCTCGACACCCATAGCGGTAACGGGATTCGAACCCGTGTTTGAGCCTTGAGAGGGCTCCGTCCTAGTCCCCTAGACGATACCGCCAGCAACTTCGCCCCACCCACCCATCTACACTAACGCTGCACTCTCACAGGCCCGGAGGGAATTGAACCCCCAACCCCCGGTTTTGGAGACCGGTGCTCTACCAATTGAGCTACGGACCTACAAACCGTTCGGCACCGCTCCCACGCCTGCCTCGACGCGAGCCCTACACCATCAGGGTGACCGATGGGAATTGAACCCACAACCCCCGGAGCCACAGTCCGGTGCTCTAACCAATTGAGCTACGGCCACCAGAGCGCCACCAAAGTACTGGCAGCGAGACCGGAATTGTAATCGGCACTGCATCTCGAATCAACGCCGCGCACCGGTCGCGCCGCGCACCAGCATTACTTCGCGCGATCGAGATACTCCCCGGTATTCGGATTCACGCGAATGCGCTCGCCCGTGCTGATGAACTCGGGGACGTTCACACTCACGCCATTCTCCAGCTTCGCCGGCTTCGACGAGGCATTCTTCGTCGCACTCTTCATGACCGGCGCCGTCTCCACGATCTCCAGCTCCATCGCATTCGGCAGGTCGATCGCGATCGGACGGCCGTCGTAATACTCGGCCACGATCTTCATCCCCTGCTGCATCCACTGCGCACCGTCGCCCAGCGTCTCTGCGTCCATCTCGAGCTGATCGTAGTTCTCGGTGTTCATGAAGTGGTACGTGTCGCCACCCTTGTACAGAAATTCCAGATTGTGCGTTTCCAGCGACGCCTTCGTGATCGTGTCCGCGGCGCGGAAGCGATGCTCGAAGTTCGACCCTGAGCGAAGATTCTTGAGCTTCGCCTGCACCATCGCGCGCAGGTTACCCGGCGTGTGATGACGGAACTCTGTGATGCGACAGGGATCGCCTTCGAACACGATCACCATCCCGCGGCGGATCTGCGTTGCCGGAATTGCCATGGGATCTAGTAGTTGGGTTCTGGAGAGCCGAAAGCAGAGAAATGAATGCGACCAGCTGGATGTCCCAACTGATCGCGGGATAACGCAAAACGTTTCAGCCTTTGAATTTACGGAACTTGCGACGGGAGGTCAAGCGCGCGTTTTCGCCCCTGCGGCGAGCAGCGGCTCGAGCGCGTCCCACACCGTCTCCGCAATGATCGCCGCGCCGAGCGGGTTGGGATGCACCATGTCGCGCTGATTCAGCGTATCGATCCCGCCCACCCCCTTGAGCAGAAAGGGCAGGTACGCGACCCCGTTCGTCTGTGCGAGCTGCGCGTAGACGGTCTGGAATCCCTTCACGTACGCGCTTCCCATGTTCGGCAGTGCCTCCATTCCCACGAGCAGGACCTTCGCCTGCGGGTGCGTTCGCTTCACCGTGTCGAGAATGTGCTGGATGTTCGAGCGCAGCGAATCGACCGGGAGCCCGCGCAACCCGTCGTTCGCGCCGGTCTCCAGCACGAAGACGTCGAACGGCTGCTTCATGAGCCACGGCATCCGGCTCACCGCGCCCGCCGACGTCTCGCCGCTGACCCCGGCGTTCACCGCCTCGTAGTCGTAGCCGAGCGAGTCGAGGCGCAACTGGATGAGCGACGGATAGGCCTGCTGTGGATCGAGCCCGTACCCCGCGGTCAGACTCGTTCCAACAAACAGAATGGTTTTCCGCGCATCTTTCGCTCGCGCGGCGCCCGCAGCCTCGCTCGTGTCGCTCGCGCTCTGGCCCGTATCCCGCATTCCCTTCCCACTCTCCTGTCGCGAGCCCTCGCGGCCACAGGCCGCGGCCAGCACCGCGAGCGCCATCCCCTTCACCATCAGTCTCGCCGACATGCTCGTTGCCCGTGATTTGACGAAATCGTTCCCCAGCGGCGATCGGACGATCACCGTGCTGCGCGACGTTTCCTTCTCGATTGCCGACGGCGACTTCGTCGCCATCGTCGGACCGTCCGGCAGCGGCAAGACGACGCTGCTCGGGCTGCTCGCCGGACTCGATACACCAAGCGCAGGATCCGTGCTTATCGATGGCGTCGACCTCGCCGCGCTCAGCGAGGACGCACGCGCGCGGCTGCGCGGAGAGAAAGTTGGGTTCGTCTTCCAGAGCTTTCAACTCATTCCGACGCTCACCGCGCTGGAGAACGTGCGCGTGCCACTCGATCTCCGCGGCGACGCGAGCGCCGAGTCGCGCGCGATGGAGCTGCTGCGGCGAGTGGGGCTCGCGGATCGCACGCATCACTATCCGGTGCGGCTCTCCGGCGGTGAGCAGCAGCGCGTCGCCATCGCGCGCGCGTTCGTGAACTCGCCGCGCGTGCTCTTCGCCGATGAGCCCACCGGCAATCTCGATCACGACACCGGCGTGCGCATCGTCGAGCTGCTCGAGGAGCTCAACCGCGATGCGAAGACGACGGTCGTCATCGTCACGCACGATCTCGAGCTCGCGGCGCGCGCACGTCGCATGATCCGACTCAGCGACGGTGCGATCGTCGAGGATCGCGTGCGCGCCGCATGACGCTCCGCATTGGCGCGCTCGCCGCTCTCGCGTGGCGCGACACGCGCACGACGCGGCGCCGCCTCGTGCTTTCGATGTCGTCGATCGCGATCGGCGTCGCGGCGCTCGTTGCCGTCGACTCCTACTCCGCCGACGTGGTGCGCTCGATCCACGCGCAGGCGCGATCGCTGCTCGGCGCCGACCTCTCCGTGAGCGCGCACCGCCCGCTCCCCGCGCCGGTGCTCGCGATGCTCGACACACTGCGCGCGAAGGGCGCGGCCGAGACGCGGGTGACGACGTTCTCGACCATGGCACTCGGCGGCACGATCGAGGGTGGTGGCAAGGGGACGAAGCTCGTGCAGGTGCGCGCGATGGGCGCCGGGGCGCCGTACTATGGCGTGATAGAGACGTCACCGGCGGGGCGGTGGAGCGAGCTGCAGGGTGGCGAGAACGCGATCGTCGACTCGTCGCTGCTCATTGCGCTGAACGCGAACGTCGGGGACACGCTTTCGCTCGGCTACGCGCGCTTTGCGATCCTGGGCACGCTGCGCAATGTGCCGGGGGACGTGGGGATCGCGGCGGCGCTGGGCCCGCGGGTCTACATCCCCGATCGCTACGTCGGCGCAACCCAACTATTGGGTTTTGGGAGCCGGGCCGACTACGAATCGCTCGTGCGACTCCCTGCTACACTCGATGCCGACGCGATCACGAAGGCGCACCGGGAGCTGTTCGATTCGCTGCAGGTACGCTCGCAGACCGTGGCCGACACCGAGCGCTCCCTCACGCGCTCGATCGAGCAGCTCGGCCGCTTCCTCGGACTCGTCGGGCTGATAGCGCTCCTGCTCGGCGGCACCGGCGTGGCGAGCGCACTGCGCGCGTACATGTCGGAGAAGATCGACGCGATTGCGGTGTTGCGATGCCTGGGCGCGAGTGGCGCGCAGGTGGTGTGGATCTTCGTCATGGAGGCCGCGGGGCTCGGGCTCGCGGGCGCGACGCTCGGCGTCGTGCTCGGTGTCGGCGCCCAGCTCGTGCTCCCGCACGTGCTCGGCTCGTTCATTCCCGTCGACGTCGAGCCGCGCTTCGAATGGATCCCTGCGTTGAGCGGGCTCGCGCTCGGCACGTGGGTTGGCATTCTCTTCGCGCTCGGACCGGTGCTCGGTGTGCGGAAGGTCGCGCCGCTGCAGGTGCTCCGCCGCGATGACGACGGCTCCAGCACCGGAGAGTCGCGCTCGATGTGGCGCGACCCGGCGCGACTCGCGGCCGGCGCGGTGCTCATCGCCAGTATCGTCGCGGTGTGCATCGCGCGCGCGGACAGCGCGATCGTCGGGCTCTGGATGGCAACGGGGATCTCCGCGGCGATCGGCGCGACGTGGCTCGCAGCAATGGTGTGTGCGCGCGCGGCACGCAGACTGGCGCGGCTTCCGTGGCGCTTCGTCGTGAGGCACGGCATCGCGAACGTCGACCGCCCCGGCAACCAGACGCGCGCCGTCGTCCTCGCCCTCGGCTTCGGCGCCTTCCTCCTCGGTACCCTCGCGCTGGTCCAGAGCAACGTGCTTCAGCAGATCGCGTCGACGGCCGACGCCTCGGCGGCGAACATCGCGTTCTTCGACGTGCAGGTCGACCAGGCGAATCCGCTCGACTCGATGCTGCACGCGCGAACGCTCCCGGTGCTCGCGCGCGTGCCGATCGTCCCGATGCGCATCGCGGGGTACACGAGTCGCAAGCCGAAGGCGCCGGAGCGCCCGGCCGCGCACGACAGCGCGCAGGGCCGCGGCACCGACCGCGCGCGACCGTCGTGGGCGGTGCGCCGCGAATATCGCTCGAGCTATCGCGACTCGCTCGCCTCGAGCGAGAAGATCGTTGCGGGAAAGTGGTGGACGACTCCCGGCCCCGATGCGGATGGCGCGTTCGAGATCTCGGTCGAGAAGGGGCTGGCCGAGGATCTCGGGGTACTCGTGGGGGACACGATCACGTGGGATGTGCAAGGTGTGCGCATCCGCACGCGCGTCACGAGCCTGCGCGAGGTGCAGTGGGCGCGTTTCGAGCCGAACTTCTTCGTCATCTTCCAATCAGCAGCGCTGCGAGAGGCGCCACAGTCGTTCGCCTTCCTCTCCCGCGTGAACGACGACGGAGCACGCGCGCGACTCCAGCGCGATGCCGTGCAGCGATTCCCGAACGTCTCGTCGATCGACCTTTCTCTCATCGAAAATGCGGTCGCTAAAATCCTCGCTCGTGTCTCGCTCGCCGTTCGCTTCATGGCGCTCTTCAGCGTCGTCACCGGTGTGCTCGTGCTCGTGAGCGCGATCGCCGCATCGCGACGACAGCGGGTGCGCGAGAGCGTCTTGCTCAAGACCCTGGGGGCCACGCGTGCACAGATTATCCGGATGCTCTTTACGGAGTACGCGCTCCTGGGCGCGATCGGCAGCGTTGCGGGGATTCTTCTCGCCACGGGCGGCGGATGGGCGGCAGTGCACTTCATCTTCAAGACGCCATTTTCCATTGCACCGCTCTCGCTCGCCCTCGTCGCGGCGGCCACGATGCTGCTGACGGTCGCCACCGGGCTGTTCGCCGCGCGTGATGTGTTCGCCGAAACGCCGATGGCGGCGTTGCGCGAGGTGTAGATACAGGGCATGCAGCATCACGGGCACTTCGCATCGCTCGCTCCGACCATCCTCAGCACGCTGGGGCGACTGTGGGTGTACGTGACCCTGGGCGCGACGAGCATCATCACGGAGGAGGCCGCGCCCGTGCTCGCGGGCTTCGCTGCACATCAGAAGCACCTCGGAGTCGTGCAGGCGGCGGCCGCGTGTGCGATCGGCAGTTGGGCCGCGGACATTGCGTTGTATGCGCTCGGCCGTTGGCGCGCGGTGAAGCTGGCGGCGCGATGGCCGAAGCTGATGCGGCCGATGAACAAGCTGCTCGGCTCCGTGCGCCGGCATCCGTGGCGTGCGTCGATCGCAGTGCGCTACGCGTATGGGGCGCGGATTCCGCTGCCCGTCGCCTGCGGTGCCGCGGAGATCCCGATCGGTCAGTATCTCATCGGCAGCGGGATCAGTTGCTGGAGCTGGGGCGCGCTCTTCACGGCCATCGGGTGGGCGTTCGGCTCGACGGCGGTGCTGGTGCTCGGCCGCATCCGCAGGCACGAGGATGTCCTTGCAATCTCACTCGTCGTCGTGGTCGTGCTGATTATTGCGATTATCGCGCTGCGAAATCGGGAGAAGGTGCCGGTGGAGATCGACGCGGGGCTGCTGGCTTTCACGCGTGGGGAGCCGCCCGCGAGTCTCTAACCGCCGTCACCGCTCGTCACCGCGTTTCACTGGCCGGCGGGCGGTTGCCACAGCTCGACCTTGTTTCCCTCGGGGTCGATGACCCAGGCAAACTTGCCATACTCGGAGTCATCGATCTTGTCGAGAACGTTGCATCCTTCCGCTTTGAGCGCCGTGACCAGCGCGTGAAGGTCGTCAACGCGGTAGTTGACCATGAACGAGGCATTGCTCGGCGCGAACTGGTCGCTATTCTCCGGAGCAATCGACCAGGCGGTCGTTCCGCCCACAGGCTTGCCATCCGAATCTGTCCAGTCGAAGGAGGCACCGCCCCACGGCTGGACATCGACGCCGAGATGACGCTTGTACCAGGCTTGCAGCGCGGGTGCATCCTTCGCCTTGAAGAAGATGCCGCCGATGCCGGTGACTCGCTTCATGTGAACCTCCGATGTGCGGTAGTGGCGCGCAGCGAACGAATGAATAGAATGCGGAGGCGCACTCACCGCTACCTTGGCTCGCTGGCCCGCTTCGACGATCGTTGTCCAACTTCAGGGAACGCGCGTGCCGCGTTCCGGGGATCATTCTCGCATCATGCGTTTTGCATCCGTCGCATACGTACTCGCGTTTTGCACACTGGCCGGTTGCTCGAAGCGATGGACCGACGCGGCGCCGTCGAAGCCGGGTGCGGCGGAGTCGAGCGCTCTTCCGGCATCGTGGCCCTACACGGACACGAGTCTCGCGGTAACCGCCGCCCACGGGATGGTCGCGACGGATGCGCCACTCGCCACGCACGTCGGCGCCGCGATTCTTCGCGATGGTGGAAATGCGATCGATGCGGCGGTCGCGACGGCATTCGCGCTCGCGGTGGTGTATCCGGGTGCGGGGAACATTGGCGGCGGAGGTTTTCTCGTCGTGCACATGGCAGACGGGCGCGAGGAGGCGCTCGACTTTCGCGAGGCGGCTCCGGGCTCCGCGACGCGCGACATGTATCTTGGCGCGAATGGGCACGCCGACAATCGCTCGATCACCGGCTCACTCGCGGCGGGCGTCCCTGGATCCGTGATGGGGCTGTGGACCGCGCACGAGAAGTACGGCTCGCTCCCATGGGCGCGCGTGCTCGCGCCGGCGATCGAGCTGGCAGACAAGGGCTTCGTCGTCGACTCCGATTTCTCCGGCTCGATTCACGGCGACAGCGCGCGCCTCGCGCGCTTCCCTGCCTCGGCGGCGCTCTTCTTTCCCGGCGGGCACGCGCCCGCGCCTGGCGATCGGTGGCGCAATCCGGATCTGGCCGCGGTGCTTCGCCGCATCTCCGCCGATGGTCCGAAGGGTTTTTACGCGGGGCGCACCGCGGAGCTCATCGATGCGGAGATGCGTCGCAGTGGCGGGAAGATCTCGCTCGCGGATCTCGGGAACTATCGCGCGAAGTGGCGCGTGCCGATCGAGTTCACCTATCGCGCACACCGGGTCATCTCGATGCCGCCGCCGTCGTCGGGTGGGATCACGATCGCGCTCGTGGCGCACGAGCTGGCGCGCTACGATCTTCGCGCGCTCGGATGGCACTCGCCAGAGGAGCTGCATCTCCTCACCGAGGGGATGCGTCGCGGCTTCGCGGTGCGCAACAGCGCGCTCGGCGATCCGGATTTCGTGTCGATCCCGACGGCGCGGCTGCTCTCGCAGCAATACGCAGACTCGCTGGCCTCGACGATCGACGCCCATCGCGCGACGCCATCATCCAGCATCACCGTGGCGCTGGCCGCGTCGGTCGAGAAGAAGCAGACGACGCACTTCTCCGTCGTCGACGGCAAGGGCGGCGCGGTTGCACTCACGACGACGCTGAATGGCGACAACGGATCCGCGGTGGTGGTGACAGGCGCTGGCTTCCTGCTGAATGACGAAATGGACGACTTCGCCACCGAGCCCGGGAAGCCGAACATGTTCGGACTCGTGCAGGGCGAGGCGAATGCGATCGCGCCGGGAAAGCGAATGCTGTCGTCGATGTCGCCGACGATCGTCATGGGCACCGACAACACGCCGCTGCTGGTGACGGGCGCGCAGGGCGGCCCGACGATCATCAGCACGACCTTCGAGATAATGTCGAACGTGATCGACTACGACATGGGGGTCGCCGCGTCGGTGAGCGCGCCCCGCACGCATCACCAGCATTTGCCGGACACGCTCTACTATGAGCGGGGCGGCATTCCCGAGAGCACGCTCGCTGCGCTCCACGCGATGGGACAGGTCACGAGCGCGACGGGGGTGCGTGGCGATCTTGGCTTCGCGGCCTCGATCCTCCGCCGCGGAGGCGTGGTACAGGGGATGGCGGATCCGCGCGTGCATGGGCTGGCGGAGGGTTACTGACGGCGATGCTAGCTGCGCGAGGTAGCCGTCTCGAGCTCCACCGTCGCCTTTCGCTCGAGCTTCCCCCATCCGACCAGGCGTCCGCGTAGCGCCGCGATCACTGAGCGCACCACCACCCAGTACATCACCTGACGATAGGCGAAGCGCTGGAGGAAGATCAGCCAGGTGAGCCACTTGTCTTCATCCGGCTCGAGCGTGAAGGCGAGGATCGACGCGAGCCAGTCCACGATGAGGAAGACGGCGTAGTACGTGAGCACCTGCTCCACCGATGTCATCGCGTATGTTGCGCCGTGCGCCTCGCGCAGCGCCCAGGCGGACCAGAGGCTCAGCACGAACATGAGGTCCGCGATCGGCGAGAGGAACGGGTAGATGATCTGGAAGAGCAGTACGTTCGGCAGCGCGACGAAGCCGAGCAGCCCGTAGCGACGATGGAAGAACGCGCGGCGGTGTTTCCAGAGACACTGCAACGTGCCGAATGACCACCGGAAGCGCTGCTTCGCGAGACCGCTCAGTGTGTCGGGCGCCTCCGTGTAGCCGATTGCTTCGTCGGCATAGGCGATCGAAAATCCCCGGCGGCGGATCGAGAGCGTGAGATCCTGGTCCTCGGCGAGCGTGTCCTCGCTGAAGCCGCCGGCCTTCTGCACGAGTGACTTCCGCCACGCGCCTACCGCGCCCGGCACGACGGTGATGCAGTTGAGCAGCGAGAACGCGCGGCGGTCGAGGTTCTGGCTCGTCACGTACTCGATCGCCTGCCATCGCGTCACGAGGTTGATGCGATTGCCGACCTTCGCATTGCCGGCCACGGCGCCCACCTTCGGATCGTGCAGCGGCTCGACCAGCTCGGCCACCGTGTCGGGCGCGAAGAGCGTGTCGGCATCGAGACAGATCACGATGTCGCCGCTCGCGTACTCGAGTCCGAAGTTCAGCGCGCTCGCCTTTCCTCCATTCGGCTTGCGATAGACGCGCACCTTGGGATGATCTCCGTACGCCGCGCGCGCGATCTCGTACGTCTCGTCCGGCGATCCATCGTCGACGACGACGACCTCGAGCTCGCCCGGATACTCCTGCGCGATGAGCGTCTCGATCGTGCGCAGAATGACCTTCTCCTCGTTGTACGCCGGCACGATCACGCTTACCGACGGCGCGAAGGTGATCGGTGCGTCGCGGTTCTGGTGATTCTTCACGTGCTGGATGATCGCGAGCACGGTCATGAACAGGAGCCGCGCGAAACCGAGAAAAATGGCGAGAAAGAAGATCCAGTAGAGCAGCCACTGCAGCACGCTGAGCGTTCCCCAGCCGAGCAGCTCACCTGCGCGCGCGAGCGCGTTCCGCGGCGGCAGACCCGGCATCGCCTGGTCGCGTGTGAGCCCGATCAGCTGCGACAGCGGCACCACCGTGTCACCAACGGCGCGCAGCGAGTCGATGAGCGGGCCGAGCGCGGCGACCGTCTGGCTGCGATTGCCGCCGCCGTCGTGCAGCAACACCACGTTGCCGCGCGTGCGTTGCGCGAGCACGGTGTCGATGATCGTCTGTACGCCTGGTGACTGCCAATCCTCCGCGTCGATATGGAGACCGATGATGAGGTAGCCGCGCTCCTTCGCGATCTGCGCCGGCAAGAGCTCGTCGAGCGTCGTCGGCTCCGCGTCACCGAAATACGGCGGACGGAAGAACGCCGTGCGCCGCGCGAGCACCGCCTCGAACAAGCGCTCGGTGGCGTCGAGCTCGAGCTTCGTCTGCTTGTCGCTCGTGAACGCGAGGTTGGGATGCGTGAAGGTGTGATTCCCGATCAGGTGTCCTTCGTTCACGATGCGGCGCAGCAGCAGGAGATGCCGCTCGGCGTTCTCGCCGATGAGAAAGAAGGTTGCCGTGACTCCGCGAGACTTCAGCGTGTCGAGGATCATCGGCGTCCACTTGCCGTCGGGCCCATCGTCGAAGGTGAGCGTGATGAGATGCGGGTCCGTGCTCCCGTAGCGGTTCACGATGAACGGCGTGCCGACCTTGTGAATGACCTCATCGACGACGAGGTGTGTCTTCGGGTCGATGCGCAGCGTGCGATTCCCCGAGTCCGGGCTCGCGAAGAGATCCAGGATTTCGCCGTTTCCCTCCATCTCGGCGTCGTAGCCGGGCGGGATCACACTCATCAGCGAGGCCGAAGAATCGATGCCGGTCTTTCCGATGACGCGCCAGATCGCCGCGTCCTCCGAGCCCAGGCGCCAGATGCCCATCCCCGCGGTACCGAGCGCCTGCGCGGCGACGGTCTGATTGTACGCGGTGATGGCGTCGAGGTACCACGCGAGATGGTCCGTCGAATCGCGATCGGTCCACGTCGCGTACGGATTGAGCGTCGTCGAGTCGAAGTGCAGCGCATTCTTGTCCGCCTTTCGCACGGCGGACATGATCTCCTGGAAGGTCAACTGCTGCCCATTGGTCGTGCTATCGCCGTCGTTCCAGTCGTATCCGTACGCGCCGACGATCGGAATCGCCTTCTGTGGGGGAACGAAGCGCAGCATGTGCTTCATCTTCTCGACGAACCACTGCTGGCTCGCGATCGGCCCCGGGTCGCCCAGCTTACCGAAGTGCTCGTCGTAGAGCATGAGGAAGAGGTAGTCATTCACCGCCGCGAAGCGTGTGAGCTGGTGATCGCTGTCGTTCACCGATAGAGCCTGGGTGACGAGCTTCCCCATCGGCGCGAGCCGTTTCCGCAGCTCCGCGACGAATTTGGCAATCGGCTCGGTGAGCTCCTGCGGCTCTTCCTCGAAGTCGATCGTGACGCCGCCCATTCCATAGTAGGCGACGCTGTCCGTCAGCTGATCGAGCGCGAGGGCACGCGATGCCGGATTGGAGAGGAGGTGGCGCAGCCCTTCGGCATCCCAGCGCTTGGTGGCCGAGTCGAAGTTGCTGACCATGATGAAGAGCTGCGGGCGCAGCTTCGGATCCGGAACGGCGCTCGCGATGGTGACGCCGACGCGCCTGTCGATGCGCATGCGCAGCCCATGACCGTTCGGACCGAGCCACGCGCACTCGCAGACCACCCAGTCGAGATCGTCGGCGTGACGAAGGAGCGCGTCGAGCGAGTTGTCGTCCCACGTGACGTAGAAGCCGGCGACGATCGGCGCGCCCGGTCCATGCACGCGCCCTGGCGCGCTGCGGCCACGCACGGGAAGCACGTTCGCACGCACACCCGGCACGCGGTTTTTCCGGAGCGTGAAATACAGCTGCAGCTTCTTCGAGAGTCGCTCGCGCTCGATCTTGCTCGTCGCGAGTCCGGGCGATCGCGCGAAAGGCTCGCCCGTGAGAGGAATCTCAGGAAGGAGCGGCGGGATGACCACCATAGTGATGGTGATCGCGGCGACAACCGTCGTAATGATGCCGACGACGAGTGCGGCGCGACGCAGACGGCGCCAACGGCGGCCGGTCTCGTCGAGAAAAATCGGCGCGCGGCGGGGAGAGCGGCTACTGGAATCCACTTGAGTCAACTTAGCGGGGTCGAGCGAGAGGAAAATATGAGACTCTTCTAAGAGACCATGGGCCGTCGAAGAATGAGTAGTTTTTAACTGCCTGCAGCGTTAATGAAGTGTCCGCTTCGCCGATAATCATTGGGGTGAGGATGAGACAGAGAGTCCGACCGGAAGCTCTGTCAACCAGCGATTACTCAGGGAATCAGCCAATGCGTCAGAATTCACGTCAGTCACGACACAACACCATGATCGCCTCGCCGCTCAGCATGCGTTCGCTGAACCGCGCCGTGATTGCGATGGTCGCGATCGGTGGACTCGCCGCATGCTCTGCCGATCAGAATCTGACCGTCGCGCCGAAGCAGCAGTCCTCGCTGCCATCGAAGGTCAGTGGTCCGGCGCTGGTGTACGTCTCCGATTCGAGCGGCGTCAACCAGCTGTGGACGCTCGCGGGCGGCGTGACCTCGCGCATCACCTTCTCGAATGCGATCGACAGGGACCCACATAGTGCAGCAGGACACCTCGTCTTCGCATCCTACCGCGACGGTGATGAAGAAATTTATATGGGGAAAAACGATCTCTCCGGCCTCAAGCGCCTCACCACGAGTAACGGCGAGGACGAGCAGCCGAATCTGAGCCCCGATGGCTCGCGCATCGTGTTCGTCAGCGGTCGCTCTGGTACGCCGCGCCTCTGGACCATGGATTCGACGGGGCAGAACCAGGTAGCGCTCGCGACAGGCTCGGAAAGCTACGTCCCGGAGTCGGCGCCGGCGTGGAGCCCGAGCGGAACGCAGATCGTGTACACGTCGACGCGCTCGGGGCTCTCACAGGTATTCGTGATCGCTGCTGCAGGCGGAACCCCGGTGCAGCTCACCAACGAGATGAATGGCGCGTTCAACCCGGTCTGGAGCGCCGATGGCTCACAGATCTACTTCGTCTCCGTGACGGGAAATCCCGAGCTTCGCGCCGTGACGGTAGCGACGGGTGGGACGTCAGAATGGGTGTACGATGGAGCCGGCATCGGCCAGGCCGCGTGCTCGACGAGCGGTTGTGTTGCGGTCGAGGGCGCGTACGGCAGTAACGGGGATATCGTCACGATCGGACGGGACCAGTCGATCACCGCGGTCGTGGCGACTGCGGCGAACGAAACCAGCCCAACGGTCCTCGTTCCATAATCGACGATGATTTCCGCCCCTCTTTCCAGAAGCGCCATCGTGACAGCTCCCGAAATGCTTCTACCGGACCGCCGCACGGTGCGGGTACTACTCGTCGATGACGAGGAAGCAATTCGGCTGTCGCTCAGCACCTTCCTTACGCGCTCTGGCTACGAGGTGGAGACTGCGTCCTCGGCCACGCAGGCGCTCGAGATGCTGGATGCGGGACGCTTCTCGCTTATGCTCAGCGACATTCGCATGCCGGGGATGACGGGAGTCGAGCTGGTGCCGAAGGCGCTGGCGACGAATCCGGATCTCGCCATCGTGATGCTGACCGCCGTCAACGATGCACCGACGGCTACCGAGGCGCTATCGCTTGGTGCGATGGGCTACCTCACCAAGCCCGTCGAGCTCCCCGATCTGCACGAGTCGATTCTCAAGGCCCTGCACCGCCGCGAGATGCTGCTGCAGCAGCGCGAGATCGACCACGTCATCCGCGAAGAAGTGACGCTACGCACCGCGGAGCTCGAGCGCGAGAAGTCTCTGCTGCGCGATCTCACGATCCAGGTCGCCGAATCGCTCGTGATCGCGATGGAAGCCAAGAATCCGTACATGCGCGGCCGCTCGATCCGCATCGGGGAGATGGCCGCCGCGGTCGCGGACCAGATGTCGCTCGACGTCGATACCGTGGAAGCGGTGCGCCTCGCCGGGCGTCTCATGGATGTCGGCAAGATCGGCATCCGCGAGGAGATCCTCAACAAGCCGGGCTCGCTGACCCCCGAGGAGTACGCGCACGTGAAGCAGCACGTCGAGATGGGCATCTCGATTCTCGCTCCGATGAAGCATCTCGGCTCGGTACTCGATTTCATCCGCGACCATCACGAGCACTGCGACGGCTCTGGTTATCCGCGCCAGATCTCCGACAAGCAGATCTCGGTCGGCGGTCGTATTCTCGCCGCCGTCGACGCGTACGATGCGCTGACGAGCGGGCGTGCATATCAGGAGCCGATGCAGCCCCACACGACGCTCGAGTACCTCTCCGAGCGCGTCGGTTCGCTCATCGATTCGGATGTCTTCCTCGGGTTGAGCAGTGTGGTGCGGCGCAGGCGCTCGCTCACGTTCATCACGGCAATCCCGAACTGAGCGGGGCCGAACGACGGGACGACGCGCTCGACTGGTGTCGCGGGCGCTACTGGATCTGGCGAGCGATGTTGTTCGCCTATCTCGTGTATATCGCCGTCAAATCCTTGAACGACTACGAGTACTGGACGGTCTTCAGCGGACTCACCCTCGTGGTGCACGAGGCAGGACACATACTCTTCAGCCCCTTCGGTGAGTTCCTCGAGGTCGCGGGCGGAAGCATCACGCAGGTCGCAGCGCCACTCATCGTCGCCTACGCGTTTCTCCGCCAGCGCGAGTATTTCGGCATCTCCGTCGCGCTCGCGTGGCTCTCGATGAGCCTCACGAATCTCGCCACTTACATTGGCGATGCGCGCGACCAGCTCCTCCCGCTCGTGAGCATGGGGAACGGCGATCCCATCCACGACTGGCACTTTCTGCTCGCTCGCCACGCCATGCTCGGCGATGACAAGTCGATTGCCCGCTTCACCAATGTCCTGTCGGAGCTCTCGCTCGTGGCGGCCGTCGTGCTCGGTGCGTGGCTCTGCAACGCGATGCGAAAGTCCGCCGACGCACCAGCGCCGGCGGACGAGGATCTCCTTCGCAGCTAGCGGATCGGCTACGGCTCACTCCTTCTTGTACGAAGGCTCCGCACTCAACGGCTTGCCGTCCGCCGTCGCATGAGTGGCCCACCACGCGGGCGTGCCGATCACGTTCGGATTCTTCTGCGCCGCGAGCATCGCAGCAGTCACCTCTGTGCTCGAGCTCGACACATCACCCGTCGAGGCCGTCGTCGTCGCCTGCGCCGGCCTGGAGGCGGACGTGTCCTTCATCTTGCTCTGAGCCATCGCGGCGCACGGAACGATCATCATCGCGCCAACCGCCATCCATGTGACTTTCATGTTAGCCCCCTCTCATCCAATCGCTCGGATTCGAACAGTGGTCGTCGACATCGGCGACCCTTGAAAAGTGCTGCATAATCCACACCGATAGAGATGCGCATCACCTCAACTTTTCTTCACGACTTCGGGTGCTCGTCACGAAGATGCGCTACAGCAGCGTCCCCCGCAGAATCGTGAGCGCGACGCTGAAGTAGATGATGAGCCCCGTCACGTCCACCAGCGTGGCGACGAAGGGCGCAGAGGCGCTCGCGGGGTCGAAGTTGAGGCGCCGCATGACGAAGGGGAGCATCGAACCGGCGAGCGAGCCGAACATCACAACTCCGATCAGCGAAAATGCGACCGTCAACGCGACGAGTGTGTGATGCGGCCCGTAGTCGGCCATCCGAGCGGTTTGCCAAATCATGATGCGAGCGAAGCCCAACACACCGAGGATCGAGCCAAGGATCAAACCCGACGGCAGCTCGCGCGCCGCCACACGCCACCAGTCCTTGAGCGTCACCTCGCGGAGCGCCATTGCGCGAATGATCAGCGATGTCGCCTGCGAGCCCGAGTTGCCGCCCGAGCTGATGATCAGCGGCATGAAGAGCGCGAGTACCACCGCCTTGCTGATCTCGTCCGCAAAGTGCGTCATGGCCGTCGCCGTCAGCATTTCGCCGAGGAAGAGCGCGCTCAGCCACCCCGCGCGCTTCTTGATCATCGCGTAGATGCTGATCTCCATGTACGGCTCGTCCAGCGCCTCCATACCTCCGAACTTCTGCACGTCCTCCGTCTGCTCGCTCACGATCGCATCGATCACGTCGTCGACGGTCACGATGCCGAGCAGCTTCCCGTCGTCATCGACCACGGGCACCGCGAGCAGATTGTACTTCGAGAGCAGCCGCGCCACATCCTCACGATCCGTCGTCGGCTTCACCGTGAGTGGCACTCGCGGCGGTCCGATCTCCACCACCTTCGCGTTACGGTCCGCCATCATCAGCTGACGCAGCGAGACGACGTGGATCATCTTCTGCTGGCCGTCGAGCACGTAGATCGTGTAGACCGTCTCCTTCGCACCGCCCACGCTCACGATATACTGGAGCGCCTGCTCCACCGTCCAGTCGAACGGCACCGTGACGGCTTCTGTCGTCATGATTCCGCCGGCGACCTCCGGCGGGTAGCGCAGCAGCAGCGCCAGCGAGCTGCGCGTGGGCGCGTCCAGCGGCTTCGCGAGGCGTTCGCGCTCCGGTGGCGTAAGCTCGCGAAAGAGATCCGCCTGCTGGTCCGCCGACATCGCCTCGAGCAGAGGCGCCGCCGAGGCAGCATCGATCTTCTGGAAGATCTCGGCGCGCCCCTCGAGCTCCGGCTCGTCGAAGACCTGCACGACGAGATCGAACGGCAACGCCTTGATCAGTTGCGCCGCCGCATCCGGATGCAATCGGCTCAGCGCCTCGGCGACATCCACCGGCCGCATTTGAGACAGCATCTGCGCAAGCTCTGCCGGATCGCCTGAGAGCAGGTAGAGCAGCTCGGGGGAGTACGATTCGATCATCTCAGGCCTCTACGACTTGTGCGGTTGGGACGCGGCCGCCGCGCCACGCGGCCAGCATCCATATCGCCCCGCTCACGACCACTGCGACGGGGATCACCAATACACCCTGCTGAATCGAGCTTCGATCGGAAATCCAGCCAATGAGCGTGGGCGATGGGACGTCGCCCAGCAGATGGATCGTGGAGATGCTAAGCGCCATCGCCGCGGCCCGCATCCCCGGTGGAACCATGTCGATCAGCTTCGAGTTGATCGGCGCGGTGCAGGTAAAGATGAGCAGCTCCGCCGCGAATAACGTAACCAGATACACAGTAGTATTTGCAGTCGTAAAGGCAATAAATGCGAGCGGCGCTGCCATGAGCGTCGTGACGGCCGAGAGCCAGAGGTACGCCTCGCGGTTCTTGCGCAGCAGGCGGTCGCCGATCCACCCGCCGCCGAGTGACCCGACGATTCCGGTGACCACGAGCATGATCGCGAGCTGGCTGTTCGCGACCGCGCTGCTCACCCCGTGCGCGCGCTGCACGAACACCGGCATCCAGGCGGCGATCCCGCCCACCGCAAAGGTGTAGGCCGCGTAGCCGAGGACCGTGAGGCGATACTGCGCGTCCCGCAGGAGGAAGCGGTATTTGTGCATTGCTCCGGC
>JBDSHG010000090.1:0-13116 GCA_039918615.1 Gemmatimonadaceae bacterium | reverse complement strand
CCAG
Organism: Gemmatimonadaceae bacterium; assembly: GCA_039918615.1. GTDB lineage: Bacteria > Gemmatimonadota > Gemmatimonadetes > Gemmatimonadales > Gemmatimonadaceae > FEN-1250. Next base: position 13,112 of record JBDSHG010000090.1, on the reverse strand, counting down.
CGCCATGAGCGCCAGCACGATGCCGATCGCCGTACGGACTACTGCTTCCGCTCGCGAAGGATGTTGACCTGATGTGTCTCGCATTCCGGGCTCCTGGTGATTGATTACGAATTTCCAAACCCGCCGATCACTGCTCCTTCCCAACTGCAGCGTGCCATCCCGGTCCTCTCACCGCCCGGCCGGGCTTTGCGCCGGTGTGTCGACCATCATGTACGACCTCGACTCCATTGACGAAGACTTCGCGCACCCCGGTCGATGCCTGATTCGGCTTCTCATAGGTGCTGTGCTCCTGAATCGTCGCGGGATCGAACACCACGACGTCCGCGTACATCCCTTCGCGCAGCAGACCGCGATCGCGAATGAGCAACCGGCCCGCGACGGCGCCGCTCATCTTCCGGATCGCATCCTCGAGCGTCAGCACGTGTTCGTCGCGCACGTACCTGCCGAGGATTCGCGGGTAGGTGCCGTACGAGCGGGGGTGCGTGAAAGCAGTCGTGCTGTCTGGATCGGGCCCTTCCGCATCGGTGCCGATCTTGATCCACGACTGCTTCAGCTGCAGCGCGACGTTGTCCTCGCTCATGAGGAAGAAGATCGTCCCGATGTCCTGATGCTCGGTGAGCAGCAGATCCATCACGGCGCTGAGCCAGTCTTTCCCGCTCGCCGCCATCACCTCGGACAGCCGATGTCCCGCCCACTTCTTGTTGTCGGGACTGCGGAAGTCGGTGAGCAGCACGCCCTCGGGCGTCGCCTGCTCGCAGAGACTCTCCGCGTATGTGGTGGGATGCGCGATATCGGCGCGGATCTTTGCGCGCTTCGCGGAATCCGCGAGGTTGTCGAACAGCTTCCCGTCCGCGGACGCCGACGGCGGCAGACACGCGGCGAGTCCGGTGCCGCCGGCCGTGTACGGATACATGTCCGCCTGCACATCCATTCCCGCTGCGCGAGCCGAGTCTATCTTCGAGATCGCCTGCGTCGCCTTCCCCCAGTTCCGCTTGCCGGCCGCCTTGAGATGATAGATCTCGACGGGCACGTGCCCTTCCTCCCCGATGCGGATCGCTTCGTCGATCCCCTCGAGGAACCGGTCCGCCTCCGAGCGCATGTGAGTGATGTACAGGCCGCCGTACGGTGACATCGCCTTCGCGATCTCGATCAGCTCCTCGGTGCTCGCGTAGTTACCCGGCGGATAGATCAGCGCGCTGCCGAGACCGAATGCGCCATCCTCCATCCCATTCCGCATCGCGGCGCGCATCGAATCGAGCTTGTCCGCGGGGGCCGCTCCCATGTGCAACCCCATCCCGTATTCGCGAATGGTGCTCGCGCCGACGAAGGATCCGACGTTCGGAGAAATGCCGTGCGCCTGCATCGCGCGCAGCCACGCATCGAAGCCGTGCGGTCCCTGGAAGCGGCGCAGCATGGCGACGGCGTTGGTATCAGAGGCGGCATCGGCGATCGTCAGCGCACTCACCGGAGCGACGGTGTACGCCTCGCCGAGAATCTCGGTGGTGACTCCCTGCGTCAGCTTGCCGACGTCGCGTCCGTCGCCCGAGAGGAAGAGCTCCCCGGATTGCCCCTGGATGTCGATGAAGCCGGGCGCGACGACCATCCCCTTCGCGTCGATCCGCTGCCGTGCCGTAGCCTGGGACAGCTGTCCGCGGCGCACAACCTTCGCGATCCGGTCGCCGCGAAGCGCGACGTCTCCGTAGAACCAGGCGTTGCCGCTGCCGTCGACCACGCGGCCGTTCTCGATGATCACATCGTACGCGGCGCTGGCGGCTCCGCTTTCAGACGGAACAACGCCGTGCGACGGTGACGCCGTGTGGCATGCCACCATCGCAGCCGCCGTTGTGGCTGCGACCATCAGTGCTCGAGGATACCGACGCATGCTATTTCTCCACGGGGAGCTGAGTGCCAAGCGATGCTTTGCGCTGCGAGCGCGCTCGCCATACGAAGTACGCAGGTGTGCCGAGCAGCACGACGCCGAGTCCCGCGGCGGCTCGGAGCGGCTGCGTGATCATCGTGTTGAGCACGAGTCCCGCGGCGGAGAGCACGAATAGCAGCGGCGTCACGGGATAGCCGGGCACGCGGAACGGGCGGTGCGCATCCGGCTGCCGCTTGCGATACACGAACACGCTCATCGCGCCGAGCGCGTAGAAGATCCAGCCGGTGAAGACGACGAAGGTCAGCAGTTGCTCGAAGGTGCCGCTCGCGGCGAGCACTGCCGCCCACACCGTGGTTGCGATGATCGCGAAGGCGGGAGTTCCGAAGCGCGGGCTCACGATCGCGAGCCGCTCGAAGAACACGCCGTCGCGCGCCATCGCGAAGTAGAGACGCGGCGCGGTGAGTATGAGCCCGTTGGCGGCGCTGAAGATCGAGACGAGGATGAGCGCGCCGACGATTTTGCCGGCCGCGGGACCGAGCACCGCGGACGCCGCATCCGCCGCGATGCGCTGCGATTGCGCGGCGCTATCGGGACCGAGCGCTGCGAGGTAGCCGAAGTTCACGAGCAGGTAGAGCCCGACGAGTGCGGCGGTCGCGATGGTGATCGCGCGCGGAAAGGTCCTCTGCGCGTCGCGCGTCTCACCGGCAGAGAAGGTGACGTACTGCCACCCCTCATATGCCCAGAGGACGCCGATCATCGCTGCCCCCATGGCCACCGCGAGCGATGACGAAAACGATGCGGGCCACGCCGCGCTCTTCGCCTGCGCGGGATGTCCGAGTGCGATGAGGATGACGCTGAGCACCAGCAGCGAGCCGACCTTGGCGCCGGTCGTCCAGTTCTGTACGGTCGCGCTGTTGCGTGTGCCGCGCACGTTGAGCGTCGCAATCGCGGCGATCATCACGATCGAGACGACACGCGCCTCCAGCGGACTGAGCGCGATGAACTCCGTGAGATAGCCGGAGAACGCGACGGCGAGCGTCGCGATCGATCCGCTGGCGATGACGAAGAAGCTCGTCCAGCCATAGAGAAAGGCGGGGAGCGGGCCGAAGGTGTCGCGCACGTACACGTAGAGCCCACCCGCCTCCGGCTTCATCGCCCCCATCTCGGCGTACGTCAGCGCGCCGAGCAGGGAGAGGATGCCGGCCGCGAGCCAGACGAGCATCGCGGGGCCGACGGCGCCCGTCTGGCGCAGCACGACGGCGGGGACGAGGTAGATCCCCGAGCCGATGACGGTGCCCATCGCGATGAGTGTGAGATCGGTGACGCCGAGGAGGCGGCGCAGCGGCTCGCCCTCGGGCGCGGCCATGGGGGGCGTCGAAATCGTGCTCACGGCTGCGCCTCCGCGCTCAGCTCGAGCACGTAGAAGGAGCGCGAGGCGACCGCGTCGCGATGCAGTCCGGTAACGGCGTAGCCGGCGGGGAGCGCGAGCTCGAAGGTCGTGCGGAGCGAGGCTTGCCATGCGGCGAGATTCGCCGGCGGCAAGCCCTGAAGGTCGGCGGGGACTTCGAGGAGGACGAGAGGCGCGCGCGTCGCGCCGATGCCGTCTTCGATTTCGCCGATCACATCGCCCGCCCGCGGCTCGGCGCTGATGACTGGATGCTGCACGCGCTCGTCGAGGAGCGCGCGCGGTGTGGCGTCGGTGTCGGACGCGGTGGACCAGGAGACGATGAAGCGGTCGGTGGCGAGCCCGTGGTGAAGAGGGCTCGTGGTGGTGCCGTACATGTTCTCGACGTACTCCACGACGCGGGCACCCAGGCGGTTGAGATTCAGATGCGCGTTCTTCGCCATGAGCGGGTCGAAGGTCCAGAAGATCGTGCCGATCCCGAGGCGCGCGAGCTCGGCGCGCTGGTATTGTTTGAGCATGCGTCCGACGCCGGCATCGCGGGCGGTGGAACGCACGCCGAGCTCGTGGGACCAGTGGATGGGCTCTCCGTCCTTGATGCCGGTGAGCCCAAAGACGAAGCCGACCATCTCGCCGTCGGGGGTGAAGGCGCCGGCGAGAATGCCGCCGATGTGGGAGACCACCTGGAGGAGCGACGCGGGGACGGCGTCGTCATACTCCTTGCCCCAGACCTCGTGCTGCAGCGCGACGCACGCCTTGAGCTCGTCGAGCGTGACGAGCGGGCGAACGGTGATGTCGCATCTCGCGAGAACGAGGGAGTGCGGATCGACGGCTGCGGGGCCGCGTGCGTGAGGGGGCACGGGGAGCTGCTGAGGGTGGTGGGGCTGTTGCGAACCTTGATGCCGGACCAACATAGAGTGCAGTTCGGTATACCACAATGGTGGACCGATCGACCACTCTTACCGCTCGGCGCTGCGCCACGCTCCCCTCGACGGCGTCCGCTTGCGCCGCCTTCCGCCACCCGGTATCGTTGACGCCTGTGCCGCGAATCGCTCCTCCCCCCGCTTCAGGAAAGCCCACGCGGACGCGCCGCGCAGCGAGTGTCGACTCCGGCTCCCACGAGCGCTTCGACAACGTTTCGCGCGCCTATCACGACCTCCGCAGCGTCATCGTCTGGGGGCAGCTGCCACCCGGCTCCCGCATCTCCGAACGCGTCATCGCCGAGCGCCTCGGCCTCAGCCGCACCCCCGTTCGTAGCGCGCTCCACCGGCTCGAACAGGAGGGGTTCATCTCCTCCTCCGGGCGCGGCCGCGAGCGCCGACTCATCGTCGCCCCGCTCACCCAGGACGATGGCCAAGAGCTCTTTCAAATAGTAGGACACCTCGAGGGACTCGCCGCGCGCACCGCCGCGATGCTCCCTCCCTCCCGGCGAAAGGAGATCGCCGCGCGGATGCGCGAGCTCAATCGCGAGCTCGCATCGCAGTCGCGCGCACGTGGCGCCGCCACGCGCTTCTTCGAGCTCGACCTCCACTTCCACGAAGCGTTCGTCGAAACCGTCGCCGGTCCGCGCCTCCTCACCCTCCACCGCGCCATCAAGCCGCAGTGCGAGCGCTACACGCGCCTCTACGTCAGCGTCCTCCTCGACGAGCTCCCGACCTCTGTCAAGGAGCACGAGGTCATCACGAGCAGCATCGTGCGCGGCGATCCGGATGCGGCTCAGGCCGCGGTCGAGACCAACTGGAACAACGCCGCGATCCGCCTCGCACGCATCATCTCCCAGCTCGGCGAGCGCGGGAGCTGGGCCGGCGCGGGGCGCGACGATGACTCGAGCGAAAGCCCCACACGATCACGCGCGCGCAAGCGCTGACTCAGGAGATGTCGATGGCAAGGAAGAAGAGGAGCAGCGCGATCCGGCGCTGCCGTCCATTTGCGCTCGCCGCCATCGCGCTGATCAGCATCATTCCCGGTCGCGCCGCCGCCCAAGCGTCCCCACGTCCCGACGTCGTTCGCCCCGATGCCGCACATGCCGACGTCGCGGCGTATCTGGAGCGCATCATCAACACGGAGATGCGCGCCAAGAGCCTTCCCGCGATCTCGATCGCGCTCGTAGACAAGGGGACCATCGTCTGGGCGCGCGGCTTCGGCGAGGCGGACTCCGCGAAGCACACGCCGGCGACCGCCGAGACGATCTATCGCGTCGGGTCGGTGTCGAAGCTGTTTACGGACATCGGGATCATGCAGCTCGTCGAGCAGAAGCGCGTGAGTCTCGACGCGCCCGTCACCCGCTATCTCGCCGACTTTCATCCGAAGAATCCGTTCGGCACACCGATCACGATTCGGCAGCTGACCTCGCACCGGTCCGGCCTCGTCCGCGAGCCGCCGGTCGGCAACTACTTCGACACGACATCGCCCTCGCTCTCAGCCACGGTGTCGAGTCTCGACTCCACCACGCTGGTCTATCGTCCCGCGACGCACGCCAAGTACTCCAACGCCGGCATCGCCGCGGTCGGACTCGTACTCGAGAGAGTGGGCGGTCAGCCCTTCGCGTCGTATCTCGGCGAACACGTGCTTGCGCCGCTCGGGATGGACGAGAGCGCGTTCGAGCTTACCCCCGCGCTCAGCGATCGCCTCGCAACCGGATACATGTGGACGTACGATGGCCCGCGCTTCCAGGCGCCCGGCTTCCAACTCGGTGAGTCGCCCGCGGGATCGCTCTACACCACCGTCACCGATCTCTGTCGATTCATGTCCGCGATGTTCGCGCGGGGGGAAGGCGCGCGCGGGCGCGTGCTGCAGCCCGCGTCGCTCGAGGCGATGTGGAAGCCGCAGTTCGCCCGCGCAGGCGACCGGACGGGCTTCGGAATCGGATTCGCCATCGACACGCTCGACGGACATCGCACCGTCGGCCATGGTGGCGCCATCTACGGCTTCGCGACAGAAGCGCTGATGCTCCCCGACGAGCAACTCGGCGTCGCCATCGTCACCACGCTCGACGCTGCAAACGTGGTGACGAGCCGCATCGCCGAGGCGGCGCTGCGCGCCATGCTCGCGAGCCGCGAGCATCGGGCGATGCCGGCGTGGGAGACGACGGATCCCATTCCTCCGGCCGAAGCATCACGATTGGCGGGGCGCTACCTGTCGGGGAGTGCGGCGCTCGAGCTCTCGTACATCACGGCACCCTCCGATTCTCCCTCCACGGAGGCGCAGCTCGTCTTTCAATCCGCGGCAGGGGGGATGCGCGGCGAGCTTCGGCTGCGAGGAGACACGCTCGTGCGCGACGGCCGACTCGGCTTCGGCACGCGCCTCGTGCGGCACGGGGACACGCTCGTGACGCAGGGGCGGCGATTCGTGAAGGTTGCCTCTCCGAAGCCAGCACTGCCATCCGCGGCGCTGCTCAAGCTCGTGGGCGAGTACGGGTGGGATCACGATGTTCTCTACATCCTCGAAGAGCGCGGGCATCTCGAAGCGCTCATCGAGTGGTTCTTCCAGTCGCCGCTCACGCGCAGGAACGACTCGACGTTCGCGTTTCCCGCAGCCTCGCTGTACGACGCTGAGCCGGTCTCGTTCTCGTTCGACCCGCAGGGTGCCGTGACCGGGTTGCACGTGGGCAAGGTGTGGTTTCCACGGCGTGCGGTGGGGCCGGCGTCCGGCAATCAGCTCGTGGTCACACCGGTGCGCCCGATCGCCGAGCTGGAGCGCGACGCGCGCGCGGGGTCGCCACCGGTGGAAACCGGACGCCGCGCTTCCGATCTGGTGGATCTCGTAACGCTCGACAGCACGATTCACCTCGAGATCCGCTACGCGACGGAGCACAACTTCCTCGGCACGAAGTTCTATCCGCAGGCGCGCGCCTTCCTGCAGCGCCCCGCGGCCGAAGCGCTGGTGCGTGCACACCGGCGGCTGCGCGAGTCGGGCTACGGCATACTCGTCCACGACAGCTACCGGCCGTGGTACGTGACGAAGATGTTCTGGGACGCCGTCCCGGCGGACAAGAAGATTTTCGTGGCCGACCCGTCGCAGGGATCGCGGCACAACCGCGGCGCGGCTGCGGACATCACGTTGTACGATCTCGCGACCGGTGCGCCGGTCGGGATGCCGAGCACGTATGACGAGACATCGGACCGCGCGTTCGCAAATTATCCCGGTGGCACGTCGCGGGAGCGGTGGTTGCGCGCCCTGCTGCGTCAGGCGATGGAGGCGGAGGGATTCACCGTCTACCATGCGGAGTGGTGGCACTTCGACTACCGGGGATGGGAGCAGTATCCGATCGCCAACATTCCGTACGACCAGATCCCCTCGGCGAGCCCGACCACGCACTAGCGCTCGCCGTTACACCGTCACGCGCGGCGTGAGATCGTCGAGCAGCGGGTAGGCGCGGAGCGTCAGGAATTCCTCGAGCTCCTTTCCGAACACGAGACCGAGGAACAGCGCCACGGCCTCCTCGAAACGACCGGTGCGGAAACGCTCGTCACCGATCTCGGTGCGTATCCGCAGACGCTCCTCCTTCACGATCCGCTCGACCATCACGCGCGTGACGACTCGCCCATCCTCGAGTACCGCGCCGTGCGCGATCCACTGCCAGAGCTGGGTGCGCGAGATCTCCGCGGTGGCGGCGTCCTCCATCATGTTGTACAGCGGAACGGCCCCGTTACCGCGGAGCCAGGCCTCGATGTACTGCACTCCGACGCGCACGTTGAGACGCACCCCTTCTTCCGTGCGAGTGCCCATGGGCGTTTGCAGCAGATCGGGGGCGTTCACGTGTACATCTTCGCGAAGCCGGCCGAGCTGATTGTCGCCCGTCATGTGCGCGGCGAATGCCTCGCGGGCGACCGAGACCAGTGCCGGATGGGCGACCCAGGTGCCATCGTGGCCGTCGGTGGCCTCACGCACCTTGTCCGCGCGCACGCGCTCGAGCGCGGCCGCGTTGCCGGTGGGATCATTCTTCACCGGGATCTGCGCGGCCATGCCGCCGATCGCGAACGCACCGCGACGGTGGCACGTGCGAACCACGAGCTGCGTGTACGCACGCATGCACGGCTGCGTCATGCCGACCTGCACACGATCCGGAAGTACGGCATCCGGATCGTCGCGCCGCGTTTTGATGAAGCTGAAGATGTAGTCCCAGCGGCCGCAGTTGAGCCCCGCCGCATGCTCGCGCAGCGCGTAGAGAATCTCATCCATCTGGAAGGCCGCGGGGAGCGTCTCGATGAGCACTGTCGCCTTGATCACCCCGCGCGGAAGCCCGAGATCCTTCGCGGCCGCCACGAACACGTCGTTCCACCACGCCGCCTCATGCGCGCTTTCGAGCTTCGGGAGGTAGAAGTACGGTCCCGATCCGCGATCGAGGAGCGCGCGCGCGTTGTGAAACAGGAACAATCCCGCATCGAACAGCGGACCAGGCACCGCCCGCCCATCGACCGTCATGTGCGACTCGGGAAGGTGGAGGCCGCGCGGGCGCACGATGAGGGTGGCGGGCGTGCCGGCGAGGGCATAGCGCTTTCCTGTGGACGGATCGGTGTACGCGATAGTTCCGCGAACCGCGTCCCGCAGATTGACCTGGCCGTTCAGCAGGTTGCTCCACGAGGGCGCCGTGGCATCCTCGAAGTCGGCCATGAACACATCGGCGCCGGAGTTGAGCGCGTTGATGATCATCTTGCGGTCGACGGGCCCTGTGATCTCGACGATGCGCCGCTGGAGGTCGTGGGGGATCTCGCCGACGCGCCAGCTTCCCTCACGGATGGCGCTGGTCGCGGGATCGAAATCCAGGCGATGTCCTCGTACCTGCTCGTCGCGCCGCGACGCGCGCGCGGCGAGCAGCTCGCCGAGCCGGGGCGCAAAGGCGCGCGTCACCCTGGCGACGAATGCGACCGCGGCATCCGTGAGAATCTCGTCCGTTCCGTTCTCGGTCACAGTCGATCACTGGCAAGAGTCATCGTCCCCGCCTCGTTCGATCTCTTCACACCGAGGCTTCGCCTCTCGGAAGATGGGGGCGGGACCGGCGCCTTGCGACTTTGCGGTATACCACTACAGTATACCTCTATTCCATGGTGAGGCAGTCTTCCCGTACAGCTCGAGAGGTGGGTCATGAGCGAATGTCGCGCGACGTTCACTTGCAGGATTGCTTTCGCGACCGCGGTGCTGCTCTTCGCCTCCTCCGTTCAGGCCCAGACGCCCGTCGGCACCCCGCACGCGAAGAACGCCCCCGCGTCGGCAGCGCCAGCGTCCGGCGCATTGGACGACACCGTCGCACTCGGGGCCTTCCTCGACGGCGCCTTCAGGCAGTACGTCGAGGTGGATCACGTCCAGGCGGCAGTCGTCGCCGTCGTCAAGGACGGCCGCGTCCTCTACGCCCGAGGCTACGGCTACGCCGACGACGCGAAGAAGACGCCCGCCGATCCCGCGACGAGCCTCTTCCGCATCGGCTCGACCTCGAAGCTCTTCACCTGGACCGCCCTCATGCAGCTCGTGCAGCAGGGAAAGGTCGATCTGGATGCCGACGTCAACAAATACCTCAAGCAGTTCCAGATCCCCGCGGCGTTCGGACAGCCGGTCACCGTGCGCTCGCTCATGACCCACTCCTCCGGCTTCGAGGACGGCGGGCTCGGCTACCTCATCGCCAACGACTCCACGCAGGTCCTGCCAATCGATGTCGCGCTCGAGAAGCACATGCCCACACGAGTACGGCCTCCGGGTGCGCTCTCCTCGTACTCCAACTACGGCGCCGCGCTCGCGGGGCTCCTCGTTCAGGATGTGAGCGGCGTCCCTTTCAACGACTACATCCGCCGCTTCATTCTCGAGCCGCTCGACATGCACCACGCAACCTTCCAGGAGCCCCTCCCCTCGAACCTCGTTGCCGACGCCGTCACCGGCTCGGCGTTCGAGAACGGCGTGTATACCGCCAAGCCGTTCGAGTATGTCGGCGGATTCCGCCCAGCCGGCTCCGGCTCGTTCTCGGCGATCGACATGACGCACTTTATGATGGCGCACATGCAGAACGGCGAGTTTCACGGCGCACACATCCTCGACAGCGCAACGACGGCACTCATGCACGCTCGTGCATTCTCGAACGATCCGCGTCTCCCATCGATGGCGCTCGGCTTCTACGAGCTGCACGTCAGCAACCCGCGCGTGATCGGCCACGAGGGAGACACCCAGCGCTTCCACACCGCGATGTTCATCGTGCCGGAGGCGAAGACGGGAATCTTCATGTCCTACGTCGGTACGGGCGCAGAGCATTTGCGCGAAGGCATTCTGCAATCGTTCTTCGCCAAATATTTCCCGACGCCCACGCCCGACACGCTTCCGATGGCGGCCGACTTCGCCACGCGCTCCCGGAAGTACGCCGGCGCGTACCGCTTCGCTCGCCACAGCACCACCAAGATCGACAAGGCGCTCGGGGTTTTGGCCCCGCCCATCTCGGTCACTGTCGTGCCGAAGGAGAATCGCCTCATCGTCAGCGGCATCGGCGAACATCCCGCGCAATTCGTTCCCATCGGCGACAGCCTCTTCCAGCAGGTCGACGGCCAATATCGCATGGGATTCACGCAGGATGCGTCGGGCAAGGTGACGCGCCTCAACGTCGACGCGTTCCCGTTCATGGGCACCGAGCGCGTGCCGTTCGCCGACACCCCGTCGCTCTGGTGGACGCTGCTCGGCCTCTCGACGCTGATTTTTCTCGCGGCGCTTCTGACGATCTTCTACCGCCGCACGGGATTGCAGGCGCTGCCGCGCGACCAAAAGCGCGTCGTGTGGCTTGCACTCGTCGAATCCGCGCTCTTCTTCATCACTCTCATCACGTTGGGCGTGGTGATCGCGAGCACAGCCTCCGACCTTGGCGGATCGGTTCCCACCTCGCTCAAGGTCGCACTGGTGCTGCCGATCATCTTCGTGCTCGCGACGGTCGCGCTCCTCATTGCCTCGTTCAACGTCTGGCGGCGCTCATGGTGGACCGTTGGACGCCGCGTGCAATTCACCTTCGTGGTGCTCGCGTGCATCGCGGTCTCGTTCTTCTTCTACCAGTGGAACCTGCTCGGCTGGCAGTTCGGCTGACGCGCTGCGCGTGCGCGCGGCTACGGAGCCGCGTGCACGCCGAGCTTCCGATCGAGGTAGGCGACCGTCGCGGAGTCCGCGGTGAACCACGACTTGTGCCGAAGGAATCCGTGGATCTCGTCAGGGAGCACGAGCTCCTCGTACGACACTCCCTTCGCGTCCAGGCGGCGGGCGATGTCGACGGTCGCGTGGAAGCTGACGTTGCGATCATCGTCGCCCTGAATGAGCAGCACAGGGCTCTTCCACGTCGCCATCGACGCGACCGGCGATGACGCCCACGCAACGTTCAGCGCGCGCTTGATGTCGCCCTGCTCGTAGCGGAGCTTCGCCTGCGTCAGGTAGCTGCCGAAGTCGTCGATCCAGTCGTGCACTCCGTGCAGATCGACGCCCGCCTTGAACACATCGGAGTTGCGCGCCAGCGCGAGCGCGGTGAGATAGCCACCGTACGATCCGCCCCAAATGCCGATCCGCGATGCGTCCACGGCACCGAGCGCTTGCAGGTACGCGGCGCCGGCCTGCACGTCCTTGTACTCGGAGGCTCCGAATGGCCCGCTGTGCGCGGGATTGTGAAAGCGCTCGCCGTAGCCGACACCGAGCCGATAGTTCACTGCGAGCACGACGTAGCCGTGATTCGCGAGATACTGGTTCACCGCGTAGGCGTTCGAGTAGTAGTTCATGTAGTGCCAGCCCAGCAACATCTGACGCGGCGGGCCGCCGTGCACGAAGATGATGCCGGGCTTCTTCGCGCCGGGCTTTCCGTCATCGCGAACGAAGAGCTGCCCGTGCACCTCGACGCCATCAGTTGCGTGGAAGACGACGGGCTTCGGGATCACGAGTTGCGATGTCGGGAAGGTCGACGGCACGACCTCTTCGCCGATGACGTGCGGTGCGCCGCCGCTCACGGATACCACCATCGGCAGCGGCGACTTCTGCGCGCCGGCGCCGACGTACGCGACCGAGCGGCCGCCATCGACGATATGCGGATCCCACTCGAGCCCCTCGCCCGACGTGATCGCGGTGGGCGCGGCGCGATCGACCGGCACGGTGTAGAGATGCCGGCGATCGATGTCCCCGCGCGTCGTCCCCGTGTTCGCGTTGTAGATGATCGAGCGGCCATCGGGCGACTGCTGTACGTACTCGACCATGAACTTGCCTGGGGTGAGCAGCAGTGGCGTGCCGCCGTTGTCCGGAATCGAGTAGAGGTGCTGCCAACCATCGAGCGAGTTCATGAACACGAGGCGGCTCATCGTGCTCCACGAGAGATTCGCGTCCCCCTGCGTGCTCGGCGCCGTCCCAAGCAGTGTGTATGGGGCCTTCCAGAGGCGATGGCCGATGCCGCTGGTTGCGTCCGCAGTCCAGAGCTCCCACCGCTGCGGGTGCAGCTCGAGTAGCGTTTCGGGCGCGCCGCCGCTGCCTGGTTGCCGCACGAAGGCGACGCGCGTGCCGTCGGGCGACCAGCGCGGTGAGCCGTCGTTGGAAGTCGACGGTGCGAGATAGAGGATCGGCGCGGAGTCGGAGGTAAAGATACCGACGAAGGAGTGATCAGTGCGGCTCGTGACGAAGGCAAGCTTCTCGCCGTTTGGTGACCACACCGGAGAGCTGCTCTCGCCTCGCGCGAAGAAAAGCCGCTTCCCCGAGCCGGCACTGTCGACGCGTGCGATCCAGATCTGATGCTCCTTGATGAACGCAATGCGGTCACCGCGCGGCGAGGTCACCGGCAGGTCGCCGTCGGAAAGAAGCTGCGGCTCCTTGCGATCCTTCCCCTGCGCGAACGGGACGACG
>JBDSHG010000089.1:0-9916 GCA_039918615.1 Gemmatimonadaceae bacterium | reverse complement strand
GCGCTGTGGAGCTCGAAGAGTCGTGCGAGCGCGTCGGTCGAGCCCGCGGCCGCCTCGTCGAGCAACGCCCGCTCCTCGCCGATCGCGATTGCGTCCTGTGGTGGCATTACAGATAGATGCCGCCGGGTGCACGATCCTTACAGTGCTTCCATTCCCGTTAGCTTCCAACCAGACTCAATTGGAGATACCTGCATGTCATCGATGCATCGGACGCTCACGGGCGAGGTTCTCGTCAATCACCTCACGGACGACGAGATGCTCATCGACCGCTCGCTCGTGGAGATGCATGGGCGCAGCGCGCGGACGCTCATCAAGGAAGGGCCGCTTCGAGTCACGATGATCGCCCTCGGCCCGAACGGATTGCTCCCGGCCCACTCGACGACCGGCCCGATATCCCTTCAGCTGCTCGAGGGAGACATCACCTTTACTGCAGCGGGGAATGACTATCCGCTGGCCGCCCGCGATCTTCTCGTGATCGCCGCTAACGTCGAGCACTCGGCGCGCTCCAGCGCCGGAGGAGCCTTTCTGCTCACCGTCGTCCACCACACACCGCCGGCCTGACCACTAGTTCGACGATCGCTGTGGCACGCTGACCGATGCGATCGGGATGACCTCCTCACCGGTGGTTACCCACACCCGATCGCCCGCCTTCGCATCGATGTCCGCGAGCCCCGTGAACTCGCCGAACGCGGGGAGCACCGCGCACTCCGCTCCAAACCAGTAGCAGGGCACCCGCACGCGCTCGCGCCCCGCTCCGTACAACCGCGCGCCGGGATGCACGTGCCCCGCGAGCACGTACGCGCCGGGCACCGTGGCTGGATGATGCGCGAACGCGAACGGGCCGTCGACTACGGGACCGTCTACGCACTCGATGTTCAGCGACTCCGGTGGATCGCCGGCGCGGCGATCGTGGTTTCCGCGCACGAGGAGCATTGCGACCGACGAGTGTCCGGCGCGCCATTCCTCGATCGCGCGCAGCGTCTCCGGGTGGCGTCCCTCGCGCGCATGGAGAAAGTCGCCGAGGAAGACGATCCGAGTGGCGCTCGTCGCCCACAGAAGAATGTCGAGGCGCGTCAGTGTCATCGCGGTCGTCTCCTCGGGGACGAAGATCCCCGCCGCGCGAAACGTCGCAGCCTTCCCGAAGTGCGGGTCCGCCACGAGCAGCGTGGACATCCTGTGCCAGAAGACCGCGTGGTCGGGGAGGAGCTCGAGATCTTCTCCGGAAACCCGCATGCGTTCCGATCCGGTGACCAGCGGCGTCATCCCTTTCCAGCCGCCCGTTCGAGGGAGCGCTGCATGCGCCGGATCCGGTCCGCGAGCTTCTCCGACGACACGCGTTCGCGATTGCGATCGACCCAGAGCGGAAAAGCGAGTGGCGTGATCCTCGGCGGCGACGTCACGATCACACGTGCCTTCGCGATGCGCTGCAGCGTGCGCCCGAGGCGACTCCGCTCCAGCTGCCGCTCGAGCACCTCGCGATGCGCCTGCGTCAACAACAGATTCGACGGATCGTACTGGCGGAAGACCTCGAAAAACAATCCGCTCGTCGCCTGCAGCTGCCGCGCCGATTTCCCCGCTCGAGGGAAGCCGGGGAACACGAGCCCCGCCACGCGCGCGATCTCGCGGAACTGCCGCTTCGCCATCTCCGTCGCATTCAGCGAGGCGGGAATGTCGCTGGCGAGATGCTCCGGCGACAGCAACCCCGCCGCGAGTGCCTCATCCAGCGGTGGCTCCTCAGCCGAGAGTAGCTCGAAGCCGTAGTCGTTCGCGGACATCGAAAAGGTGATCGGCCGCAGCCGCGCCATCCGATAGGCGAGCAGCGCTGCGAGTCCCTCGTGCACGAGCCGTCCCTCGAAAGGGAAGAGGAAGAGATGCCATCCGTCGCGCGACTTCACGCGCTCGATGAGCAGCTCGTCCGGCTTCGGGATCGCCGACCACTTCGCCTGCACACGGAGCAGCGGACGCACCGCTTCCATCTCCGCATCCCGGTACACACCATCCGCCGCCTCGCCGAGGCGACCACGCAGCATCTCGACGAGCTCGCCGGAGAGCGGCATCCTGCTTCCGGCCCAACGCGGGATCGCGCCCTTCACACTCGAAGCGCGCTTCACCCACGCCTTCATGTCGCGCACGCGCACGAACTCGAGCGGCGTTCCCGCGAACACGAAACGATCGCCCGGCTTCAGGCGTGCAATGAATGACTCTTCGACGGAGCCGAGCGCGCGTCCGTGCACGTAGCTCACGATGATGTGGCCGTCGCCGACGATCGTGCCGATAGCCATCTTGTGCCGCCGGGCGATTTCTGCGTCCTGCACGATGTAGCGCGGACCATCCCGCACGATGCGCGCGTACTCGGGATACGCCGTGAGGGCGGCGCCGCCGCTCGTGAGAAATGCGATCGTCCACTCCCACTCGGCATCCGTCAGCCCCGCATACGCGTGCGTCGTGCGAACCTCGGCCAGCAGCTGCGCGGGCTCGAAGCCACCGCCGATCGCGACGGTGACGACGTGCTGCGCGAGCACGTCCAGCGGACGAGCGAGCGGCATGCGCGCCTCGACGGCGCCTGCGTGCATCCCGTCGCGCACGGCGGCTACTTCGATCAACTCCAGGGTGTTCGTCGGCACGCAGGAGATGCGACTCACCGCGCCGGGGCGGTGGCCGCTGCGCCCCGCGCGCTGAAGTAGCCGCGCGATTCCCTTGGGGCTACCGATCTGCAGCACGCGATCGACGGGAGAGAAATCGACGCCGAGATCAAGCGACGAGGTGGCGACGACGCAGCGGAGGGTACCGGCGCGCAGGCCGTTCTCGACCCAATCGCGCTTGCGACGGTCGAGCGAGCCGTGATGCAGCGCGATCGTGCCGGCCAGCTCCGGGCGCGCGGCGAGGATTGCCTGATACCAGATCTCGGTCTGCGATCGCGTGTTCGTGAAGACGATCGCGCTCTCGCCCTCTTCGATCGCGGCGACGACCTGCGGCACCATCTGCGTGCCGAGATGGCCGGCCCACGGGAAGCGCTCGATGGTCGGGGGGATGAGGGAGTCGACGATCACGCGTTTGGGCTCGACGCCTCGTATGATCCTCGATGCGGAACGCGACGATGCGACATCGCCGCCGAGCAGCGAGTCTCTCGCCTGCTCGAGATTACCGATCGTCGCCGAGAGCCCCCACACGCGCGCGGCGGGCGCGAGCGAGCGCACGCGCGCGAGGGCGAGCTCTACCTGCACGCCGCGCTTGGTGCCGAGGAGCTCGTGCCATTCGTCGACGACGACGGCGCGGAGATCGGCGAAGATCTCGTGCACATCGTCGCGCGTGAGCAGGAGCGAGAGACTCTCGGGAGTGGTGACGAGCGCGGTGGGCAGACGCTTGCGCTGCCGCACACGCATCGCGGCGGGAGTGTCGCCGGTGCGCGACTCGAGCGTCCACGGGATCTCGAGGTCGCGCAGCGGCGCTGCGAGCGCCTCTACAGTGTCGGCCGCGAGCGCGCGCAGCGGCGTGATCCACAACACGCGAAGCGGCGGTGCCGTGCTGCGACGCACCTTCTTCGCGCGAAGGGGGGCAACGTCGCGCGTCTCCTCGAGCCACTCGAGCAACGGGCCCCACCATGCGGCGAGCGTCTTCCCCGTGCCCGTGGCCGCGTGTATCAGCCCGCTCTCGCCGTCGCGATAGGCGCTCCACACTTCGCGCTGGAAGCCGAACGGCAGCCAGCCCCGCGTCGCGAACCAGCGATCTACCTCGCCGGAAATATCTCTTGACTTCAAGATATCTATGCGCGGAGCGAGCGCGGTCACGAGTGCTCCCTCAGCAGCGCCTGCAACGTATCGAGCGTATCGGCCTCCTCGGGCGGCTTGTCCTTGCGCCAGCGCGAGATTCGCGGAAAGCGCACCGCGATCCCCGACTTGTGGCGCGGCGACGACTGAATTCCCTCGAAGGCGAGCTCGAAGACGTGCACCGGCTGCACATGCCGCACGGGCCCGAACTTTTCGATCGTATTGCGACGAATCCACGCGTCGAGCTCGCGGATCTCGACGTCGGTGAGCCCCGAGTACGCCTTCGCGATCGGCACGAGCACGCCGTCGCGCCACACCGCGAAGGTGTAGTCCGTGTGCAGCGACGCGCGGCGCCCGTGGCCTGCTTGCGCGTAGACCATCACCGCGTCGACGATAAAGGGCTGCACCTTCCACTTCCACCATCCTCCCTTGCGACGACCAACACCGTACGGTGACTCGAGTCGCTTGAGCATCAGCCCCTCGGCCAGTTGCTCGCGCGAGTGCGCGTGCGCATCGCGCGCGTCGTCCCACGTCGCGGCGGCGACAAGGGGGGAGAGCAGCAGTCGCGACTCTGCGCGCGCGTTGGCAACGATATCCGCGAGCAGCGCGCGGCGGGCCGAGAGCCGCTCGGTGCGCACATCGCGACCTTCGATCTCGATCAGGTCGTAGGCGATGAGCACGACGGGCACATCGGCGAGGATTTTCGGCCCGAGCTTCGTGCGCCCGATGCGACGCTGCAGCTGCGCGAAGGGGAGAGGAGCGTCGTTCGCCCACGGCATGATCTCGCCGTCGATCACCGTGCCGTCCGGAAGGAAGTCGGCCGCCGCCGCGATCTCCGGAAAGCGATCGGTCACGAGCTCGTCGCCGCGTGACCAGAGATACGTCTTCCCGTCGCGGCGGATGAGTTGCGAGCGGATGCCGTCCCACTTCCATTCGAGCTGCCACTCGCTCGCGAGGCCGAGCTCCTCGAGCGATCCCTCGAGCGCGTACGCCAGGTAGAATGGATATGGCCGCGACCGATCCGCATCGCTCGTGTCCGGCGCGAGCAGCGCGAGATACGCGGCGGCGGTCGGCGTCCAGTGGCCCGTGAGGCGATGCGTGATCGTGCCCTCGTCGATCC
This sequence comes from Gemmatimonadaceae bacterium, assembly GCA_039918615.1. GTDB lineage: Bacteria > Gemmatimonadota > Gemmatimonadetes > Gemmatimonadales > Gemmatimonadaceae > FEN-1250. The sequence continues at coordinate 5,029 of JBDSHG010000089.1, read as the reverse complement.
CGCTCGCACGCGAGAGCGCGCGCACCACGAGCTGATGCGACACGCCCACGCGAAAGCCGCCCGTTATCAGCTTGTTCCAGACGAAGCGCTCGACGCCGTCGAGCGCGCTCCAGCTCTCGCGAATACTCTCGTGCTGCGCCTCCTCGCTCAGCTTCGCGAGCGGCAGTACGCGCTGCTCCATCCACTCATGCAGTGGGCGCTCCGTATGGCTCGTGGCCGGCGGAAGAAGCAACGAGATCGCCTCCGCGAGATCGCCGACCGCGTCGTAGCACTCGCCGAAAAGCCACTCGGGGATCGACGCGATCTCCATCGCCCACGACGACAGCCGCCGCACGGGGATCAGCCGCTTCGGCCGCCCGCCAGAGAGGAAGTAGACCGCCCACGCCGCGTCCGCCGCGTCGGCGTTCGCGAAGTACGATGTCATCGCGTCGACCTTCTCGTTCGTCCGCGTCGTGCGATCCAGCTCGGCGAACAGCTGCGCGAAGCGCTTCACGCGACGATCTCCTCGCCCGCCGCCGGCGACTCCACTTCCTCCTCGCCGTCCCAGTGGCTCGCGATGCTGAGCGCATCGATGCCGCGCTCGAGCAGCCAGCGCACCACGGGCTCACGAAATCCGTGCGTCACCCACACGCGCTCGGCGCCCGTCGCCTCGATCGTCGCGAGCAGTGCGGGCCAGTCGACGTGATCCGAGAGCACGAAGCCGCGATCGACTGCGCGTCGGCGGCGCGCGCCACGGATCTGCATCCACCCAGATGCGAACGCGGGCGACGCCGCGCCGAAGCGGCGCAGCCACGTGCTGCCGGCGGCCGACGGTGGCGCGACGATGAGCGATCCCGCGAAGTCGTGCCCGCGCGGCATCTCGCTCGCATGCTGCGTCGCCGGCAGCGCGATCCCCGAATCGCGATAGTCGCGGGTGAGCCGCTCCACCGCCCCGTGCGTGTAAATCGGGCCGATGGCGCCGCGGTCGACGCCATGGTCGGCATCGAGCAGCCCTGCGAGCACGCGCTGCGCCTTCCCGAGCGCGTAGGCGTAGATGATCGACGCGCGCTTCGCCTCCGCGTTTGCGCGCCACCAGTCGCGCATCTCACCGAACACTTCCGCCTGCGCGCGCCAGCGATAGATCGGAAGTCCGAAGGTCGACTCGGTGATGAAGCTGTGGCACTTCACGACTTCGAACGGCGTGCACGTCGGATCGGGATCGGTCTTGTAGTCGCCGGAGACCACCCACACGTCGCCGCCGCGCTCGACGCGAATTTGTGCCGAGCCGAGAATATGTCCGGCGGGGTGGAGGGAGATGCGCACGCCGTTGAGGTCGAGCGGCTCGCCGTACTCCACCGTCTGGATCGATGCGTCCGCCCCGAGACGGGTGCGCAGCACGCGGCGCCCTTCGGCGGATGCGAGATAGTGGCGGGAACCCCAACGTGCGTGATCGCCGTGCGCGTGCGTGATCACCGCGCGATCGACGGGCTGCCACGGGTCGATGTAAAAGTCGCCGGCCTCGCAGTACAGCCCACGATCGGTGATGCGGAGAAGCATGTGGAAATTTAGCGGAGGCCGAGGCTGGATTCTCGATGACGAGCTCGGCCGCGAAGTGCGGTGCCAGTGCTATTCGTTGCCGCTTTCGCGGAGTGGAGGTCCGGAGAGATCGTTCGCGCGGAACATGTGCGCAGCTCTCCTCCCTGCGCGGGCACGGTAGTTCCACGCGTACCATTTCGAATCCGCGGCTCGCTGAAGCTCGATGTCCTTGTTTCGAATAAACGACCTAACCGTGGCGCGCTCGGGCTGGTGCAGCCACTTGATGTTTTCGACGAGCGCCGGAATCGCATCGTCGGACATCTGATAGGTGATGTACGACGTGTCGAGCTGACCCGTTTCGCGGTACCGCTCGATGTTGTGCTGCACGATCCACGACTCGGTATTGCAGAAGACGCACACCGTAAACACGAGGAGGGCGGCGCTCGCGCTGTGATAGGAGAAGTGGCTGGACGTCGAGCGTCGGAGCGTTTCGCCGAGCAGCAGCACACTCATGCAGGCGAGGACGACGATGTAGGCCTGCGCATACAGCCGCTGCTGCGTGAAGCCGTAAGCCTGCTCGTAGCGCACGATACGCATGAACCCGATCGCGATCATCCCTGTCTCACCCAAAATCGCCGCGGCCGCAATCCCCCGCGCCCACGCATCGGATCGCATCCACGATCGACGAGTCACCAGTACGGCGCCGATCACGATCGTCGCGGCGACCGAGAGCTCGGCAAAGCCGCGGTGCACGTATTCGGCATAGGTGATCCCACTCCCCGTCACAGCGGCCGGATTATGCGTGAGCGATAGCCCTGAGCTCGCGACGAAGAGCCACACGATCGAGGCGAGCGCGCTCATGAGGACGCGTCGTTCGATGGCGCCGATCTCGAGTGAGTCGGAGGGCGTGTGCGCAACGTTCCTCCTCGCGCTGCGCGTCACATCTCCGAATGCACCCAGCGTTACGCCGAGCAGGAGCGCGAAGAAGGCGGACTTTGCAATGAGCTCCCTGGGGACGCCGTGCATGAGTCCATCACGTGCTGTGGCGAAGATCGGATCCGCCTCGGCCAGAAGAAAGACGAGCGCGGTGACGAGCGGAATCGTGATGATCGCGCTGCGCACCGCCGATGCGAATGCGGGGCTGCGAGTGCCGCGGGCGGTGCCGATCGCTTCTCTGAGAGCTGACGCGGCGACGAGTCCCAGCGCGACGAAGGGAGCGGGGAGCGCGGTGCGGAGCTGCAGTGAGTCGAGCGACCATCTGTTTGCGGAGACGAGCGCGATCGCGAGCAGTGAGAGCGAAGCAAGGAGCAGAAGTCCGATACGAAGGGAATCGGTGGTGATGGCGGTTCCAAAGGCGAGAATGACCGCCCATGCACTGGCTGCGAGGCTCGGCGGGCTGACGACGCCGAAGCGATCGCGCATGACGGTGAGGAGCGCGATGACGACGCAGAGGATCCAGACGCTGAAGTTGATGCCGATGCTGGCTTGCCAGAGGGTGGTGGTGCCGAGTGTGGCGAGGGCGGCGGCGAAGCCCCAGGGGGCGAGGGCGGGTGAGTCGGGGAGGGCGCGGTGGAGGGCGGTGGGGTGCGACATGAGAGCTCCAAGTAGTTCCAAGTACTTTAAAGAACAAAGTACTAATGCGCAAGCGTCCTCTGCTCCTCCCACGCGAGGTGGCGCGCGACGCCCATTTCGCAGCCTGCCGAACAGGATGCACGCCCGCCGTCATGCGGCGGGCGATTCCCGATAAATTGTGGCGTGTCCGAATCCCCCCTCTGTCACCCGCTCCCCGCGCGATGACGCCCACCGCCGCGCCCTCATCGCGCGATCTCGCCCGAACACCCGGCGAGCCACTCGCCAAGCTCGTCTTCCTCGCGCGCTACCTCGCGTTCTGGTTCCTCTACTTCACGCTCCTTCGCGTCGCGTTTCTCGTCTATCACGGCGCCGAAACCGCGCCGCTCGGCGCTGCCACGCTGGCCGGACTGTTCCTGCGCGGCGCGCGCATGGACATCTCCGCCGCGGCCTACCTCGCGGTTATCCCGACTCTCCTCCTCGCGTTCGCACCGCTCATCCCCGCGCGCGCAATGACGATCGTGCTCCGCGCGTACAGCTACGTCGCGATCTTCTTCGCTGCGGTGCTCGTCACCACCGATCTCGACATCTTCGCCAAGTGGGGCGCGCGCGTGGACTCGTCGCTGCTCCCCTATCTGAAGACGCCGAGCGAGGCGGCGGCGAGCGCGGAGTCGTCGCCGCTGCTGTTGCTGGTGGTCATCCTCATCGCGCTCATCGCGATCGGCGTCGTTTGCTACAAGCGCGTCGTGGAGACGCACGCGGCGGAGGCGCCCGGCGGTCGGCTCGTGCGCACGGCGCCTCCGCTCCTGCTCACCGTGGTGCTGCTGCTCGTCCCGATTCGAGGCGGGGTGCAGTGGACGCCTCTGAACCCGAGCAGCACGTATTTCTCGCACAGCGATTTCGCGAATCAGGCGGGGCTCAACGTCGCGTGGAACTTTCTCCACTCGCTCACCATACGCGACTATCGCACGACGAATCCCTACGCAGCCGCGATCTCCGAGGCGGACGCGCGCACGCTCGTCGACTCGCTTCTACACGCGACCGACCGTACTACGCGCCATCTGCTGCGGGTACGAAAGCCCAACGTCATCATCATCATTTGGGAGAGCGGAACCGCGAAGGTTGTTCAGCGTCTCGGCGGGCTTCCGAACATCACCCCGCACTTCGACTCGCTCTCGCACACCGGCGTGCTCTTCGACGCGATCTACGCCTCGGGGAATCGGAGCGCGAAGGGGCTCGCCGCAATTCTGAGTGGGTGGCCCGCGCAGGCCCACGAGCAGATCCTCAACTCACCAGCGCGCGCCGCGCGACTGCCGGGGCTGGCTGAGGATTTCGCGCACGCGGGATATCACACGGCGTTCTATTACGGCGGTGAGCTCGAGTTCGCGGACTTCAAGTCGTATCTCGTCGCCCACGGCTTCGATCGCATCGTCGGCGAGAACGACTTCGATCGCAAGGACTGGAGCTCGAAGTGGGGCGCCCACGACCACATCGTTCTCGCGCGATTGCTCGCCGACTCGCGCACCCTTCCGCGGCCCTTCTTCGCGACGCTCTTCACGCTCAGCAGCCACGAGCCCTACGACGTGCCGATGACGCCTGTGATCGAAGGCACGAGCGAGCAGTCCCGCTTTCTCAATGCGCTCGTCTACACCGACCGTTCGCTCGGCGACTTCGTCGCGCGCGCGTCGCATGAATCGTGGTGGGATAGCACCCTCGTCATCATCATCGCCGATCACGGGCATCCGCTGCCGAAGCTTCCGTCGCTCGCAGGGGAAAGCGCATCTCAGCTTTACCACATCCCGATGCTCTGGCTCGGCGGGGCGCTCGCGGTGCGCGACACCGTGGTCACCGTCGTCGGCTCACAGGTCGACGTCGCGCCGACGCTCCTCGCGCAGCTCGGGCTCGCGCACACGCAGTACAAGTGGGGGAAGAACCTGCTCGCGGC